>NZ_JAEMVE010000035.1 GCF_029216045.1 Sulfurimonas sp. MAG313 | reverse complement strand
TTAAAGAAGTCGTTTATAGATTATATACTCAAGAAATAGCAGACAAGTATTATAAAAAAGCTACTATCCTAGCTGAACAGTTTATAGATAACCTTGGCATAGATGATGAGGATGACTGGTAAGAGAAAGTTTCATTAAGTATACAATCTAAACTATAATAATTTATATAGTACGCTAAGATTTAGTGCATTTAATTTTTAGATACTGAAATATAGAGTAAAATTTTGAGAGAGTTGTTAATTTATTTATACCTCTATACTATTTAAAAAAATAGTATAGAATATTTGAGCTTTACAATCAGTAGAAGCCTTTAAGGACTTCTAGTTTTAGAGTTTTCTAGAATTTGTACTGATACTGGATAACCCACTTGTCACTTTTTACACCACCAATACCATTAAATGGAGTAGCTGAACCAGTTTTATCACCAGAAGCTATAACGTAGTTCACTTGCATACGGTGAGCATTACGCTTACGCTTAGATCCACGATCCATCTTGTTATCAAATGCAGCTATATAGTAGTTAAAACCAAGGTATGTATTTGAAAGGTCAGTCTTAACTCCACCTTTCTCAGCATTAGCAAGAACATGCTTACCAGCTAATTCAATAGTATCTGTTACATAATATGCAGCAGTTAATGCATACGTTGATTCATCCCAGCCACTTTTACCTTTAATGTTTTGAGAATCATACATCTCAAACTTAACACTTGCTTCTCCAAAGTGAGAATCTATACCAAAGTTTAGAGACTTATAATCTTGATCATCTGTTATATTACCAAGACCACCGGCTCTTTCAGATAGAGCATAAGAAAGTTCTGTGTGAAATAATTCTGTCCAGTCAAAACTAACACGAGCAGCATAGGCATTTGCATCACCGACCTTAGCCCCTTTTACAGAAGCAGAACGACCTGATTGGTTAGCGATTTGAAGATCATAACCGAAACCTTTCATTGGACGTTCGTGACCCATTTCATAACCGTTCACCTTAGCATTGTTTCCAAAACCAATATCACGTCCAGACATCATAATACCTGTATTTCTTTCCATTGCAAGTTTTTTGTCAAAAGAACGTTCAACAATATCAAGATTCCATCCTGGGATTGTAAAACTCATACCGTGAGGCATTTTGATAAGACCTAGTTTAAATGTTAATGCATCATCTACCTTATAAGAAATAAAAGCATCTTTAATATAACTTGGCATACCTACACCATCGTCTTTAACACCATTTCTTCCAGGTGTATATGTCGAACCATCAACTGGATCCATACCAGAGTTACTTCCACCACCTTTAAGTTCTTTATTTAACTCATTAAAGTCCATAAAAAGTTTTGCACGAAGAGGACCAGCCATGTAGTTCCAACCCATACGAATACGCTGTGCTCTAAATGCAACCTTAGCCTCTTGATTTGGACCAATTACACCATCTCCACCTTGAGCTTGAAGTTGACCGAAACCATAAATTTTAAGCTTAGTGTCAGTATTTCCAACTCTTTTCTTAAGTGTATATCCTGACGCATCTGTCATAAGTAGTAAACTTGCGGCTGCTGCTGCAGCGATTTTAATTGTATTGAACTTTTTCATTAATTTCCTTATTTAATCTAGAATTAATGTAAACAATGTATAATTTTCTTATAATTATTATAATTACACCTTATTTACAAACATTGATGGTAATTCCCCTTACCATCACCTCACACCATATTAACAACACCAGATTCATATTCCAATCGGTATCTTCAAATGCACACTAATGCATTTGAAGATACCGATTAAGAAAACTGCTAAGCCTACTAAATAAGCCAACATTTCACTATCTAGCGGTAATTCCAAATGATTTTATCTTAGAAGTGTAAAAATAATGTAAAAATTATATAAAAAAAAATTATATTTTAAAATAAGGCTAGTATAAGAAATAGAAATAAACAATAAAAAATTTATATTTACTGTTGTTTTTAAAGTAATTGATTAATTTAAGAAAGGAATGGGGAAAATTAATATTTCAGTACGACACAATGGATTTAAATATAAACAGAAAGCCTTAACCTCTTGAAGCCACTTATACATCAACCTTTTACCATAAGTATTGCCATCATTAAGACCTAAATTCCTAGTAACTATAAGTATTGACATTATGTCTTCACTAGGGTTCTAGCTTAAGACAGGGGCCTAACCCATCCCAACAGAATCGATATCGCCTTTAAATTCTTCTATGGCAAAGGTAATTTGATTTGCTAAATCTTCAGGTGAGTTTCTACTTAGAACCGTATCTTTTAAAGTAATTTTTCGTGTAGGTTTATTGTACTCACTGACAACATAGGTCACTAAAATATGTGGATTATCCGATTCATTAAAATACTCAATGTCAATATCAGGATCAACGCTGGCTTTAGTCACAAGTTCTACCACCTTGTCTAATCTTTGCTTTAGTTCTTCTTTTGCCATTGAAATTTCTTTGGGATCATTAAGAAGGACGAGAATTTTTTCAAGTTTCTCTTTTATTTCTTTATCCATTACTGTTTCTTCTGGATCATTAAGAAGAGAGACTACTTCTTCCAACTTCTCTTTAATTTCTCTTTGCATGATAATTTCTCCTAAAATAATATTATGGGCACCTCTTATAAAAGATGGTTTAGCCCATCTTAATATCATCCATTTCATCTTTAAACTCTTCAATCGCCAAAACAACATGTTTGGTTAAGTCTTCAAGTGAACTTTGTAAGGCTGTTTTGCCCAAACTAATTTTACGGGTACGGGTTGTATATTCATCTTCACTATAGGTCAATAATATATAAGCATTATTGTTTACATCACAGGTTCCAGTCGTTGTTTCAAGCCCTGGTATACAGTATTCAACATCAACTTCAACGTCAATGATTGCATTATCAACAAGTGTAACAATTTTTTGCATCTTTTCACTAAGTGCTTTTTGTTCTTTACCAAGTTCATCTGGATTTTTAAGCACATACAAAATCTTTTCCAATTTTTTAATGATTTCCTTGTCCATTACTGTTTCATCAGGATCATTTAAAAGTGCCACAACTTCGTCTAGTTTTTCTTTTGTTTCTTTTTGCATAATAATTCCTCATAATATAGGGTTTTTAGAGGTGTCCTATAATTATTGCGATACTAAATTAATATGTCAATTTAATACCCTAATGGTTTAGACATTATTGCCATCCTAGAGCAAACTAGAAAATACCACTAGTTTGCTCTAAGATGGCAATACTGCCACGTCTCTTAAATTCTATTATAAATAAATTATAATGAGACTAAATTTTTCAGTTTAGTTTCGTGTTATAAAGTTGTAAATAACTATATCTTTATAGCAAAGTAATTATTGCGCCCCATATTGACGTGAATCAATCTCTTCCATAAACGTTCTAAAGAAAAAATGATTAAGTTTGCTAAATTTTGAGATGTTTTTTCAAGATAGCCATGCGTTAAAGGCATATACTGGACATGAGGAGCTAAACCACTCAATGTATTATAAAGTGAACTGAACATAAGGTCCTCATCAAAGATACCAGTGTAGCCTATGTGTACGAGTTTTTTTAGTGTATCTTTAAGATAACTGGCTAAAGTATTCTCATCATATTGTTGAAATAATATGTCTTATGGGCACCTATTCTTTAGCTAAACATTATAAATTGAAATAAGTTTATATGTTTAATTAAGAATCACTACATAAAAATGCTAAAATTCGAAAAAAATATAGGGTAAGTAGCATGGCTGATGAGAGTAAAAAACTATATATGGAAATACAAATGGAAGAGCTTAAGGCTTCTCTTTTAGATAACGATGAAGACGAAGATGACCTAGACCCTTTAGAACAAATGATGAAAGAACAAGCGGCTTCTAAAAAAAAGAAAGTTAATGTAAATAGCGAAAAAGAAAAAGAACTCGCCAAGATGTATATTGATGCCTATGAGTATGAGCAAGAACTAGAACTATTTGAGAAAGAAATGGCTATTGTAAGAGCCAATGACTTAAAAGATATTGCAAGTGCCTTAAGACAAGAGTTCCCTGAAGTGAGAAGAGATTATGAGGCTGAATTTAAACAAACTCTGGTAACAGCATGGACTCATAATGTAGAAGTTAAACAACTACGTCCTCAAGAACAATTAGACCTTATTAAAAAAACTGAGTTCATAGAGATTGTAAAAGCCTTTGAATCTGCCTTCCCTGATTATGAGGCCAACTTTGAATCAGAAGTAAAACTTATCTTAGTTAAAAAGTGGGAAGTGCTTATAGGCATCAAAAAAAATGAAATTGAAGAAGAACTTGAAGAGATTTACATAGCCGGTCTAAAGCCAAGTTATGTGAAACGAATTTATAAACAAGTCAATGGTTTGTGGAAATAAGTAGTGTCCTTAGGAGAGTTAAAACAACTCTCTAGTCTTATCTAGCTTCAAATACTGCGTCTTCTAAAGAGAAGTCTTTGAGTTTTGTACTTATCCACTCTTTGACAGTAGAATCCTCATTAAAGAAAACATAAACGCATCCACCATCCTCATCATTTTGTATCAAAATAGTATCGCTAGTCTCTGCTTCCCAAGCACTTAATGACTCATACTGTTTATAATCTTTTTGAATCACATAACTTTGTAAGGTAATCTCTTTTTCAAGAGAGTAAAATAAAAATCTTTTTGATGAGACCTTGTCTATGCTTACGGGAACATCTGAACTTAGGTGATGAAGTTTTGAACCATAATTATCTAATAATTCTACGAGAAAATCTTCGCTCCATAAAAGTACTTGTTTCATGCACTTTTTAGTTGCTGGGTCTAGGTTGTCTCTGTCTAAATATGATGTATTATAGTCTTTACAGATGTCGCTGTAGTCTATACTAAGGCCTATTTTTTTCATATTTACGCCTCTTTAATCACTTTTACTTCATTTCCTACTAAGACAGTGCTGTAATCAACAGGCTCTAAAAGAAGACCACGTTGACCCGCAATAAGTTCAGGAATTTCAGGAGCAATCGCATATAAATAACGATACGCTTCACAAGGGCCTGTTACTTCAAATTCTGCCTCACCAATGGAAATAATAGAACCTGCGTTAAGATGATAAAGATCAACATCTACATATATATCTTCCATCATAAGCCCATCACCAATAACAAGTTCTGCTTCTTCAATAAGGTCATATGTCTTTTTACAAACCAGAACAATAGGCTTGTCAACACCATCATCATAATCACGACTTCCAACAATACCATTATCATCACAGTCAAAGTCATCCACTGCCATACGGTGGCCTACACGTACCATATCGGGCATTGTCATATATAATTTTAATACTTTTCCAGTTTGCATTTTCTATCCTTTTTATATAAAAATAAATATTTTCGCGATAATAGCATAATATTTCTATACTCTTGTTATTCAAATAAATTAAAGCGATAAAATAATACTTAATTAATGGAGTGTTCTAAAGATAGGCAGGGTAAGCGGATATTAAAGATAAGATTTTTTTGAAAATTGAGCACCTACACTATTTTTAATATTTTACCCGCCCATGGGTAAAATATTTCATTCCTCGTTTTTATTAGCTTTTTATTGAGCGAATTGTTTTCCCATTTCTGCTGTTATTTTGTCTGCATAAGTAAAAGTCTCATCTTTATTCTTTGGATAATAGCATCTTAAAATACCTGTCCAAACTTTACCTCTTGGTGTTGTAATAACATTAGGGCACCTCTAAATATAAAACACTCTCCCTGAGATTCGAACCCTATCTTTATCTATACTACAAAACAAGATTCCTCTTTATAATGCTGTCCTACTAGTTTTGAATAGTTTATTAGACCAATAGCTAATTCCAGTTAATGTTTACCCTTTGTCTTATTTAGAAGCCTTTTGAAATGTAAAATTATAAAATTAATTCGTGTAATATGTGGATTAAGAACATGCTGTTCTTTAAGCTTATTTACCCATCTTTTTTAAATAGTCTTTGTATTCAAGTTTATTGAGATTTTCTACTTTTATTTCTACTTCTGTTTTTATTTTAATTTTATAGTTTGCAACCTTTTTTCTAAGTTCACTGTCGCCTGTTCCAATCATTTGTGCTGCTAAGATACCTGCGTTTTTTGCACCATTAATAGCGACTGTTGCAACAGGAACACCACCTGGCATTTGTACTATAGAAAGTAAAGAGTCCATTCCATCTAAAGAAGAACTTCTAACAGGTACACCAATCACAGGCAACACACTCATAGAAGCAACCATACCAGGTAAATGCGCAGCTCCACCAGCTCCGGCAATAATAACCTTTAAGCCTCTGTCTTCAGCACTCTTAGAATATTCAACAAGTTTTTCAGGTGTTCTATGTGCAGAAACAATGTCTACCTCGTACTCAATTTCAAATTCTTCACACATTTCAATGGCCGCGCGCATAACAGGTAGGTCTGAATCTGACCCCATAATAATTCCAACTAATGCTTTACTCATATTTTTTTACTTCCTTTAATTTTTAAAATTTTTTTTGCTTTCATAGCTTTTTCTAAGGCCGTGTCAATATCATCTGCCAATACTGTCATGTGGCCCATCTTTCTAAAAGGCTTCGTATAAGTTTTTCCATAAAAATGAAACGACAATTCAGGGATTTCTAAAGCATCGTGTATGCCTTCTATAAATGGCTCGCCCGCATACCCCTCTTCTCCAAGTACGTTTATCATAACCGCAGGAGAAAGAAGCTTAGTTGAGCCTAAAGGGAGATTGGTCACCGCTCTTATGATTTGTTCAAATTGGGATGTTGCACAGGCTTCAATAGTATAATGACCTGAGTTATGAGGTCGTGGAGCAATCTCATTTACTAAAATATCGCCACTCTTAGTTAAAAACAACTCAACGGCAAAAATTCCAACACCTTTTAAGGCTTTTATGGATTTAACAGAAAGTTCTATAGATGTTTTTTCAATTTCTTTAGAGATTCTAGCGGGAGCTATAACACTATCACAGATGTTTACTCTCTCATCAAAAAGCATTTCAACCACAGGGTAACATTTGGTTTCGCCTTCTATATTTCTAGCCACAATCACCGCTAATTCTTTATCAATATCTACGAGTTCTTCTATAAAAGATTCTTGTGTAATGCGCTTATCTAAGTCCGCTTCGCTTTTAAGCATTTGCACACCTTTACCATCATACCCACCAAATTTTGCTTTTTGAATAACTGGAAAACCAAAGGCTTTTAAGTCTTCATCCGTTTTAACATCTTTATACGCAGGGATGGCTATGCCATTATCGGCTAAGAGCTTTTTTTGCTTGTATTTGTTTTGGATAAGTTCAATGATATAAGGAGAAGGATGAATGCGGTGGCCATTATCAAAAAGCTCTTTTAAGATAGTTGTGTCCACGTGTTCTAATTCAAAAGTCGTCACATCGGTTTCTTGAACAAGTTGTTCAAGCAAGGCAGAGTCATGAAAACCACCCATGATATGTTTATCAGAAACTTGAGCCGCAGGGCAGTTAAAAGTTGGGTCTAAAATAGTCACATGAAAGCCCATTTTTTTTGCTTTTTGAGACATGATTTTTCCTAGCTGTCCCCCACCAATAATACCTAGTTTTAAATTAGAATAGTTAAAGTCTTTATCCATAGTCTTCTCTTTATGTTATGTTATTATGCTACCAACTAAATACCGAAATATTTAGGTATTTAGTTGCTAAAGTAATATAAGAAGTATATCTTTTTCAAGCAAACACCCGCATTAAAACTTAATCTTCACCTAAAAGCAACATAATATCTATAAGCATACACTTCCCACCATACCGGCTTAAAAAGGCACGTATATCTTCTTGCATTTCTATATAAACAGACTCATCACAAACGGTAAATACATAAACATTACTTAAGATATCCATAAGATCATCCGTCGTTCTTAAACCATGACCACCACAGCCTTCTATATCTTTAACAATGGTATAACCACTGATGCTATGCTTTTTAAAAAGATCTAATAAACGGTTTGTATACACAGCCTCGATAATAAATTCAACTTTTTTCATTTTTTTCATAAAATTACCCCCAAATCATTGTGATTATAAAATAGTACAACGGTATCCCTAAGGATATGTTAAACGGAAAGGTCACAGCCAAACTCAAAGGCAAATAAATACCCGGATTTGCTTGTGGTACCGAAAGCCTCATCGCAGCAGGAACGGCGATATATGAAGCACTTGCACTTAATAAGGCTAAGAGAAAGGCATCTCCTTTTGCTATCTCAAAGAAATACGCGAATCCTATGGCCACAGAAGCATTTATCATAGGCATAATAAGAGCAAAGGCAATAAGAAAAAAGCCCACCTTTTTTAGTTCATGAATCTTTCTTGCCGCAACCAGACCCATATCTAAGAGGAAAAAGGCAAGAAATCCTTTAAACAAGGTTCCAAAAAGTGGTTCCATAGAATGCCAACCTTTTTCCCCTGTAGAAATACCAATTATAAGTGCACCCACAAGTAAAAAAACTGAAGGATTTAAAAAGGCTTCTCTTAAAATTTCCAGCCAATCCGTTTTTTCTTTATTCTTAGGGTCTTTTGCAAAAATCGCTGCAAATACTAGACCGATCACAATAGCAGGTGATTCCATAAGCGCCATAGACGCCACCATAAAACCTCCATACTCAACACCAACGGTTTGAAGGTAGGTGATTCCGGTGATAAAGGTAACCGCACTAATGGAACCAAAGGTCGCTGCAATTGCGATGGCATTATAAATATCAATCTTGGTTCGAAGTATAAAGAAACTGTACATAGGCACAAGAATTGACATAAACACCGCAAGGGCTAATGCCTTAAAAATATAAAAGTCTAAGCCACTTTGAGACAATTCATACCCACCATGTAAACCAATAGCAATAAGTAAGTATAAAGAAAATAACTTTGGTAAGGGTTGGGGGATGGTAAGGTCTGACTTCATAAAAACCGCCATCATTCCTAAAAAAAAGAATAATACCGGTGGGTTGAGCATGTTTTGCATTATAATATCAATGTTCATTGTGTAACTCCTAATACCTATCTATTACTTTTTCTTTCTCGTTTTTGAAACACGACGTTTATTCACTTCATATTTATAACTTTTTAACTTTTGAATCATTTTAAAAGACAGTTCATGAATTTCACTAATTCTACAGGTGTCATCTTGGAAAAAAGATTCTCTATTTTCTTCAAATTTTCCCATCAATTCTAAAAAATCAATCTCATCTAAAAATGGGTACATATGTGTAGATTTTTCTTCACCCAAAATCCATTCTGCTAAGATACAAATCACTAAAAACACAGGTAAATAAACAAATTGTCCCTTATAATGGTTTTTCACCTGCTGAGCCATAATGTCATAATAATTCATAAGTGGTTCTTCCATCTTACGTAAGCTTCTTATTTCAGGGCGGGTGTTTGATTGATTAACTAAGTTGATTAAATAATCCACATTTACCACATGTTTTTGAAGATTTTCAAGTAGTTTTTGTAAGACTTCATAAACATAAGCAGCATTTTCATCTTGCTCTATTGTTGTTTGAGCGTTAACCTTATCTAGTTCACCAAAATACCGTTCAAGTGCGGTTCTTACTAAGACTAACAAGGCCTCAGTTTTCACATCTCTAAGTAAATTTGGCTTTATTCTCTCACTGCAATTATCATTAACAAGATAGTTTCTTGGGATCATAGTCATCTTAGTTCCTTGTTGTTAATTTATTCTTTTTAATGGTATCAATCATCTTGCTTAAAAAAGATATTTTTTCTTTTTCATCTGCTAAAGAAGATTTTGCTGAAAGACTAAACTTGTCCATTTTAGAATCTAAAAAGCCTGTATTGAATCTTCCCGCTTTAAAGTCCACATCTCGAACAATTTCTCTATGAAGAGAAATATTAGTAGTAAGACCTTCAATGTTATACTCATCAAGTGCACGTCTTGCTTTTTTAACCACACCCTCCCAAGTAAGAGCAGAAACAATCAATTTTCCAATCATAGAATCATAGTGAGGAGGAATAGCGTAACCTTCATACAAGGCAGAATCTATCCGAACACCTGGTCCACCTGGAGTTAAGTAGTTTTTAATCGTTCCACATGAAGGCATAAAATTATTTTGAGGGTCTTCTGAGTTGATTCTAAACTCTATGGCATACCCACGTAGGTTTATCTCTTCTTGTAAAAACTGAAGCTTATCTCCATCAGCAATTTCTATCATTCTTTGAATAATATCCACCCCAGAGATAACTTCAGTTACAGGGTGTTCTACCTGAACTCTCGTGTTCATCTCAATAAAATAAATGCTATCATCTTCAGAGACTAAAAATTCAACCGTTCCTACACTTTCATAACCTAACTTAAACATAGCCTTTGTTGAAACTCTATAAATTTCTTTTCGCACCTCATCACTTAACAAAGGAGAAGGAGAAATTTCTATCACTTTTTGATGTCGTCTTTGTATAGAACAATCTCGTTCACCTAAATGCACCACATTTCCGTGGCTGTCTGCGATCACTTGTACTTCAATATGACGAGGGTTTTCAACATATTTTTCTATAAAGACCTCATCTCGTCCAAAATATTTCATAGATTCATTGGTTGCAGAATCAAACATTTTAGAAAACTCTTTGGCCTTTTTAACAATTCTCATACCACGACCACCCCCACCAAAAGCGGCTTTTATGATGATAGGAAAGCCTATTTCAGTAGCAATTCTTTCGCCTTCTTCTTTACTTATCACAGGAGTATCGGTACCTTCAAGTACAGGGACACCAATCTTTTTCATAGCCACCTTAGAAGCCATTTTATCGCCAAAAAGCTCTATGTGTGCCGGTTTTGGTCCGATAAAAATGATATCATTATCCGCACATGCTTGTGCAAACTCAGCACTCTCAGATAAAAAACCATACCCTGGATGAATGGCATTACAGTCTGATTTTTTAGCAATAGAGATAATACGCTCATAATTTAAATATGCCTCAACTGGATTTCCCATAACAGGGTAACATTCATCAGCTTTTCTAACCCATACTCCATCCACATCAACCTCAGAAAACACAACAACACTCGTGATCTCTAACTCTTTACATGCTCTAATAATTCTTAGAGCAATCTCGCCTCTGTTCGCAATTAAAACTTTTGATATTTTATTCATGGTCGTACTCCTGTTGAAAGCTTTGAAATTTTTTTCAAACCTAGCAATAAATTTTAGTATGCAGAATTTTAGTCTCTTTCAAAAGATATCTCTACACTTATTTTGTACTAAATATTATCTATTTTTGTTCTTTTTATCATCTATTTTTGTCTTATTATCTTACAATTAATGATATTATTCCCTTTTTTTGCTATACTGTGGGCATTATGAAACGAGAAACCCTAAATAAAAAAACAAAGATTTCTAACGATATATTGTTTTATATCTATACTAATGTTGATACTGATATCAATATGGATGAACTGGCACAAAGCTTTAACATAAGCAAGTTCTATATGCATAAGATTTTTAAAGAAATTTTTGGAAGAAATATTTATCAAAGCATTAAGTCTATACGACTACAAAAGGCCTCTTCTCTCTTACTCACAAATAAATATTCCACCATCACAGAAATAGCCTCCTTGTGTGGATACAGTTCTCAAACTTCTTTTATTAGAGTCTTTAAAGAAAGGTTTCTTGTCACACCTACTCAGTGGAGAAAGGGTGGTTATAAAAAATACTCAAATAAGATACTTGAAGAATCTATCAAAGCGAAAGCCTCTAATGCTAGCTTTACAAACCTTGAGGCTAGCATAGTAAAAATGCCCTCTATTGAGACCTATTACATAAGACATAATGGATACACGAATGATGTGAAACAAACTTGGCAAAAAATTCAAACTTGGATGTACAGTAATAATATAACTGAGTACAAACATATTGCCCTCTTTCATGACAACCCTGTAGTTACCCATTTAGATGAATGCCAATATGTAGCGTGTATAGAAGTTAAAGATCAAGATATCCCTCAAAGCCAAAGATTACCAAAATTTAATATTTCAGATGGTGTCTATGCTAGGTTTGATATAAAAGGAATGGATGGGGATTTTTTAAAGTTTATGCATTGGCTTTATAATGAGTGGTTGCCTAATAGTGATTATGAAACCACCACTAAACCCCCTTACGCCATTTATACAAAAAACAAGTATTTATCCGATGATAATACCTTTGAGTTAAGCTTTTATTTATCTATAAAGTTTTGAGTAAATTTAAAAAAGATATAATACCACCTCACAAAATGAAGGATACACATATGAGTGAACAAGCAAAATTACTAGAAGAAATGCAAAGTATAATTATGGTTATTTTAAAAAGTGGATCAGCCACACAAGAACAAGGGGATGAAATTGATAGGCTAGAGGCTTTGCTACATAAACAAAAATGTTTTATTGAGATTACTCATGACAAATATACTTATCAAGGAGAAGAAATAGCTGGTCTCTTTTTTACAGATAAGAAAAGCAAGGCAATAGATAAGATGCTTGAATATGAAATTAGCCTTGAAGACTTCTTTGGATTTGTGAGCTATCATTATGATGAAGATGATGATGAAGAATTATTAAAAATATTTACAGATGCTTTTAATACAGAAGTAGCTGAAGCCTATCATTTAAAGTCTCAATCTATTTAACAATTATCTTTTATATGCTTTAATAAAAAGCATATAAAGACACAACCCTAGACTAAAACTGTCTTATTTGACAAACTCAACAATATCTTCAAAAGCTTCTCTGTACTGAGTGGATTGTTCATTGAGTCTGTATCCAAAAGGAAGTACCGTAGCTAATTGAAACTTAGATGTGTCTAGATTTAATATTTTTTCAACCGCGCCTTTATCAAAACCTTCAATAGGACAAGAATCAATTCCTATAAATGCGGCGGCTGTCATCATATTACCCGTAGCAATATAGGTCTGTCTTACTGTCCATGAATAAATATTTTCATCAGAACTCAAAACATTATCTAAATGGCCGGCGTACATACCAAGATAAAACTCTAATTGCTCAGCTGGCATTCCTGTTCTTTCAAAACGCTGTTTAGGAATTCCTGTAGCTACCTTAACACTATCTATTCCTGCTAACACAATAACAAGATGGGAGCACGAAGTCATCTGTATTTGATCCCAACATGCAGGTTTAAGCTTTGCCTTTAAGTCTTCATTAGTAATCACTAAAAACTTCCATGCTTCCATACCAAAAGAAGAAGGTGATTTTCGTCCTGCTTCTAAGATAAACTTCATGTCTTCATCTGAGATTGTCTTAGTATCATCAAATACCTTACATGCGTGTCTAAAGTCCATTGCCTTACTAAATTCGTTTGTCATTGTTGATCCTTTTTATGTTAAATATTAAGAAATTTTTGTCATCTCTTGCACAGAGAAGTTTTCTAAGTAGTCTTCTATTGTGTCGATAAATTCTAAGATATGTGGTGTTTGCATATGGTCTTGCCATAATTCTCTATTTTCCCAAATCTCAAAAAATAAAAACTGCTCAGGGTTATTGTTTTCATTTTGAAGGTCATACTGAATACAACCCTTCTCTTTTAAGGTCGGCTCAATAAGCTTTAAAAGTTCTTTTTTTACGAAATCACCTTGGCCTTGAACAGCTTGAATATGTGCTACTATCGTTAACGGTGTTGACATTTTTTTCCTTTATGCTTTATTTAAAATTTCTTTGATAGTTTCTACTGAGTACGCCTCAGCTAGGCCCCATACTTTTCCTACTTCATAAGCATTTTCAGCCAAGGATTCTATCCCATTTTTTGGAATATTTAAGCCTTCTAATGTAATGGGAGAACCAATCTTTTCAAACCAATTTTCTAAGGCTGCTATACCTTCATCAGCTGTACTTAAACCAAATATTTCTTTTGCAAATCTTTCAAACATAGGAAGATTTTGGTTTTTATACCATTTCATCCAAGCAGGAATAACAACAGAAAGACCTGCTCCATGAGCTACATTATAAAGGGCAGAAAGAGCATGTTCTATCATATGATTTGGAAAGCTTCCCCCCTGTGTACCTGCTGGAGTCAAACCATTTAAAGCCTGAGTCGCTATCCAAGCAAACTCACCTCTTGCATCATAATTATCCGGTTCTTTAATAAGAATTTGCGTAGTTTCCATCATTGACTTAATGATAGACTCTACTAGTCTTGAGTTGAAGTTAGCGTGATATGAGGCAGTAAAATATATCTCAATACTATGAGCAATCGCGTCAACCGCTGAATAAGCAAGATAGTCCTTAGATACAGACGCCATTAAATCAGGATTAATGACTGAAAGAACAGGATTAACCACTACAGACTGAATAGAAAGTTTTTGCTTAGTCTCATCATGCGTGATAACAGTATTTCCATTCATCTCACTAGCAGTTGCCGCGAGTGTCATAACCGTAAATACACGAAGTGCTTTTTCAACAGGCTTCTTGTTTGTAAAAAAGTCCCAAACATCTCCCTCATATAAGGCACCAATAGCAATCGCCTTAACAGAATCGACAACCGAGCCACCGCCTACGCCAAGAACAGCTTGGACCTTTGTCTCTTTGGCAAGTTTAACCCCATCATTAACCCTAGATAAAAGAGGATTACTAACAATGTTATCAAGTTCAACATACTCAATACCATACTTGTTTAAAGATGCTAGTGTCTCATCATACAAACCACTTTTTTTGATACTTCCCATTCCATATGCAAAAAGAACCTTAGTAATTCCAGCTTCTTTAATATAACGGCCAATTTCTTTTTCTTTACCCTTACCAAACTCTATTTTTGTTGGATTATAATAACTAAAATCTTTTATGAGTGTCCTTGCTTGGAAATATTTTTTTAAAAGTATAACCCTTAGCATCTTAATATCAAGTAATCAAAGGTATCATAATACTAAAAAAGGAGGAGATACTATGCCAACACAAGATTCTTTAGATTTCCAGAAGGTTTTTTCTCAACTCAGCACACAAATAAAACAACTTGAAAATTATGGAGAGGTAGCTTCTTATATTCCTGAGCTATCAAAGGTAAATCCTAAGAAATTTGGTATTCATCTTATTACCTCGGACAATCAACACTTTGATTATGGGGATTCACAAGAAAAGTTTTCCATACAAAGTATTGCTAAGGTTTTATCTCTGTCTATGGCCTTTCGCTTAGAAGGTCCTTCTCTTTGGGAAAGAGTAGGAGTGGAACCTTCAGGAAATGCCTTTAACTCACTTTCTCAGCTTGAACTTGAACATGGTATCCCACGAAACCCTTTTATTAACGCAGGCGCGCTTCTAATTTGTGATGTCTTAGTTTCTCATCTCAACAAACCCAAAGAAGAGTTTATACATTTTGTTAGAAAACTTGTTGGAAATGACACTATAAATTATTGTGAGCGTATTGCCTTATCTGAAAAAGAACATGGCTTTAGAAATGCTGCTATGGTTAACTTTATGAAGTCCTATGGAAATATCAAAAATGAAGTACACGAGGTCTTAGACTTTTATTTTCATCTTTGCTCCATTGAGATGTCCTGTGCACAGCTTGCTCAGGCCATGAGTTATCTAAGCTCAAACGGCATCAATCCCCTAAACAATGAAGAGGTTGTGACTCCAAGCCGAGCCAAACGGATTAACGCCATTATGCAGTTATGTGGGTTTTATGATGAGGCTGGAGAGTTTTCTTTTAAGGTAGGTTTACCGGGCAAGTCAGGAGTAGGAGGAGGCATAGTCGCCATTCACCCCGAAAAATACACCATTGCCCTTTGGAGTCCAAGACTCAATGCAAAAGGAAACTCATATAGAGGCATGAAGATTTTGGAGTTTTTTACGACTCAGACCAAGTCTTCTATTTTTTAAAACACATCTCCTTGTATTGTTCCAAGTGAACAATCAAAACACAAAACTTTTAAAGGCATATCTTCTTCATACTCAAAGGCTATATCTTGTGAGGCTACGTAAGTTGCCAAGATAAATTCAGAAAAAGGTCATTCTCTTCGCCCAACCAAAATTTCACAATAGCCAATAAACGAAAATTAGCTTTTTTTAATAAAGTAATATTAGAATAAACATAGTAAAATAAGACAATGTAAGGAGCCAAATATGATAAAATTATTTAAACTACAAGTTGTAACTCAAATGAAACTAAAGTGCATGAGTATTACACAAGCTCATTTAAAAGAAGCAGAAGCGAATGGATGGATACATGAAATAGCAGCCTGTACAAAAGAATTAGCACAGTTAAGATATGAAGCAATGAATCCAATGGAAGTACTTGAGAGCGTTCAGCACTTATGTCTTAAGAGTG
>NZ_JAEMVE010000034.1 GCF_029216045.1 Sulfurimonas sp. MAG313 | reverse complement strand
AAAGAAAAAAATTGAACGTTATAACATTAGAATTTCTGGACTAGGTGGACAGGGTGTTGTTACAACTGCTCACATCCTTGGTGCAGCTATGGATAATGCAGGTAAATTTGCTTCTCTAGTTCCATTTTTTGGTTCTGAGAAGAGAATGGCACCTGTTGAAGCATATGTACGTGCTTCTACTCAGCCTATTTATGAAGTAGGTGAAGTAATTTACCCAGATATTATCCTGATTTACCACTCACAAGTTGTAACTCATGGTAAGTCATACACTATGCCATTTTACACAGGTCTTAAGCCGAATTCACTTATCATCATCAATACGGACTTTGATGTTCTTACTGAAGAAGATGAAAAAGTTCTTAATGACTTAAATGCAACTGTTGTTCAATTTGATGCA
Source organism: Sulfurimonas sp. MAG313 (assembly GCF_029216045.1). Taxonomy (GTDB): domain Bacteria; phylum Campylobacterota; class Campylobacteria; order Campylobacterales; family Sulfurimonadaceae. Next base: position 4,208 of record NZ_JAEMVE010000034.1, on the reverse strand, counting down.
AACGGTCTTGCTAAGAAAATTGCTGGTACTGAACTTGCAACTAACATGGCAATGATGGGTATGTTATTTGGTCTTACTAAGCTTGTATCTACAGAGAATATCGAAGTTGCAGTAAGAGAACGTTTCCTTGGAAACTCTTTTGTTGCTTCTGGTGGTACTGCTGCTCTAGATTCAGCTATCGAGAAAAAATTCAAGAAAAAAGAACAACTTCTACAAGCTAACATGGATGTTATTAATAACACTTTTGCATTAGCTGATCAAGTTGATATTACTGGTAGCGAGTTAATCGTTAGACTAAAAGTATAAGGGAGCTATAAATGTATTATGTTGCAAAAGTAAACAAAGATATGTGTGCGGAGTACAAGTGTAATACTTGTACATTATATTGTCCAGAAGCAAATACGCTTATGTTCGATAAAGAAGGTAACACTTCTTGGGTTGATGAAGACAGATGTAAAGGCTGTGCACTATGTGTATACGTTTGTACTGACATGCTTGATCGTAACTGTATCACAATGGAAATGGCTGGTCACGAAGAGTAGTCTTCAGCCATCATTTCAAGTCACCCTCTTGGGTGGCTTTAGTATTTAATCCCCTTTAACCAACTCCTTAAAAATATTTTCTCTATCTAAAAGTCATCCATACCACCTAAGTAATACCATTACAAATTCAAACCTAATTTTAAATTCTATGATTAACAAAGCTTTCATATAATTCTTCAAAAGCTGTCTCAGAAGAATATTCAACACTTGTCATTGTTTCAACTGCTTCTTCATACTTTTCATTTTTCCAAAGCTCTATTGCTATACTAAGCTTTTGATGCACAATATCATGATGACTTCCTAAACTGTTTAAAGTCTTGCTGTCATCTTTAATGAACTCTTTATTCACACTTAACCATTTACCAAAACGACAAGAATTTGAATCCCCTATAGTAGGTGAATCATCTTCAATAAATGCATTATAAGCTAAAAGTTTCATAAGAATATGATCAAGTTTACCATTTCCAATACCAATTTCATTAGAAATATTAGTTGTAGTATTAGCTGTTTTTTGAGTATTAGAAATAACGCTACTAAGTTCTTCAAAGAAACTTTCTAGGGCTTCAGATATATCTGTAGTTGTGGTTCTAAATAATTGTGCAATTTCTTGTATTTCGGAAGTATTTTGCTTAAGTTGTGTGATACTTATTTCAACTTCGCTCGTTGCTTTTTGTGTTCTTTCTGCTAGTTTTCTAACTTCATCTGCAACAACCGCAAACCCTCTACCATGTTCACCCGCTCGAGCCGCTTCGATAGCAGCATTTAATGCAAGTAAATTTGTTTGATCAGAAATATCTTTAATAAGATTAATAACATCACTTATTGAAGAAACACTATCATTGAGTCCATTGGCTCCATTATCAAGATTCAAAGCTTCTTCTATAATTTTATTAATAGAATGATTTATAGATTCACCCCCAGACTGAACCGATGTAATGATGGTACCGGTCTCTTTATTAACCGTATTAGAAGTTTCTAAGGCTTCTAAATTCGCTTCCATAATAGCTTGAACAAACCCAACACCACTCTTATAAGATTTTAAAAGAATTTGTATTATTTTCATCATAGCTACTTGTCTATCATCAACAACATCAACCACTTTATTTTTTTCATTTTCTAATTCAAACTTTAAACGTTCGCATTCTTCTTCAAGTGCGATATTCTTGCTCTTGAGAGCGTCTATTTCTTCTGTATTCTTCTTAAAAAAACTCATAATAAAAACCTTATCACATAAAATATATTGAAGTTTATCATATTTATATTAGTTTAGTATTTAGTATAAAATATAGTTTGTTTTGTAATTTAGTATTTAAGGTACCATTTAATTATTTATCTAATCTATTATATTGCATTAGTTTTAGGCAAAAATGCTAAAATTACGCAATTAAAACATCAGGGTAACTCTAAGTCAATACAGACCAAGCCCTAAAAGGAATATTGTGAAAGTAAATGTAGAAAAGTTAGACGATATAAATTATATTATGAGTGGAAATGTTGACAACAGTGTCATCGAAGCTAAAGTAGCCGAATATAAAGAAAAAAATCCTGCTAAAGAAGGTGAAGGTGAAGACAAAGACAACACCGGTGAGCAAGACGCTGCTGGAGAAGTGTTTAAAGACTTTATTGACGCAGGTATTAAAGAAGCAAAAATTGATGTAGCAACGATACTTGGTCAACCGGCACTTAAAAAGTATGAGCAACAAGAAAATAGTGTTTATTTTGAAGTAGAAGTAGCCGTAAGTCCTATTATTAATGTTGATGACGTAGTCTATGCTGATATTGCTCCAACGTACACAAAGCCAACGGCAAATGCTGAAGATGTAGAAAAAAAGCTTATGGACTTTGTTAAGCAACAAGCCCCTTTTACGGCTTTAGATACACCCAAGGCAATTGAAAAAGATGATGTAGCCGTTATCGATTTTACTGGTTTTATTGATGGAAAAGTTTTTGAAGGTGGAAGTGCCGAGAAGTTTAACATTAAAGTAGGCTCAAACAAGTTTATTCCAGGATTTGAAGAGCAACTTATAGGCATGAAATATAAAGAGATTAAAGATGTTGTTGTTAACTTTCCTGATGACTATTCATCTGCAGACTTAGCAGGTAAAGAAGCTAAATTTGTAGTAACCCTGCATGAGATTCAAGAGCAAAAGCTTATAACACCTGATGATGCCTTTGCTCAAAAAGTTCTTAATAAGCCTGAAGCGACCTTACAAACACTTCGTAATCAAATGTCAGAACAAGTGAATGCGGAAGCTATTTCACAAATTTATATGAGTGAATTAAAGCCTAAGATCGTTACCGCCTTACTTGCAAAGTTTGATTTTACCCTTCCAACAAATATTGTTGAGCAAGAAATTGATGCTAAGGTAAGAGAAAAGACTAGAGACTTTGATGAAAAGCAACACAAAGAGTATATGGAAGATAAGGCTAAGTTCAGTGAACTTAGAGAATCTGTACGTGAAGCGGCTAAAAAAAGTATTAAAATGTCACTTATTGTAGAAGCCTTGGCTAAAAGAGAAGGGATTGAAGTTCATGAACAAGAAGTCATTGGTGCTCTTGGATACCAAGCTACCATGACAGGACAAGACCCACAAGCCTTAGTGAAATATTATCAAGATAATAATCTAATGACATCGGCAAAGATGGGTCTTACTGAAGATAAACTGTTTGGTGTTATCCTTGGATTTGACAAGGCCTAAGGCATGAATACAATAGAAGATTCCATACTACAAAAAGTTATAGATTGGGCAAATACACATGATATCCCTGATCTAAAATGGATTCAGCATGACTCATATAAAAAGGGTGGGTATTTCAAAGGTATACCTAAAGATAAGCAAAAACTAGCAGAGCTAACAACGCTTAATCTTTTAGGCTATCAACTACCCTATCTGCCTAAAGAACTATATAAACTAACAAACCTTACAAGACTACATCTTTCAGGAAATAAACTAACTGAACTACCTTCTGAGATTGGACAGTTAGTTAACCTATATGAAATCTATATCGCGGGTAATCATTTAGTATCTTTGGACGCTAAACTTGGCAGTCTTTCTAAGTTAAAAATATTAATCCTTCCAGAAAATCGCTTAACACAGCTTCCAAAAGAACTTGGAAATCTGCATAGTCTTGAGGTTTTAGAACTGGGTGGAAATAAACTTACATCCTTACCTAAAGACATAGGTAAACTAGTAAACCTGACTAAGTTAACCTTATGGAAAAACAAGCTTACTAGCTTGCCAAAAGAGATGCAAGAACTTACAAATCTTAAAGAATTTGATATTATGTACAATACAATAGGTCTAAGCACAGAAAATGTATTGTGGTTAGAAAAGTTAATGACTGAAGAATGTTCAGTTAATATTTAAGGAGACACAATGGCTTTTGATACAGTAGACGCTGATAATATACAAATTATGGTGCATGACTTTTACGGCATTATTCTTAAAGATGATATTTTGGGACCATTTTTCACAAAAGCCTTAGGAGATGATCTTAAAAATGGAAAATGGCCTGAGCATTTCCAAACCCTCATTGATTTTTGGGTTTTAATGATGATAGGAAGACCCGGTTACAATGGGGACCCTTTCCCTCCTCATGCTTTTTTAGGACAGCTTACAAGAGAGCACTTTGAACATTGGTTAAAACTTTTTAAAGAAGTCGTTT
>NZ_JAEMVE010000033.1 GCF_029216045.1 Sulfurimonas sp. MAG313 | reverse complement strand
GCTGAAGGTGTTGGAAATCCTGTTATGTATGTTGGTTCTAAAACAGGTAGAGATGGCCTTGGTGGAGCGGTTATGTCTTCTGATTCTTTTACAGAAGAATCTAAATCACTTCGTCCAACCGTTCAAGTAGGTGATCCTTTTACAGAAAAACTTCTTTTAGAAGCCTGTATGGAACTCTTTAAAACAGACCATGTTGTTGGTATCCAAGATATGGGCGCGGCGGGTCTTACCTCTTCTTCTTTTGAGATGGCAGGACGATCGGGTTCAGGAATGATTATGCACCTTGATAAAGTACCTGCTAGAGAAGAAAATATGACGCCTTATGACTTCATGCTTTCAGAGTCTCAAGAACGTATGCTGATTTGTGCAAAAAAAGGCTCAGAACAAGCCATTATTGATATTTTTGAAAAATGGGATCTTGCGGTCGCGGTTATTGGTGAAGTTACGGATACTGGAACAATGGAACTATTTTGGCATGGAGAAAAATGTGGAGATGTTCCGGTTGATCCTGTTTCTGAAGAAGCTCCGGTACTTAACCGTCCTATGACTAAGCCCGCTTATTTAACGGACTTAGATAAGGTTGATATTACTGATTTTAAAGCTGTAAGCAACCATAACGCTTTTATTAAACTTATGTCTTCTATGGAAGTGGTTGATAAGGCTTGGATTTATGAGCAGTATGACTCAATGGTACAAACAAACACAATTAAAAAGGGTGGTTCATTAGATGCCTCTGTTATTCGTGTTAAAGAAAATGGAAAAGCCCTAGCCATGAGTGCGGATTGTAATGTACGTCATTGTTATATAGACCCTAGGGGCGGAGCAGCGGCTGCAGTAATTGAATCAGGAAGAAACGTTGCTATGACAGGAGCTCAGCCCTTAGCCATTACAGATTGTCTTAATTATGGAAACCCTGAAAATCCAGAAGTAATGTGGCAGTTTGGGCAAGGTTGTTTAGGAATTAAAGAAGCTTGTGCTGAGTTAAATACACCTGTTATTGGTGGAAATGTTTCTTTATATAATGAAACAAATGGTGTTTCTGTTTTTCCAACGCCGTCTATTGCAACGGTTGGTTTAAATGATGATGAAAATAAGGTTCTTTTTAGCTCATTTCAAAAAGAAGGAAACACCCTGTACCTTTTAGGCGATACTAAAAGTGAATTTGGTGGCTCTTTATATATGAAAGAATTACACGCAAAAGTAGCAGGTAAACTTCCAGAAATTGATTATGAAAAAGAATTAAACCTTTGGAATACTGTGATTGATGCAAATAAAAAAGGTCTTTTAGCCTGTGCTAAGGATTGCTCATCAGGTGGTCTTGCGGTGGTTATTGGAAAAATGGCAGCGGTATCTGGTATGGGCGCAATTGTTGAAATTACATTAGAAAATGATAGAGATATCTTTTCAGAAACTTTTTCAAGAGCGGTTGTTGAAGTAAGTCCTGAAAACACACAAGCTTTTGAATCTATGCTTGAAGGCATAATATGTACAAAGATAGGGACTGTTGGTGGAAATCAAGTTCTTATTAATGATGTATGTATGGGTATGGCCGAACTTAAAAGTTTATACTTCGATACCTTCAAAAAAGTTATTGAACAAGATATATAAGCTTTTTAATTTCCCTCTTATTTATATGTTTATGATGTGTATTGCCATCATCTCATAAACTTCTTTCAACAAACTTAATAAAACTAATAATAATTTCTCATAATATTTTAAACTCTTTGTCTCTATAATCATTCAAAAGGTGATTAATGGACTTAGAAACAGTAAAGGTATATTCGGGTGGATTGAATATATTATATGTAGAAGATTCTTTGACCTTACGAAGCATCATCACAAAAAAAATACAGCCTATTTTTAAATCTATTAAAATTGCAAAAGACGGGCTTGAAGCACTTAAACTTTATGAAGAAAACAGTAGCTTGTACGATATCGTCTTAACGGATCTTGAAATGCCAAACATGGATGGACAAGAACTGTCTCAAAAAATTTTATCCTTGGACTTTACACAAAAAATAATTGTTATTTCTTCAGTGGAAGATTTTAGAAAGATTATTGAACTTATTAATCTGGGTGTGTATAAGTTCATATCAAAACCTGTAGAAGATGAACAACTGTATCAAGTACTCTCAGATGTGTCCCAACAAATATGTATACAAAGACTCCAAGACGCGGAACAAGAAGACGTGGCAAAAAACAATATCATCTTACAAAAAAGAGAAAATGAGCATATGCAAACTATGCAAGAATTTGAAAGAGCCTTAGACAGCAGTGCCCTTGTATCTAAAACAGATATACAAGGTAATCTTACTTATGTCAATAAACGGTTTTGCAAGCTAAGTGGCTACAATGAAGAAGAACTCATAGGTCACAATAACAGACTCTTAAAAAGTGGGAATATGGACAACATTTTTTTTGAGCAGATGTGGAGAAAGATTTTAAATAAAAAATCATTTAGAGGTCTTTTTGAAAATAAAAGTAAAGTGGGAGAAATATATTTTATTGAGAGTTATATTACCCCTATACTTGATCTTGAAGGAACTATAGTAGAATTTATGGTTATCTCACACAATATGACAAATTTTGTGCGATCCTTACACGATATACAAAAGGTACAAGAATCAAAAGAATACTTTTTTATAAATATATCCCATGAAATGAAAACACCTCTTAATGCCATTATAGGATTGTCTTCAATCTTACAAACACGATGTAAGGAAAATATTCAAACCTTAGGTATCGTTGACACTATAAATGAAAGTGGAAATGATTTGAAAAATTTAGTTGAGTCTATTTTAGACTTAGGAAAGATAAAAGATGAAACGCTTGTCTTGCAAGTGGGTGAATTTAATCCTAATACTGAATTCATTCAGTGTTTACAAAGATATAAAAAGAAGGCAAAGTCCAAAGAACAAGAGTTTATCTATATTCTTGATGATACCCTGCCAAAATGTATTTTCGGAGATTGTAAAAGAATTGTTCAAATGCTAAGTGCTTTTTTTGATAATGCTATAAAATTTAGCTCAGAAAAAGGAAAGATACACATAGAAATATTTTATGAAGAAGAAAACCTACATTGTCTAGTTAAAGATAACGGCATTGGCATCGCCTTAAAGGATCAAAAAAATATTTTTAACATGCAACAACTTGATAGCCACTTTTCAAGAGCGCATGAAGGTGCAGGCTTAGGTCTAACCCTAGCCTCTGGACTTGGAAAATTAATGCAGGCTGAGATTTTAATAAAAAGTATTCCAGATAAGGGGTCTTCCTTTGAAATTATTATTCCTTTAAAGGTATATGATGTTTAGGACAGCTCTAAAACCTTGATTTTTAAGTTTTATTATATAGAAAAATATTTTTTATGAGTTAAATAGGTGAAATAATATAAAATAAATATTCTTAAACCTACAATAACTAGTGTTTTCCCCTCATATACCCCTGATTTATGGAATTTCTATGACATATATGCAAATTCTTTTGAAAAGTTTCAATTTTTATCTCAATATCAATAAAACTCTGTTATAATGTGTGCGATGAAAGATGAGGAAAGAGTTCATCTTTGGGTATGTTACGAGTAATCTCTGCTATATAGACCGAAGACTCACTGATTTTGATTCCACGACCCTCGGGCGTGAATTTTATACTAAGAGGTATTAATATGGCTGAATTGCTAAGCGGAACTGTAAAATGGTTCAATGATGAAAAAGGTTACGGATTTATCCAACAAAATGATGGCGGAGCAGATGTATTTGTACATTTTCGTCAAGTAAACAACCCTAATGGTGGTCGTGTTTCTTTAGCTGATGGTCAAGCGGTTACTTATGAAGTAGGCGAAGGTCAAAAAGGCCCTCAAGCTGAAAACGTAACACCAGTATAATCTTATACTACTAATACAGGTCTTTGACCTGTATTTATTTCAACTCTCTAATTAAACTCCCCCCCAAAAAAACTTATTTACTTAAAAGACTTTTTCCTAAAGATACTAAACTCTTGTCTATTTCGTATTTTTTAGAATTTATTTCATATATTTCTTTAAAATCAAACTTTCCATTATTATAACAGATGACACTATTAGATTTACCAGAAAGTAGGCTATCTATAGCGTAGGTGCAAAACTGATACGCCATGAGTCTTTCTTTTACTGTAGGGTTTCCACCTCGTTGAATATGACCTAAGGTAGTTACTCGTGATTCAAAACCTATCTCATCTTCAAACCATTGTGCTATTTCTTTAGCATTGGCTAATCCCTCTGCCACAATAGCAATAAAATAATTTCGACCTTGTTCTACTTCTTTTAAGTAACGAATTTTTAGTTTTTCTAAGTCATATTGGATTTCAGGAATAAGGCACATCTCAGCCCCTGAAGTAAGAGCCGATACTAAAGCTAGGTAGCCACAATCATTTCCCATCACCTCAATGACAAAGGCTCTTTTAAATGAAGAAGCGGTATCACGTATATTATCCGTAGCTACTTTGATAACATTAAGAGCTGTATCTACTCCTAAGCAATATTGGGTTCCATTGATATCATTATCTATGGTTGCAGGAATACCACAAAAAGAGATGGCCTGTTCTTTAAAAAAAACATCCATACCTCTAAAGGAACCATCTCCACCAAGGACTACAAGTTTATCTATACCCTGTGCCTTTAAATTCATTGCCGCGGTATTTCTGTGCTTTTTTTGCATAAATCGTTTAGACCTTGCCGAATATATTTTTGTACCGCCTCTATGGATAATTCCTGTAACATCATTGTAAGAAGCTTTTACTATGAGGTTGTCAATTAAACCTTCATATCCACCTTGCACAAAATAAGGGATAAGTCCTTTTTCAAAACTGTACTCTACAAATCGTTTGAGTGCAGGATTCATACCTGAAACATCCCCTCCTGAACATAATATTGCTATTTGACTCATACTTAGACTCCTTTAGTCAAGCTAGTTCTATTGATTATACCTATTATAAGTTGAAATTAGATAAAATTCCATCCATAAAATACCTTCTAAAAGGCCCATAATGAAACGAGCTTTAATCAGTGTTAGTGATAAGACCAATATCGTAGAATTCGCACAATCTTTAGTTACAAAAGACTTTGAAATCATCTCTACAGGTGGAACATTTAAAATGTTAAAAGAAGCAGGGGTGTCTGCTATTGAAATTGATGAGGTGACGAAGTTTCCTGAGTGTTTTGAAGGGCGTGTTAAAACACTTAACCCTTATGTTCATGGAGGTATCTTACACAGACGTGATAAGCAGTCGCATTTAGACCAGGCCAAAGAACTTGGTGTTGAGGCTATTGACTTAGTATGTGTGAATCTTTATCCTTTTAAAGAAACAATTGAAAAAACGGATGATTTCGCTGATATCATAGAAAATATTGATATTGGTGGACCTGCTATGGTTCGTTCAGCAGCTAAGAATTTTGATTCTGTTTATATTGTGACAGATATTGCTGATTATTCAACTGTATTAGATGCACTTGATGATGAAGAAGGTGCTTTGGACTTTAGACGTTCTTTAATGATTAAGGCTTATGAACATACAGCGGCTTATGATTCTATGATTGCAAACTACATGAACAAACGTTTTAATGATGGTTTTGGAGAAAAACAATTTATTGTAGGCTCAAAGGTTATGGATACACGTTATGGTGAAAATCCTCATCAAAAAGGTGCACTTTATGAGTTTGATAAATATTTTAGCAAGAACTTTAAGACACTTAAGGGTGAAGCATCATTTAATAATTTAAATGACCTTAACGGTGGTGTTAAAATTGCTGCTGCCTTTGGAAATGAAAATGCGGTGGCCATTGTTAAACATGGTAATCCTTGTGGTTTTGCTATTGGTGACACACTTTTTCAAGCCTATGAAGAAGCCCTTAAATGTGACCCAATTTCTGCCTTTGGTGGAGTCGTTTGTGTGAATGGTGAAGTAGACGCGGCTATGGCAGAAAAGATGAATGAAATCTTTTTAGAAGTGGTTATTGCGGGTCGTATCACTAAAGAAGCTCAGGCTATTTTTGAGAAGAAAAAACGTCTTAAGCTATTTGAATATGGCGCGGATAGAATTGTTCTTTCAAATGATATCTTAGACTTTAAACACGTAGATGGTGGGTTTGTATTCCAAGATGCAGATAAGGTTAAAGATGATGAAGTTAAAAACTCTAAATTAGTAACAAAAAATGCAGCCTCAACTCAAGAAATGAAAGATATACAAATCGCTTGGAAATTAGCTTCTTTGGTCAAGTCTAATTGTGTCGTTTATGTTAAAAATTCAGTAATGGTTGCCGTTGGTATGGGTATGACTTCTAGAGTTGACGCGAGTCAATGTGCCCTTAAAAAGGCAAAGGCTATGAACTTAGATGTATCGGGTTCAGCCCTTGCTTCAGAAGCCTTCTTCCCTTTTAGAGATTCCATTGACGCGGCTGCTGAAGCTGGCGTGAAGGCAGTTATTCAACCAGGTGGTTCTATTCGTGATGAAGAAGTTATCGACGCAGCAAATGAACATGGCATGTCTCTTTACTTTTCTGGAATCCGTCACTTCTTACACTAGACGTTTACTATAGGGTTTTTAGAGGTGCCCTTCATAAATATTTGTTAATTGTTTTATAAGTAAGATTTTGATATAATCTAGTAATTAAATATTAAAATTTATTATACCTGTTTGACATAGGTTCACTAACTGAGTGTATACTATGAATATTACAAAAGGAAACATATGCTTAAACGTATCATTTTAGTCTTACTTTTATGTATAACATCAGCATTAGCTGCTGATGACCTTAAATACACGAATACAGAAACAAATTCTCTCGTGAAAATATTTTCTAGTTGTGATATGAAAGTAAACGAAATGTTATCTGTTTCCCTGGATCTCTTTTCAGCCTTTGCCTTGGTTGATGACAGATTATTTAAAAATGAACTTTTAAAATCTCCAAAACCTATACATGCTGATAAATCTTTTGTAACTCTTTCTTATAGATTTTAAAACTACGACCTCTTTTTAAATAAAACTACCTATATTAAACTTCTTTAGTAACCTTGATTGACATTGGCTCAACCTTTGTGATAAAATATCTATAATAATATATTAGGACAGCTCTAAAATTTTTATAGTCTTTGAGAATATAAAAAATTTAGAGGTGGCCATAAGGTAATGCATGAGTAAAAGTTTATACGAAACATTAAATGTTTCATCTTCTGCCTCTGAAACAGAGATCAAAAAGGCTTACAGAAAGTTAGCCCGTCAATATCATCCTGATGTTAACAAAGACGAGGATGCTGAAGAAAAGTTCAAAGAAATAAATGCGGCTTATGAAGTCTTAAGTGACAAAAATAAAAAGTCTCAATACGATATGCATGGTGATTCTATGTTTGGTGGGCAAAATTTTCATGATTTTGCTCAAAGACAAGGGGGCGCAGACCTTGATGATATTTTACGAGGCATGTTCTCTCAAGGGGGAGGCGGCTTTGGTGCTGGTGGATTTGGGGGAGGTAGCTTTGGCCAGCAATCTATGAATCTGGATATAGAAAGCAATATTACTATCCCTTTTGCTGTTTCAGTTTTAGGGGGTAAACACTCTGTTTCTATGCATGGTGATAGTTTTGATATTAAAATTCCTGCTGGAATAAAACATGCAGAAAAACTTCGTGTACGAGGTAAGGGAAAGGATATGGGGAGTCAAAAAGGCGATTTGTATCTTATTATTTCAATTGCGCCTAGCGCGGATTATGATAGAGAAGGCGATGACTTAATTAAGGTCTTTGATGTACCTTTGAAATCAGCACTGTTTGGGGGTAAGGTGATCGTTGAAACACTTGAGAAAGATATCACGCTTAAGGTACCTCAAAATACTAAAAATGGACAAAGATTTCGTGTGAAAGAGATGGGTGTTACAAATCGAAAAACAAAGGCTCGTGGAAACCTGTATCTAAAGGCCAATATCGTTTTACCTGTTGTAGACTCGTTAGATGAAGAGTTTTCTCAATTACTTCAAGATAAATTGCCAGAAACGGTTTAATTATGCATACGTATGATGAGCCCGTTTACTTAATCTCCATTGTCGCAAAGATTTTAAACATTCATCCACAGACCTTGCGTCAGTATGAACGAGAAAATCTGGTAACACCATCACGTTCAGGTGGACGCATCCGTTTATATTCTCAAAAAGACATTGACCGAATTAAGATGATTTTACGCTTGACTCGTGACCTTGGTGTTAATCTTGCGGGAGTAGATATCATACTTCGTTTAAAAGAACATGTTGAAAGTTTAGAGCAAGATGTAAACGATTTAACCTTAGAAGTTTCAAGGTTAAGAAAAAATAGTTCAGTAGCGCCTAATAAAAGCCTAGTAACTAAAAAAAGCATTTATGAATTAGTTATTTTTGAAAACAAGTAGTGAGGAATAGCCTCAGATAAAAAGGGAGATAAATACTCCTCTTGCCCTATTTATATTTTCCATTTTTATTCTTTTAATCTCTTAATATTAGCCCCGAGACTTTGAAGCTTCTTTTCTAATTCGACATAACCTCTATCTAAGTGATATATTCTATGTACGTTCGTTGTACCTTCAGCAACCATAGCGGCTAAGACTAAGGCAGATGAAGCTCTAAGGTCTGTTGCCATAACATCTGCGCCTACTAATTGTTGTTTACCTGATATGGTTGCTGAATTTCCTTTTAACTTAATATCTGCTCCTAAACGTTGAAGCTCACTCACATGCATAAAACGATTTTCAAAAAGACGTTCTTCAATGATACTTACGCCTTGGACTTGGGTGCAAAGTGCTAAGAACTGAGCTTGCATATCTGTAGGAAAGGCAGGGAACTCTTGAGTGATAATATCTACTGCCTTGAGTTTTGTTGAAGGCTTTACTGTAATACTGTCTTTTTTAACCACTAAAGTAAATCCCATTTGCTCTAACTTAGCACTAACGGCTTCAAGGTGATCTGGACGGATTTTATTGATAGTTACCTCAGAATTTGTAATAGCCGCGGCGCACATATACGTACCCGCTTCTATACGGTCTGGAATGATGTCAAAGGGTTCTATCTCTACTAAACGACCATCTGTCCCATAAATAGTAAGCTCAGAACTTCCTATCCCGTCTATCCCAATACCTGCATGTTTTAAAACCTGACATAACTGAACTACTTCAGGTTCTAAGGCCGCATTGGTGATAATAGTTTTACCTTTAGCAAGAGCGGCTGCCATAACGATATTGGCCGTACCGGTTACGGTTATCTTATCAAAAACAATATGTGCACCCTTAAGACCATTTGGTGCCTTTGCCAATACATATCCTGCTTCAATGCTGATTTCTGCACCCATTTGTTCTAAGGCTTTTAAGTGTAAGTCAATAGGACGTTGCCCTATAGCACACCCTCCAGGTAAAGAAACTTCACAATGTCCAAAACGTGATAATAAAGGTCCTAGAACCAAGATAGAAGCACGCATGGTTTTGACAATATCGTAGGTTGCCTTCGTATTGGTAAGACAACAAGTGTCAATCTTTACAGAGCACTTATTCAGAGTAGCTGTCGCGCCAAGATTTGATAATAGTTTAATGAGTGTTTTAATATCGACTACATTAGGAAGATTATTTATTGTGACCTCATTAGAAGCTAAAAGTGTCATTGCTATAAGAGGTAAGGCAGCATTTTTTGCGCCTGAAATATCAACACTACCACTTAACTTGGTAGGTCCTTGTATTTGTAAATAATCCATAATTATCCTAGTTGTTATTGTGAAATTTATACGTAAATGACATTATAGTAGCTAAAGGTTAAAATAAAGTTCATATGCAATAGCCTAAGGTGTACTTCAAAGGGCTATTGTATAAATCAAAATTATATGATATGATTAATCTTATTAGCCTAGTTTGAAAGGTCTTGTCTATGTTTCGTATGTTTTCTACAATCAAGTCAAAATTTATTTTAAATCTAGGTGTTGCCCTTTTCAGTCTTCTTTGTCTTTCTTATATAGCGGATGAAATTGCAGTTTCTAAGGTTCATGATATTATGGTGACCGATATTAATTCCGTCGCCACCTCGCTAGAGAAGACCTTAACTTATATCTCCGTTTTAGATGACAAGGCATACGCTAAGCCTAGTCTTAAACAAAGTATTTATGATATTACTATAGGTAAGAGTGGATATGTGTATCTTATAAATAAAGAAGGAACTCTTCTTATTCATCCTAAAAAAGAAGGCAAAAATTTAAAAAACACGGACTATGGTTCGTATATTATTTCTCATAAAGAAGGTGGACTCTATGAATATGTCTCTGCTACAACAGGTCAAGAAAAAATAGCTGCCTTTAGGTACATTCGCGCCTGGGACGCTTGGATAGTGCCAGGTGTGAATAAGGCGGATTACTTTGATGCTTTAAAAAAAGAATTTCTTATTTATTTTTCTATCTTATTTGTAGTTTTTGGAAGTGTCTTGACTTTTTTAAATTACTATACAGGTTCAGGTATTTTAAATCATTTATCTAATGTCACTGGAATTGCTCAAGAACTTTCAACAGGAAATGGTGACTTACGCATTCGTATACCAACAGAGTTAAACGCAGGGGAATTATGTAAGTTGAGTAGACATTTTAATGAATTTGTGCAAAAGGTTGATAATACTATTTTTGAGGTAAAGCAAAGTAGTTCTTACCAAACATCCTTAGCTAATGCCTTAACAGATTTGACTTTTGCTCTAAGGTCTAAAACAAATGAGAGTGATAGTATGAGTAAAAAAACGATGGAAAATTTAAATGAGATACGTCAGGCCTTAGATGAAACGGTTGAAGGTTCAAAAGAAATTTTTGAAATTTCTAAAAAAAGTGAAGTTTCTTTAGCCAGTACAAATAAAAGTATTAATATCATTAGCACAAAAATTTCTGAAACAGCAGAAAGTACTCACGAATTAAATGATGAATTTAGCCATTTAATTAATGACGTGGATAACTTGAAAGAAATAACTGCTGTTATTAGAGATATCTCAGACCAGACAAACCTTTTAGCATTAAACGCTGCTATTGAAGCCGCAAGAGCAGGGGAACATGGACGTAGTTTCGCGGTAGTAGCCCAAGAGGTAAGAGCACTTTCAGATAGAACAAATAAGGCTATTAATGAGGTGGACGCGGCGCTTAGTGTTTTTGTTCAGTCTATGAATGGGGCAACAGAGAAGATAGAAAGTAACAGTAAAACGGTGGAAGAACTTGTTGTTGAGGGTGAGGATGTAAAAGAAAAGTTTGCTTTAATTGACAAGGCAATAAATAGAAATGTTCAAATATCCAAAGACAGCTTGGACGCGATTACGGCAATGAATGGTAATGTTGTGTCTATTATTGAGCAAATACAATATATGTCAGCACTGTCTTTTGAAAATGGAGAATTTATTAATGAGGTAGATGATATTTCTCAAGCGGTGAAAGAAACAGATACTGAAATTGATAGTTTATTGAATTTTTTCAAACTGACTCAGGTCCCAGAACAAAAAACATATCAAAGAAAGAAGGCGACAGAAGAGGTAGCAAACGATGATATCTTCTTTTAGGAACATAATATGCTTAATATTGGAAAATATGAAGTAAGGCCTAAATATGAGTTCTGCATTAGATAGATTAAAAGCATTAACCAATAAAATAACCAGCTTTGAAGGTTCACGAAAAGAAAACAAACAAAAGCTGCAAGAACTTTATAATCGATTAAATATACAAGAAAAAATTCCTAATTTTGATGACCTTTTTGAATACAAGGCTATGAATGTTACAGGCCTTTCTTTACAAGCAGAAGACCTTGGTGTTATAAAAGAAAACAGATATGTGCAAATTATCTGTATCTCATACGATAAGGCCGCTAAGGGTCAAAAATCTAAAAATAGTTCATTAGGATATTATGGGCGATCTGATAGTATAGATGAAGCTTTAAAAAATGATGTAGTAAAATTTATCTTATGTTGGCGATTTGAAAAATCTTTTATGACTTTAGAACATTATAATGATATGATTTCTAGGGTAAATAATGCCGCAAGCTAAGCATTTTTATGCAAGGCTTTATTTATTTTGGCTTACATGGGTTAGTATAAGAGCCTTCCTTCTATCTGGCGTATTGGCCTTTTTATCCACCATTTATATTTACTTTTCTAAGGGAAGTGTTCCTTTAAATCAAGACAGTTTTTTGGCCTTAAAGCAGATCTTTCTTTTTAGTTTTCCTATAGCTTTTTCTTTTTCATTTATACTTATGCTACTTCTTGTTTTTAAGGCTGTTTTTTATAAAAAGATAGCAGGTCTAACGCTTAGCTTATACGATTGCGAAGATAAAAAGATACAAAAGCCACTTCTTTCAGATGTAAGTAAACTTTGGAGAAAATGGTTGTTTCTTAGTGTTTGGGCCGTGTTGTTTTTAATATTATTACTCTTAGGCTTAGACACTCTTTTTTTTGAAGGCACTCATTCAAAGTTTATTTTTAATGGAATAAGTCTTTATTTTTATGTGCTTATCTTAGGGGGAGGTGTTTTTACCTTTGGTATGAAGCGATGTACAAAGGTAAGAGTAAAAGATGCCTAAGCTTGTCTTTTTAGACTTAGAAACCACGGGTTTAGAGGCCAATGACCGTATCTGTGAATTAGCACTCTTAGAAGAAGTAAATATTGTATATGAACTTTGTAAAAGTGATAAGAAAATAGCTACGCAGGCGATGTCCTTACATCATATAACAAATGAAATGCTTAAAGAAACACCTTTATGTAGTGAGACTAAGACCTATAAACATCTTCTGTCTTATAATAAAGAAGATTCTATCTTAATAAGTCATAACTCAAAGTTTAATCTAGGTATGCTTGCTAAAGAGGGCTTTGTTAATAGTATGAAAATCATTGATACGATGCGTTGTACTAAGGCACTTATTCCGGAATGTGAGATGTTTAATCTTCAGTTTCTAAGGTATGAGTTGCTTTTGTACAAAGATGAAGAGACATTAGCCAAAGACTTAGGTCTTAGTCTACAAGCGCATAGAGCCTTTAGTGATGTGCTTCATACTAAGCTTTTATATACCTCATTGCTTGAATATGCTACTCTTTCACAACTTATACAACTGAGCTCAAACCCTATACTCATGGATAAATTTCCTTTTGGAAAGTATAATGGTCGCTATATCGAAGAAATTGTCCAAATGGATAAGGGCTATATCTCTTGGCTTTTAGAAAATATTCAAGATATGGATGAGGATTTGTTATACAGTATAAAACATTATATTGAGGATTAATATGAAAGTAGCAGTGCAATGCGAATCTGCCTTACTCCAACGCTCTCTTGAACTTTTTTTAGACACTCATTTGAGTTCTTTAAAACAATGCGATGTTGTGATTCGAGATAAGAAAATTATGGATGCTCATCATAGTCTTTTTGTGAGTTCTTCTATGCAAGCAGATATAAAAAAACCTTTTTCTCGCTCTCAACTCTATCTTACTCTTGAAAAATTTTATAATAAAATGGTTGATATTGAAAGTGTTCAAGCTTATGATGAAGAGGTATTGAACTCAGTCCAAAACCCCTACGCTGCTCTTGAACAACAGATAGAAATTATCACACAAGAGTATAAAAACAAGATCTTAAAAACAGTTAAGGCTTTTTATGAGTAAGCTTCAAACCAGTGTGGTAGCAGGAAAGTATAAGGGAAAAAAACTCGACTTACCTTCTTTAGATACCACACGAAGCTCAAAAGTCATTGTCAAAGAATCGTATTTTAACACCCTTCAATTTGATGTGATGGACTGCACCTTAGTAGAAGTGTTTTCAGGGTCCGGCTCTATTGGGATTGAAGCCTTGAGTCGTGGAGCTAAACATGTGTATTTTATGGAAAAAGACAAGGCCGCTTTTAAAACACTCAGTAAAAATATACACGGCGTAGGTGCGAGTAATTGCACGGCATTGTATGGAGATAGTTTTGAAAATATAGAGCAGGTTAAAAAAGAGCTTTCCACCAATAAAACAAAGGCTTTTTTTTATGTAGACCCTCCTTTTTCATTTAGAGAAGGGATGGAAGAAATTTATAATAAAATGTTTTCTATGCTTGATTCAATTCCCTTAGAACTGATAGAAAAGATAACTATAGAGCATATGACAGGATTAGAACTTCCCGAAAACATAGGTTCTTTATCTCGTAAAAAAAGTAAAAAGTTCGGAAAAACAAGCCTTACACATTATGTAAATCCCCTAAACTAATATTTAGAGTTTTAAAGGTATTTACTTCTAAGTAGATAATCATGGTGTAAGTAGTCATTAGGTATAAGTATCCAAAGTTTTACATCTTCTTGAACAGCTTCAGCCTCAGCTCTTGCCTCATTCCCTGAACCAAAAAACACTTCAACCCTAGTACTTCCTTTTAGTTCTTCCCTTGTGTCATGTGCAAACATTATGCTTTGAACCTTAGTATCACTTTTTGAGTCTTTCATACTAACAAACATAGGCGTACCTAAGGGAATATTTCGTTTATCAACGGCCACAGAGCGATGTTTCGTAAGGACTATACCCAGTGCCCCTGTTGCTCTTTGCTTATACTTGTCAAAAAAGGTATACGAATCATTGGCATTGAAAATTTTGTCTTGTAGCTCTGGATGTTTTCTGAGGTACTCACGTATATTTTGAGGTGAAAGTTGTCCTTTTTTAAGTAACTTTCGTCGCAGCATTTCGTCGTTAATGGAGGTGTAGGGATGACCATTGAAGTCAGAATATCCAAGGTATATACTTTTTTTATTTGGAAATACAATACGACCGGTTCCTTCTTCTTGTAAAAAATACAAATCAATTCTATCATTAACATAACAAAGAGGTCGAGTTTTAATAGCCCCGTCATTTATTTCTGTGCGAGAAAAATAAGGTTTTATTTTTTTAGCTACTATATGACCTCGAAGAGATTTTGAAAACTCTTCCTTATAACTTGCTAAAATATCTATAGTAAACATATCCTTTGGTAAGCCATAAACAGGATAGGTATAGGTGCTGGTTCGTTTTAAAGAACCATATAATAATGCCTCATAATACCCACCTAGTTTAGGGAGTTTAGCTAAGGTACTAAAGGGAGTGAAGTTATTTTCAAAAAAAGCTCGAGCACTTTGTTGTGTTTTTGTGTTTGAACATACCACTTTAAAAAGTTCATTTGTTTTAACATGATCACAAGTCTTTTTAAAAAGAGTAAAGGCTTCAGCAAAATTTTCATCCTCCCACGATCCAATCTTATCAAAAGAGCTTTCGTGGTACTGTCCGTAAGAAATGGAAGCCAATTGTTTAGTAGGTTTAGGTACACAAGCTGTGAAAAGTATAAGGATAAGAAGGAATAGTATTTTTTTCATGTTGCTATTATAGCAATAAAAATTAACAATATTGTATAGTTAATGTGAAAATAAATTTTAAGAGATAATGCCGTATCTTAAATGTAAGAGCTACTTTTAACACTGAGCCACGCTAAAGTCTGCTTTAGCTACAATTCCGCCATGAAAAAACCTAAATTTGAATACTTGCCAACAACACGAGAAGAGATGAAAGAACGGGGCTGGAATAAGCTTGATGTTATTTTAGTCACAGGGGACGCTTATATTGATTCTCCTTATATAGGTGTAGCTGTTGTAGGACGTATGTTGGAAAAACTAGGGTTTAAGGTGGGCATTATTGGCCAACCTGATATTAAAAATGATGAAGATATTAAACGTCTTGGAGAGCCTAAACTTTATTGGGGTGTATCGGGAGGAAGTATTGATTCTATGGTGGCTAATTATACCGCGACTAAGAAGTTTAGAAATTCTGATGATTATACGCCAGGTGGTAAAAATACTAAGCGACCTGATAGAGCCGTAAATGTTTATACCAATCTTATTCGTAAAAACTTTAAAGGTACGGTGCCTATAGTCCTTGGTGGAATTGAAGCCAGTTTACGAAGAATTACACATTATGATTATTGGACGAATAAGCTTAAAAAACCTATTTTATTTGATTCGAAGGCAGATTTACTTATTTATGGAATGGGTGAGGTGGCTATTGAAGAATTAAGTGTTGCATTAAGAGATAAAAAAGACTTTAAAGATATTCGTGGGGTGTGTTATATCTCAAAAGAACCAGTATTAGAACATATACAACTTCCTTCTCATGCTGAGTGTTTAGCGGATAAAGAAAAATACATAGACATGTTTGATGCTTTTTATGATAACAATGACCCTATTTCAGCAAAAGGTCTTTGTGAACCTGTAGATGCACGTTATTTGATTCAAAATGCTCCTTGTGATTATTTAAATGAACAAGAAATGGACGCACTCTCAGATCTTCCTTTTACAAGAGAGCTTCACCCTTATCACCGGCATGAGGGAAAGGTAAGATGTTTAGAAACCATTAAATTTTCTATTAATACCCATCAAGGATGTTGGGGCGAGTGTAACTTTTGTGCCATTGGTGTACATCAAGGTCGTACTATTCGTACCCGTTCTGAAGAATCTATCTTAAAAGAAGTAAAGAAGTTTACTGAATACAAGGACTTTAAGGGAATTATTTCGGATGTGGGCGGTCCTACGGCAAATATGTATGGATATGAGTGTAAAAAGAAGCTTAAACATGGTACTTGTGCGCATCAACGTTGTGTGGATGCTAATCACTTATGCTCTTCTATGAAAATTAATCATAAACGAAATATCGACCTTCTTAGAAAGGTTCGAGCGACTAAGGGTGTGAAAAAAGCCTTTGTTGCCTCTGGAATAAGGTACGATTTTATCACTGAGGACAAAGAATATGGATATGAATACTTAAAAGAGTTGGTAAAACATCATATCTCTGGACAAATGAAGGTGGCTCCTGAACATACTCAGCAACATGTCTTAGATTTAATGGGAAAACCAGGAAAACAGACCCTTGTAGACTTTAAACATATGTACGATAAGTTAAATAAAGAAGAAGGTAAAAAGCAGTTTCTAACCTATTATCTTATCGCTGCGCACCCTGGTTGTGAAGAAAAAGATATGCATGAACTTAAGCGTTTTACGACGGAAGAATTGGAAATGAATCCAGAACAAGCTCAAGTCTTTACACCTACGCCTTCTACCTACTCAGCGGTAATGTATTATACAGAGATGGATCCTGTCACTCGTAAAAAAATATTTGTTGAAAAAGACATACATAAAAAAGAAAAACAAAAAGCAATTGTAGTTAAAAAAGAACGTATAGAACGTAACAACTTCGCAGGCTAAAATTCACTCAGGCAATAAATTGGAACATTTATTGCGTGTCTAATTCTTCTTTTAGCTTCCTTCCCCTACAATATTATAAACATTTATAAAATAAAGACTATTAAATATGAGAATTGATAAATTTTTAAACTCAGTAAACATAACAAAACGCCGCGCGGTTGCTCAAGACATGATTTCTAATGGAGTGGTGTCTATTAACGGTAAGATCGTTAAAGCCAGTAAGAATGTGGAAATTGGAAATGAGATAGAACTTGCCTATCTTAAGGGTGTTAAAAAATACTTAGTGGTGTTGATTCCAAGCATGAAGTCAACACCTAAATCAGATCAAGAAAAATATATAAAAGAGATATCATGAACTATACGGAAGCTAAAACTGCCTTTTCCCGTCTTTTTTCTCATGAAATGAATGATGCTCAAATGAGAGAGTTTCTTTTATCTATGAAACTTGATGAAAGTACATCGGTGGATGCCTTAGCTGCTGCGGCTTCAGTTATGCGTTCGCATGCTATTTCCTTACCTATAGCTAAAGAGTTAAAACCTAAACTTTTAGACGTAGTAGGAACAGGGGGTGATAAGATAGGTTCTTTTAATATCTCCTCCACGGTAGCACTTCTATGTTCTGCTGCAGGTGCTTACGTAGCTAAACATGGAAGTAGGTCTGTGACATCAAAATCAGGTTCAGCGGATATGTTTGAAGCACTTGGGGTAAGACTTGATTTAAGTATAGAACAATCTGCTTCTTTACTTGAAGAAACGGGATTTTGTTTTATGTTTGCGCAAAACCATCATCCTGCCATGAAATTTATTATGCCTGTGCGAAAAAGCATTAGTGAAAAGACAGTGTTTAATGTGCTAGGACCATTAACAAATCCTGCCGGAGTTCAAAAAACTATGTTAGGTGTTTTTGATAAAAGCTTTGTCCCCAAAATTGCCCAAGCACTTCGTATGAATGAATCTACCTCTGCATTAGTCGTGAGTTCTGCTGAAGGTATGGATGAGGTGAGTATCTCAGATATAACATACGCAGCTAGACTTAAGGGTAAGGATATTAAAGAGTTTGAAATAGACCCTCAAGTTTTTGGTATAAAACGAGTGCCTTTAGAAGCTATAAAAGGTGCAGATGCTAAAGAAAATGCTCAAATCCTTCATAATATCTTTAACAATCAAGCGCAACCTGCTCAAAGAGATATTGTCTTAATAAATGCGGCTTGTTCTTTGATGGTTGAAGGGATGGCTAGAGATATTCAAGATGGTCTTGAAATAGCACGAGAAACCCTTTTGTCTTTAAAAGCAAAAGAAAAATTAGATGAAATCATTAAGGTGTCAAAAAAGCTGTGAAAACTTTTGAATTAGGATTAGATGAGCTTGAGGTTTTAGCCAAAGAGATAGAAAACACCTTGCCTAAAGGGGGTGTGGTTATTTTAGAAGGGGACTTGGCTTCAGGAAAAACCACCTTGACTCAGGCCTTTGCCTCGTATCTTGGAGAAGAAGAAATAGTTACGTCTCCCACCTTTTCTTTGCAACAATGTTATGGAAAAAACCTATACCATTATGACCTTTATAACAAAGGTTTAGATAATTTTTTATCCTTAGGCCTTTTAGAAGAGTTGGAAAAAGAGGGATATCATCTTATAGAGTGGGCAGATGAAAGTTTAGGAAATTTTTTAAAATCAGCAGGAATTTCCGTCTTACATATTAAAATAAAAAAGCAAGAAAAAAGAAGAACATACCTATGCATACATTAAAAGCACAAAACTTAGTAAAAACAATTAAAAAAACTCCTATTGTAAGGGGCATGAGTTTAGACGTTTGTAGTGGTGAAGTTGTCGGCTTACTTGGTCCTAATGGAGCTGGAAAAACTACTACCTTTTATATGATTTGTGGCTTGGTTGAAGCCACAGAAGGTGAAGTGTTTTTTGATGATGAAAATATTTCACACCTGCCTCTTCATAAGCGCGCTAAAAAAGGGATAGGCTACCTTCCTCAAGAATCTTCTATCTTTAAGGATCTAACTGTGGAAGATAATTTACTTGTAGCAGCAGAAGTAAATATCAAAGAAAAGGCCAAACGGTTTGAGCGTATAGATGAGTTGCTTGACTTGTTTAATATTGAACCTATTCGTCATAGAAAAGGTATCAGTTTGTCGGGAGGAGAACGCCGTCGTGTTGAAATTGCAAGAGCCTTAGTTAACGCACCTAAATTTCTTTTGCTTGATGAGCCTTTTGCGGGGGTTGATCCTATTGCTGTTATGGATATTCAAGGTATCATTAATCAACTCACCGATATTGGTATAGGGGTGTTAATAACGGATCATAATGTTCGTGAAACCTTAGCCGTTTGTGATCGAGCGTATGTGATTAAAGCAGGTGAACTCTTGGCTTCAGGCAGTTCAGATGAGATATCTAAAAATGAAGATGTTCGTCGGTATTATTTAGGTGAAAGTTTTAAGTTCTAGAAGTTAAAACTAGCTACAAAATATTAGATTATAAAGGGAGATAAGAATGATTTTTTTAAATATATTTAAATACTCTTTTTATGCTTATTTCTTTTCTAAGCAGAACCTATGGCCTTAAGAACTTCGCAAAATGTAGAATCTAAAACAAAACTTTCCTCCACTCTAAGAAATTGGCTTCCTATCTTGCACTCTTCTTTAGGAGATTTAGAAGAAGCTATGTCCCCCTTTGTTGAGGGAAATCCTTTAATAGAAGTAAAGTCTGGTTATGAAGAAAATTTCGAAAAACGGCTTCCAAAAAAGATTTTATATGGACAAGGGGCCAAAAACTCTCAAACAGAACAAATAGAAGCCCTTACTATTGCAAAAAAATCTTTATACGATATCTTAGATGAGCAGATGGATGGAAGCCTCTTTCCTACGCCAAAATCTATGAAAATTGCTTATAATCTAATTGAAAACTTAGATGAAGATGGCTTTTTTGAAGGAGATATTCGTGTACTTTGTAAGAAGCTAGAAGTCAGTGAAGAAGAATATGAAAAGGTTAGAAAACGTTTTGCTTATTTGGATCCTATTGGCATAGCGGCTAAGGATGTTAAAGAATGTTTTATTTTTCAACTTGATGATGCGAATATATCGGATGAGGCGTATGTCTTGGCTGTAAAGATTATTAATGAGCTTGAAGAGATTCATTCTTTTACTTCCCAACCTCATTTCGAAGAAGCCTTAAGGGTAATCCAAGGCTTTAGAAATCCTCCTGCTATTGAATACTTTGAAGATTCAAATGAAATTATTTGTGATTTAATGATTTATTTTAATGATGATGGAGGTATTGAGGTTAAAATAAATGATGCCTATTATCCAGCCATTACGATTGATCAAAATTATGGGGTAGAACATGAGTATGTTACAGCTAAGATTAAAGAGGCAAAGTCCTTAGTGGACGCCCTTGATATGCGCCGAGCTACCTTATACAAGGTAGGCCTTATGATAGTAGAATATCAATATGAGTTTTTTACAGGTGGCGCGATAAAGCCTTTGACCCTAAAAACCTTAGCCGATGAATTTGGGCATAATCCGTCTACTATTTCAAGAGCTATTGCGAACAAGTATATCGCTTGTGAACGTGGGATTTTGGCTATGAAAGAGTTTTTTACAACAGCTATTGATGATGATGTGTCTAATGCTGCAATTAAAGAATTTTTAGCCGCTCTTATTAAAAGTGAATCCCATACTAAACCCCTTTCAGATATGAAAATTTTGGATACGATACAAGAAAAATTCAAGGTGAAAATGGTGAGACGAACCATCGCCAAATACAGAAAACAGCTAAACATTGCAGGCTCGTCTGAGCGTAAAAAGCTTTATGTCTTAGGCCTTTAATTGAACCAAAAAGATAAAAGAATTAAAGAACTCTTAGATAGTGAAGTAGAAAAAAGAAATACCAATGAAGAGATCAGCGAAGAAAAACTGGACCCAATTTTAATTGCTAGAAAATATCAAGATGAATATATATCCTTAGTCTGTGCCCTTTTTGCTTATGGTAAGGTAAAAAATATCTTAAAACTTTTAAACTCTTTTGATATGGGCTTGATTGATAAAGATGAAAACACTATAAAAACTTCCTTGAAAAGTCATTATTATCGTTTTCAAAACTCTCAAGATATTATCGAATTTTTTATTACCCTTAGTCGCTTAAAAAAAGAAAATTCTTTAAATGCCTTGTTTTTACAAGGATATCAAAAAAACAACAATGTCATAGAAGGCATTAACTTTATCTTAGAAAAAATGATTTCTGTAAATCTATATAAGAGTAGGGGATACGCTTTTTTAATTGGAAAGGTCACGCAAAAGACTAAGGGCGCGGGTGCACTGAAGCGTTGGAATATGTATCTTAGATGGATGGTTCGAAAAGACAATATTGATATGGGCCTATGGAAAGGCGTCAATAAAAAAGACTTAATTCTTCCTCTTGATACACACACCTTTAAAATGGGACATAAATTT
>NZ_JAEMVE010000032.1 GCF_029216045.1 Sulfurimonas sp. MAG313 | reverse complement strand
TCACAGCCTTTGTATTAAGTACTGAGTTGTTTAAATTGATAAGTTTAGATAACCTAATTGTCTTTCATGGTACTTATTTTATAAAATGAATAAAAAAGTCAAATCCTTTTCTTTGAAAAAGTAAGTTAATATCTTTATTTTTACTTGTTTTTTCTTGAGATAAAATAGAACGAATGTTTGCTAAGGTCTTGACGGATTTTCCCATAACATAAAGAAGTTTATCTCCTTTTCTTATTTCATACTTTTTATTGTCTTTTTTAACAAAAAGTTTTTCATTAAGCTCTAAGCCAAAAAGGTCAAAATAACTGTCTGGCACTTCTCCTCCACTTTTACGTTTTGAGAAGATGGCTTCAAGTTGTAATGACTTACCTTCTCTTAAGATTGAAAAATAATGTTTACTTTTAGCTTTTGAAAACAAGATGTCTCTACTGAGTTGCTGGGCTGAAGTACTTTTCTTTTTGTCCATATATACGATGATGTCATCTAAAAGAAAGGGAGAGTCTATAAAAAATGGATTTACTTCTACGACACGTACCCCGTTTTTATTAGCTACTGAAATGCCAATATCTGCGTAGGCTATCTCTTTGGCTTGAAGAAAATGTTGAAGATATTCTTTTTCTATAATCCCATGCCCTGTTGATAAGCCTAAAATACCACAACACGTTCCCACTATCACAGAATTTTCTTTACTCTTTGAAGAAAACTTTGCAAGGGTGTTCAAGCCTATTTGTTTACTTACTATCTTTCCTTCTGTGACATCATTAGGTAAGATTGAAGCTAATTGTAGAGGTTCATTAGTATAAAACTTAAAAATATGTTTGAATTTTTTATTGGCCTTTACTAAATTTAAACCTAAAAAAGGATCTCTTTTAATGATTTTACCTCTAAGGTTGCTCTTTTCTGAAGAAACATTGACTTCGTCAACCGCCACGGCTTGTTTTGAATAAAACAGAATGTAGTCTTCATCTATAGCTAAGCCAAGGCTTGTGCTTGTTTTTTGAGAGCTTACTTGATATTTTAATTGACAAGATTGAAAATCCAAGGGGGAAGAAAAAAGTGAAAATGTTAAAAGAAGTATGAGTGCAGAAAAACGGCTAAGTGCCATTATTTATTTCCAAACATAGAACCTATATCGCCCATACCACCGAGCATACCCATGGCAGAATTTTGTTTGTCTTTTTCTACCATCTTGTTGGCATCATTAATGCACGACATAAGCATGATTTGTAACGATGATTTGTCTTCTAGAAGAGAGTCGTCGATATTGAGGTCGATAACCTCACCTTTTCCGCTCATTTTTATTTCGAGCATTCCACCACCTGCTTTGGCAGTGTACTCTTTAGATTCCATTTGGGCTTCCATTTGTTTTGCTTGTTCTTGAACTTGTTCGAGCATTTTACTCATATCGCCC
Source organism: Sulfurimonas sp. MAG313 (assembly GCF_029216045.1). Classification (GTDB taxonomy): domain Bacteria; phylum Campylobacterota; class Campylobacteria; order Campylobacterales; family Sulfurimonadaceae. The sequence continues at coordinate 5,738 of NZ_JAEMVE010000032.1, read as the reverse complement.
ATGTTTTCAAACATAATGAAAGCCTTTGTACTTTAAATTTCGTCTAAAATTTCGTCTATATTATTATCGTCATCTAAAAGAACAACCTTAGGCTTATAGGTTTCAAGGTCTTTTTCATCATAGGTTGCATACGCAACAATGATAACCTTATCTCCCTTATGAACCCTTCTAGCAGCTGCACCATTTAGGCAGATTTCGCGTTTACCACGCTCGCCTAAAATGATATATGTTGAAAAACGCTCGCCATTGTTGATGTTTAAAATCTCAACTTTTTGGCCGACGCGCATTTTGGCAGCTTGCATTAGCTCTTCATCAATAGTAATAGACCCAACGTAATTTAAATTAGCGTCAGTTACGGTTGCACGGTGAAGTTTACTATAAAGCATTTGCATTGTCATAATCTTTCCTATTTACCCATCAGCTTCATCTGCTCAACAGGAGAGATAGCTGTGTCCCATAATTCTTCGTCAATTAAGTACTCTTCAACGATATTTCCACCAATGATATGCTCATCAATGATTTTTGTAATTTTTTCTTTAGTGAGTTGAACATACATAACGTGTCCTGGTTCTACTAACATGATTGGTCCAACATTACAACGGTTTAAACATCCTGTTTGAATTGGAAGTACATTACCAACTAAACCTTTTTGCATTAATGACATTGCCATAAATTGCATAAGGTCTTCAGACTCAGGCGTTACACATGAGGGTTTTCCAGGCATTTGTGGTGGAGCTGATTGTTGACATTTAAAGATATAAAACGAAGGTTGTGGCATTCCCATAAACTTCTCCTAATTGAAATATTTGCGCAATTATACCGTATCAAATTTAAAGTTCAAACCTTTTAGGTATTTGTTAAGTTAAATATTAGATTTAATCGGATTTAATTGAGTATAATGAGACTAATATATAGATATTATAGATAAGGATTGCTTAAAAATGAAAAAAGTATTTGAACTAATAGAAAAAAATAAAAAGCCTGAACGGACCTTAGACTCCATAAAAAATGAGATTCGTAAATATTTAAAACGTGAACGAAAAAAGAAACTCCCTGAAGATGCGATTTTCTGGGATTTTGAATGCAAGTTTGGAAAAGTTGAAAGTTCTGCTGAATCTCTTAGCACTAATGATGTTATTAAGGCTCTTGATAAAGCAAGAGAAGAAGAATGGACATCATGTTACATAGAAATAGTATCTAAGCCTTCAGATAAGAAAAAACCTGAGAAAGAAACAAAAGAAGAAGAATAAACAATCGTATTTGTAGTGAAATGAAAAGTTTTCCAGAAATACATTTAGGATGGACGTATGAAATTGAAATATGTAGGGGCCATGCCGTTAATCTCTGATAAAGGGGTAGGCTTTGATCATACTCAGCCTGATAAATATACCTTACATTTACATAATATACGTGGGAAAGAATATAAAGGAGAAGAACTTACTTCGGTGTTAAAAAAGTATTGCCCTACGGGTGAAAAAGAAACCACAATCTACTTCGTTAAAAGCCCTAGAAGTTACTTGTAGTTCCTTCGGATTTTCGCCTTGTATATCATGATTTCTTTTTTCATTGAATCATGTCATTTATTATGCTCAGGCACTTACATGACTTAGACTATGTAATGCGAAAAAGAAAGTCACCTATTGATAGTATATTAACGATTGAAACGGGTGCAAATGGACTTATGGGTAAGCTGACTATCCGTCATAGATAAAAAAAATCTTAAATTAAGTGCTAATTAATTAAAATATACTTAAATTAAGCATATATTAAGTGTATATATGTATAATTCCAGCATTAAATTAAAAGGACATTAGATGAAATTTACTAAAATTGCATCTCCTGAACAGATTGATAAGAAGTGGATTCTTATTGATGCTACAGGGAAAACATTTGGTCGTATGATCACTGAAGTTGCTACTAGCCTTCGTGGTAAAGATAAGCCTTATTATACTCCAAACATTGATTGTGGTGATTACGTTGTAATCATTAACGCTTCTAAAGCAAAGTTCAATGGTGCTGGAAAAATCGCTAACAAAGAGTATTTTACTCACTCAGGGTACTTCGGTTCTACTAAGAGTGTTAAGATGACAGATCTTCTAGAAAACAATCCAGAAAAACTGTTCAAATTAGCAACTCGTGGTATGCTTCCAAAGACTAAACTTGGTGCAGCAATGCTTAAAAAACTTAAAGTGTATAAGGGTGCGGAGCATCCTCACTCTGCACAACTAGCTAAGTAAGGAATTAATTATTATGGCAAAAACTTACGCAACGGGTAGAAGAAAAGCTTCTATCGCAAAAGTATGGATGACTTCTGGTACAGGTAAAATTACTATCAATGGTCTTTCAATTGACGCATGGTTAGGTGGACTTGAGGCGAAGAAACTTCGTGTTATGCAACCACTAACTTTAACTAAGCAAAACGAATCTGTTGATATTACTGCAACTACACTTGGTGGCGGTTTCGCTGGTCAAGCTGATGCATTACGTCACGGTATTTCTAGATGTTTAGTAAAGATGGACGAAGCATTTCGTTCTATTCTTAAACCTGAAGGTATGATGACTCGTGATTCACGTGTTGTTGAACGTAAAAAGCCAGGTAAGAGAAAAGCACGTCGTTCTCGTCAGTTCTCTAAGCGTTAAGCACAAGCTTATTCGTTTTTCAAAGATGCACTTGCATCTTTGGTTATTCTTCTAGCACTTCAATAATATTCAAAAAATTTAAAATCTTATTCAATTAAACTGATATACTGACTTCCCCCTATATTTGATATACTTACTTGGTTCTTTCAGAAATGATTTATAATTAGGAGTAAAAATGACAAAAATTAACTTACTTCTTTTAGTCTTGTTTTCTTCCATTCATGCAGCAGATTCATTTGATACATGGTTTACAGAAGGTAAGGTTAAGGGGAATGTTAAGTACTATTATATAGCAACAAACAAAGACAAGGTAAGTGGCTCTAAAACCTCTGCTCATGCCAATACCCTTGGAGGGAAGCTTTCTTATACCACTGAAAAATTATATGGGTTATCAACAGGGGCTACGTTTATGACAAGTAATGGTTTTGCTCTCCCTTCTTCTGTGGATGCTTCTATTATAGGTAGGGATAATGGAGTACGACTTGAGGGCGACCCTAGTGGAAAGATTGCGCAACAATCTTTTGCTGTGTTAGGGGAAGCTTTTATGAAATATCAGTATGAAGATCTGAGTGTCTTATACGGTCGACAGGTGATTAATACGCCTTTGATCCATGGTAAGGTTGTTCGTCTTCTTCCTTCAGCCGTTCAAGGAGCCTTTGTCGATTATCAAATGGATAAGGTGAATATAGCAACATCGTATTTAACACACTTTAAACAAAGAACATCGAATAAATTTATAAATATTATTGAACATGCTTTAGGGAATAATGCAAAAGCTATCACAGGCTCGGATCAGGGTGAAGTGGTGACAGCTGATCTTGTTTATAAAAGTAAAAAAACTACCTTTAGAGTTTATGATTATTATGCAAAAGATTTTATAAATTCTATGTACCTTGATGTGGATGTTAAAAATACTTTAGCTTCGGGTTGGAAAGTGAATGCTGCTTATCAGTATATCTATCAAAGTAGTATAGGCAATGCAGATACGAATTTAGATAAGGATGGTTCCCTTACCAATGGAAATAAAATTTCATCTAATGCCATGGCTTTTAAATTTAATGCGAGCTATAAAGAAATGAGTTTAGGCTTTGCTCTTTCAAAGGTCTTAAGTAATTCAGACCGACATGATTCTCTCGTTTTACCTTGGGATGGAACCCCTTTATATACCAATATGATTACATCAAATGATCTTTTTCAGTCTAACTATGGAAAAGCTATTAACGCGGATAGTATTTATATTGGCGGGACTACGGGGATTAGATTAGGCTACACCCAAAAGTACGATTTTACAGGTTTTAAAGGGTTTAAAACTTCCTTATCGTATTTAAATGCACAAAATAGCAAGTTTGCCCATAATCAGCGAGATTATAATATTGTTCTTGGTTATTCAATTGGTGAATTTTCTTTAGCATTAAAAGGTATATGGGTGCGTTATAATACTTCACAGAGTGTGGATGGAACTATAAACCCTCAAGATAATAAATTAACGCAATACAGAGTTATTGCAAACTATAAATTCTAAATCAAAATAATAAAAGGAAATGAAGATGAAAAAAACATTAATAAGCGTAGGTGTATTAGCACTGTTATTAGCAGGATGTGGAGCAGGGACTGAACCTAAGGCTCATGCAGAGGATGCAGTTGCTCATGAAAAGCATTGGGACTATTCTGGAAATGGACCAACCCACTGGGAAGAGTTTTCAAAAACTTGTGGCAAAGGAATTCATCAGTCTCCTGTTAATATTATTCCTGGTAAGACTATGTCCATGGATCACTCATATACCCTAGAAATGCATGATGATATTACGGGAATTGTTAAGGTTATTGATAATGGACATTCTATTAAAGTAACACCGGAACATGGTGGTTCAATTAGTTTACATGGAGAAAAGTTTAATTTATTACAGTTTCATTTTCATGGGAAAAGTGAACATACTATAGATGGCAAACGTTATGACATGGTGGCGCATATGGTTCACCAAAATCCAAAAACGAAACAATTAGCAGTGGTTGCTGTTTTCTTTGAAGAAGGAAAAGCCAATGCAGTGTTAGAAAAGATTATTGATAATGTTGGTGGAAGTGTAAAAATTGATCCAAAAGATTTTGTTCCTTTAAAAACAGCACATTATTATCATTATATTGGTTCATTAACAACACCTCCTTGTTCAGAGAACGTACAGTGGTATTTACTTAAATCACCACAAACTGCCTCAAAAACACAAATTGCACATTTTAGAAAATTTTATGTAGATAACGAACGACCTGTGCAAGAATTACATGACCGTCACATCGAATCAAACTAGTTTTTTTGCAACTGTTTAACACGCGTGTGTTAAACAGTTTATTTTAGCTATAATTTAATTTTTAAAATTAAGGTTAAATTTATGCCACTTTCCTCAAAAACACATTCCAAAGACATGTTATTTATCGGCTATACCTTAGCAGTTCTTGTTGATTTAGTTATTATCAACTTATTTAATGAATATTGGGACTATATCACCATAAACTCATTTACTATCTCTCTTTTTGCTGCGATTTTGATGCAGGTACTTTTAAAATTGACCTTTGCGTTAGAACATCAAATTGGTGAACATTTTAAAAAGAAAGATAGGCTTAGGCCTAAGATTATACGTGTTGTTGTTTCTTATTCCATAGTCGTTGCCTCTAAGTTTGTTATCTTAGATATATTTAGGGCACCTCTAAAAACCCTATATTCACTCAGAGGTTTTTTGAAATGTAAGGTTGTGCAGGTATTTTATTGAGTCATAGCCGTAGCTCTGGCGATGGAAAAACATGTGCAAGATTGCGTTTCAAAAGACCTCCCAAAGGGCGATACAAGAAATTCACTCTTAATCGTTGAATGTGATTGAAGCTATTTATAGCTCCTTCACACATCCGCCTCATAATAGCAAACTTCTTGTATCGCTGAGTGAGTATAGGGTTTTTAGAGGTGCCCTTTACTAGAGTTTTTGGAGATAAGGTTTCTTTCTCAGGTCCTTTTTATGGGGTTGTTGCTCTTATCGCCTTAATCATTGCTATTTTAGTAGCTGAGTTTGCGATTGCAAAAATTTATCGTAGTTTAAAAGTTGAAGTCTAAG
>NZ_JAEMVE010000242.1 GCF_029216045.1 Sulfurimonas sp. MAG313 | reverse complement strand
CAGGTTTCTCTTGTAACAGATGGGATGAAACTGCTTAAAGCAAAGGTATATGTTCTTTCTAATAGTGCGCATATTCAAAATAACTCAGATCGGTTAACCTTTAAAAGCACTAAGGATAATTGTCATTATAACCCTGATATAAATAGGTTTTTTTCATTCTTTTGAAGATGTTGGAAATATTGAACTTTTAGTCGTTATTTTAACAGGGCTTGGAGAAGATGGTGTTAGCGGGGCAAAAGTATTATGTAAAAAAGGAGCCACGATTTTAACTGAAAGTGAAGACCACGCGATTGTTGATGGTATGCCAAAAAATGCGCGTAGAGAAATAAAAAATGTGAAAGCAAGCTCGCTTGTAGATATTATTCATGAAATAAAGACTTTTTGTGTTTAACTTTTTTAAAAAAAGAGAAGACAACCTTGTCAAGGACTCTAATAGTACAAAAATAAATTATGAAGATGCTGTAGATATAGCAAACTATTTTGAGAGCCTTACCGGAGTTTCATTTGATCTTAATACCTCCATATTAAAAAATAAGCTTACTACCTTTTGTAGGCACCACAATCTCTATAGTTTTGAGGAGTTGATGCAAAGGAGTAAAAATGACGGATTGATTAGACAAGATCTCATTAATGCATTAACAACCAATGAGACGTATTTTTATCGAGAGTTTTCGCAAATTAAAGAACTTCTTTCTGTCATTACTTCTTCTAAAAAATCAAGCGTTAAAATCTTATGTGCTCCTTGCGCAACAGGGGAAGAACCTTATAGTATTGTTATTGCAATTTTAGAAAAGTTTCCTTCCATGAATGTTCATATTGTAGGCATTGATATTAATACAGAAGCATTGAAAAAAGCCAAAAAAGCATCATATACATTTAGACATGTTAATAAATTGCCCACACAGCTTTTAGAAAAATATTTTACATCACAGAAGGAAACGTATGAACTTAAGGATGATATTAAAGACAAAGTCACTTTGAAACAAGCTAATATTTTTGATGATTCTTTTAAGGACTTGGGAAAATTTGATTACGTATTTTCACGGAATATGTTGATATATTTTGAACAAGAAACTAAACTAAAGGCCAAAAAAATATTAGAATCTATGAGAATTGACAATACGACAGACGTTTTTTTAGGTCATGCCGACTTGTTTGAATAGTAGATATATAAAAAACTATATAGTTTTTTATATATCTAATTTGATGCCTACGGGGCAATGGTCCGAACCTGTGACCTCTTGTAAAATAAAAGCATCTTCTAAACACTCTACTAAATCATCAGAGATAAAAAAGTAGTCAATTCTCCAGCCAACATTTTTAGCCCGAGCACCTGAACGGTATGACCACCATGAATATTCTTCTTCTTTATCCCCATTAACGTATCTGAATGTATCTACATAGCCGTGTTCAACTAACTTATCCATCCATTCTCGCTCTATAGGCAAAAAATCCTGAAGTTTTAGAGTTTGCCTTTGGATTTTTAAGGTCTATTTCTTTATGTGCAGTATTAACATCTCCACATATAATGACAGATTTCCCTTTTTCTTTTAAGCTATCACAGTAGTTTAAAAAGTCCTCATAAAACTTCATCTTAACGGCTAATCGTTCTTCATTCTTCTGACCATTTGGAAAATATACATTAAACAAGACAAAGTCTCCAAAGTCTTGCTCTAAAATACGCCCTTCATGTCCTAGGTCTATATCATGACGAACTTGCGTATAAATAGGTTCCATAGCCGACCAGGTACACGTTCCTGAGTACCCTTTTTTCTCAGCTGAATTAACGGCTCTGTTAGCATACTCTAGCTCAAAAAGTTCCTCAGGAATTTGTTCTTCTAAGGCTTTGATTTCTTGAAGACACATGATGTCTGGTTGTCTCTCATCTATCCATTTTAAGGCATCTTTATTGCCAACTGCGCGAATTCCATTTACGTTCCATGAGATTATTTCTATTGACACGATGTATTCCTGATGTTTTTGTGCAATTGTATCTAAGTTTTTTTGCCTTATGCTTAATGCCTTTGGGTATAAGAATTGCTTATATTATAGAACGGAGCTTGTAAGGGAGTACAGCTTCTTAGGTTTTCATGGATGAAAATTTATACCTAGACAAGGTAATATCATGAAGATACAATCTTATGAATTACAAATGGAGTCTTCTTATAGTTTCTCTCAGGAGTTAATAAGTGCTGCAACAAGTTTTGAAAGCTTTTTGCCTGAAGAAATCTTAGCCAAGCAAGGTGAAATGAAAGCTAATGATGTTTTAACTCGCAATGTAGAAGGGTGCGAATGTAAAGCATCTTACAATCAACCTAAAACAATTTTTGGCATTATGCAGTCTTTAATACAGTCATTGCAAGATAGAGTGGATTTTCAGGTTCAAAGCATAGAAGAAATGGCGGAAAAATCTAGGGCAAGTTCTAGTCAAAGACTGTCCTTATACGAAAGATATCAAGAAAATGAATCGTATTCTTTTTCTACCTCGGGTATTATCAAAACCGATACTCAAGAAATCAGTATAGATATAGATTTTTCTATGTCACGCTCCTTTATTGTAGAAAATCGTATTAATATGCCTAGAACGTTTGACCCCTTAGTTATTAATTATAAGGGAGAATTACCAGAACTAAGCGAAACACGTTTTTCTTTCGACCTAGACAATGACGGGGAGCAAAATCAAATCTCAAGACTCAAAGAAGGAAGTGGTTTTTTAGCCTTAGATAAAAACATGGATGGAAAGATAAATCAAGGTTCTGAACTTTTTGGAACTATACTAGGCAATGGTTTCAGCGAACTTGCCCAATATGACGATGATAATAACAACTGGATAGATGAAAATGATGCTATCTGGGATAAACTTCGTATTTGGAATGGCGCAGATAGTGAAGACAAAGAGTTGCTCGCTATAGCAGAAGTGGGCATAGGTGCAATATTTTTAAATGCTCAAGAAAGTCAGTTTACGTATAAAACAAATCTAAATGAAACCTTGGGCGAATTGCGTGCTTCAAGTGTTTACCTTCAAGAAAATGGCATGGTAGGGACTATCTCACAAATAGACTTTGACCTTGGAGATGAAAAGGAAGAACAAAAATTAGATACGCCCCTTGGAAAACTCCTACAAGCATAAGGTGAATTTTTCTACACACCTTGTTTCTTGCAAGGTAGTGTGGAGCTAAAATAATAAGGTATTTGTTCCTTTTATACTATAATACTTCAATTTTAGTGCTTCAGGAGCCTTATTTGAAAAATGAAATTTTTATTGAACTGTTTAGATTTAATGCGCAAACAGACTATCTTCCTTATTATCAAAAACATACCCTTGAATATAATGATAGTGACACTATCAATGACCTTCTTATACAAATGAATAGGGTTGAAAGCTTTGGATTTAAAGAAAATATGAATCTAAAAGTGAATGACTTATACACAAATGCTAACGTTTTAGTGGTAAATATGGTGGAGAAATTTGGAAATGAAATAAAAATCGATTCAATCTCGGAATTTAGAGCTCAAAAAGATTTAATTATTGACAGGTCAGATTTTATAGACAAGCTTTTACTTTTAGACGACTTTATGGATGCGCAAACCAATATAGAGTATAGAAAAAGCACTGAGTTAGCTTATTATGCTTCAAATACTTTAAACTACAATAGAGAGTATATTGGTGATCATATTTTAATTATTGCTGCTGATTTAATAGAAAAAAAGTTTGAGCTTAAAAATGATATTTTAGAATTGTTAACCAATAATGAAAATGGCATCTGGCTTCATACTTCTATTGAAAATAGAGTAGGGTGCGACGTAGATGAAAAGAAAATACAAAAACTACTATATTTGGCAAAAGAATATATCATTCCATCATGCAAGATTCAAAAGAAAATAAAAAGTGTTTTTAAAAAAGAAGCATTAGGCTCGTTTGAGCAAAACACGGCAAGAAGCACATCGAAAATCGTTCAAAACTTTGATGGTTTTAATATTGCAGCTTATCATGGTATAGAAAAAAGCAACTTAGACAATCTTATTTTGGATTCAAAGGCAGTGTGTATTAAAATTCCTTCAAACAAAGAAGATTTGGCTTCGAATGCTATTTTATTAGATGAAAATTTTTCTTTTAAAATTGCAGGGGATATACTCATGCAGGCAAAAGACGAAAATGCTGATTTTGTTTTAGTTAAAAATGATGAAACTAAAGAATTTTTCGATAAAAATCAAGAGCAGATGGAAAAACTAACAGGAAGAGACTTAGGAATGAGTATACTCTCTCAAGATCAATTCGTTCAAATTTTAGAGGGTGAAAAAGACCCAAGTAAACTAGGTTTTAACGAGCACAAAGTGAAGGTGTCTTTTTTATCTAAAAATAGAGTTTTTTAAGAGATTATGTTTAAAGTTAGTATGGAAAAAGAATGCACCTGCTTTAAGCGTTCAAAATTCTTGAGTGAACAAAAATTTCAAACTCAAGAAGAAGCCCATGAAGTAGCTACTTTAATGGCTAAAGAGATGACTCGTGACTTTTGCAAAAATCATGCCTTTTGCGCTATTAAAGAAGATGATGATTATATTATCTTGTTAATGAGTTAGTCTTTTAATTCTTCTCCCAAAAAGTACCCTCAGCGGTATCCATAATAGAAATATCAAGGGCAATGAGTTCATCTCTAATGGCGTCAGAACGTGTGAAGTCTTTTTCTTTTTTTGCCTCGGTTCTTTTTTTAATCAAGCTGTTTATCGTATCTTTTAATTCTTCATTAATACCAAATTGAAAATATTCAAAGGGATTTTGCAAACCAAAACCAAGAAGTTTTTCGACATAAGCCATGTTTGCAAGACTCTGACGTTTGATGAGCTTATCTTTAGGGTTAATATCTAAGGTTTCATTTGCCTTTGAAATCATTTCATCTAAAAGAGAAAGCCCCTTAGACATATTTAAATCATCCGATAAGGCTTCTAAAAGACTTACTTGAAAGGCTGTCTTTTCTTCTGTAGTTTTCATACCAAAAAGACGTTTTTTTAATCGGTACAGTTTATCTAAACGTTTTTTAGAAGATTTTAAATCAAGTTCATTAAAATTGAAATCACTACGGTAATGTGTAGCTGAAAGATAAAACCTTAAGACCTCCCCATGATAAGATTTCAGGGCATCTTTTAAGAAAAAACTGTTACCTAGAGATTTAGACATTTTTTCGCCGTCTATATTTACGAAACCATTATGCATCCAATATTTTGCTAATTCTTGATTCGAAGAACATCTGTGTTGAGCTGCTTCATTTTCGTGGTGAGGAAAAAGCAAGTCTGCTCCTCCTCCATGAATGTCTATGGCGTATGGACCTTCAACCGCTAAATGCTCATTAATCATAGCCGCACATTCTGTATGCCAACCGGGTCGTCCTGCTGAAAAAACAGTTTCATATCGTAGACCCTCATCAAAATGTTTCCAAAGAGCAAAGTCTGCTGGGTTTTTCTTTTGGCTGTTTGCTTCTATACGGCTTTGTGTATCATCTTGGTCTTGAATACGATGTGAAATGCTTAGGTATTTATCATCACGCTGTGTATCAAAATACACATCCCCATCTTGTGTTTTATAGGCGTAACCCTTATCTATAAGGTTTAAGATAAGTTGTATCATTTGATCAATGGACTCAGTTGCCTTAGGTTCGATATCAGGGCGCATGATACCAAGTGCATCCATATCTCTATGATAGGCCTTGGTATAGGTTTGAGTTAATTCTTCAAGACTTAGGTTTAACTCACCCATCTTTTTAACGATTTTATCGTCTATATCGGTAATGTTTCTTGCAAAGGTGACATCTAAGCCATTAGCCTTTAGAACACGCACTAATAAGTCAAATACAAGAGCAGATTTAGCGTGTCCTAGATGGGCATCATCATATACAGTAGGGCCACATACATATAAGGTGGCTTTTCCAGCGGTTATGGGTTCAAAAGGTCGTTTGGTTTTAGATACGGAATCATATATAGTCATGGGTAAGCTCTTTAAATAAGATAAGAATAAGTATTAATACGACACAAGCAAGTATAAGCCAGAGTGCATTTTTATGGCGAATTATAGCAAAAAAACGGGTCGTACCATAAGCTTTTACTGTGTATATAAATAAAATGAAACCACTTAAAGAAGAAGCCAAGGCAAGACCTAAAGCTCCCAAAGGCGATATAAGACTTAAGGACAATACGATATTTCCAAAAAGCGCATACGTTGCTATCTTAGCGGCTTCGCCTTGTCTGTGTTCTGCGTAAAGCTTAAGCGAAAGCAATTTGCTAATTCCAAAAGGAAAAAGTCCTAGCATATACATTTGCAAAATCTTGGCAGTATTATCTGAATCAAGAGCACTAAAGGCCCCTCTTTCAAACAAGAGCCAAATAATCTCATCTGAAAGCATGAACCCACCTATCATGCTTAAGCTAAGTAAACCTGCTAAAAACCAAAAGGCCATAAAAAATGCTTTATCTGCTTCTTCAAACTTTTCATGTCGTATGTATTTAGAAATACGAGGAAAAAGAGCTACGGAAGTAGCAATGGCAAACAAGGCCAGAGGGAGTTGAAAAATTCGATTAGCGTAGTAAAGATAAGAGATAGAACCTGTTACTAAAAAAGTTGCCAACCAGGTATCTAAGAAGGCAGCAAATTGTGCGGTAGAATTTCCCCATATAGCAGGAATGAAACTTTTTTTAAAACGATTTCTACTAATGCTAACTTCTGTTTTGTTATCGTTAAAATATTTAAAACCGCCAATAATAAGTTTAAACAAACCTTTTTTCTTAGCCATAGCTAGGTGAGATGTGAATTGTAAAAAACCACCAACTAAAACTCCTATACTAAGATAATATACTATTTGAGAGGATGTCTTATCTTGAGAAAGTACAAGTGCGCCTATCATGGAAATATTTAAGAGTCCTGTAGAAAAGGCTGTGGTCGCAAAATGCTCTTTATATTGCAATAAGGCAGATAAAAAGCTCACTCCAAATATAAGTAAGAGGTAATAAAAATTAAGAGATACAAAAGGTGCAGCTAATTCAAGAGTTTGTTCATCAAATCCAAGGGCTATAGATTTAGCCGCAGCATAAGGGAAAAGTTGCACCAACATAGTGAGTAAAAAGATAATAAAGAAAAACAGTACAAATATATGCACCGCAAAAATAGACTTGTGTTTTGCGGCCGTAAAGCTAGGAATAAAACTTTGAGCAAAGGCTCCTTCAGCAAATATTCGTCTAAAAAGATTGGGCAATTTAAAGGCAATAAAAAAAATATCACTGTAGATGTTTGCACCTAAAAAAGACGCCGTTAATAGGTCTCTAATAAAACCTAAAATACGTGAAAAAAGTGTACCAATGCTGTTGGTGAAAATTGATTTAAACATAGATGCCTAATAACTTGGAATAAAGATTGCTAAATTTACGTATATAATAGTATAATAATAATAACAGCACCCTAAATAGTGTGCATAAAGGAAGATCTTGGAAAAAGCAAATGAGTCTAACTTCAAACCCTTTGTAGTACGTACTCAAAATATTGCAAAAGAGCTTGTGCGTACAGCGACAAGCTATGGATTAAAGGCTTCTTCCTTAGACTTTAACTTGCTTAATGTACAAACCTTTATGTCAAAAGATGGTACACCTGGAAATGAAGAAGAAATCAGTTCAGATGAATTAGCCACACTCAATGACAAAAAATTATTGGCAACCCCCAACCTGACATTTCGTCAGACATATGAGGTAGAGATAAATTTTCTTTGCGAAGAAGACCCTTTTTCAAGCTTATTGATGAGCATTGGGGCGAACCCATCTATGTCTCGTTTATTTGCCACGATTAAACCTGGTTCTACAATCACCTATTATGAAGGGATAAAAAAAGATCTCAAAAAGTTTATAAATAAGCGTAAATTACGCGCTAATATGCTTATACGGTTTTGGGATGAATCCTTAAATAATGAAATCATCAAGTTTGTTGCGAGTGTACAAGTTGAAGGAACCTTAGTAGTTAAAGAAAAAATAAACCTTGAAGTAGGGGAATGTCTTGAGCCTAAGCTGACAGTAAATGATAAACTGATTTTTCACTTTAAAGCAGATGATACCCCTGATGAAGAGGCTAAGGTCGATCATTTTAATCGTGACTTTATGCAAGGAATCAAAAAGGATGAACTTTTAATTGAATACATCAAACCTCAAGCAGGCACAGTTGGTAGAAATTGTCGAGGTGTTTTTATTGAAGCTTCTGAACCCATTATTGCCCATGTTCCAGAATTTAGTATAAGTGATAAGATTGAGGTTGTTGAAACAGATCTAAGCACACAATATGTAGCCAAAGAAAGTGGCTATATCGTTTTTGAAAATAATACTTATGATATTCAAGTAGAGATGGAAGTGACCGAAATTAGTTTTAAAACAACGGGGTCCATTGGTGCTGGAATAGACACAGATGTTTCTATAAACGTAAAAGAATCAGATGTTTTTAAAGACGCCATAGGTGCGGGTATGGAAGTGGAAGTTAATGAGATAAATGTAGATGGAAATGTAGGTAATAATGCAAAGATTAAGGCTTGTAAGGTAGACATCCAAGGACAAACTCATCAAAGCTCTTACATAGAAGCAGATGATATTACAATCAATATTCATAAAGGTAAGGTAAAGGGTGTAAATATTGAAATTACCCGATTGGAACAAGGTATTGTTGAAGGTGAAATCGTAAAAATTGCTCAAGCTTCAGGTGGTAAAATTATAGCTAAAGAAGTGTACATAGATACGATTTCATCTCATGTTGATATCATCGCTAGAGATAAAATTGAAATAAAAAACTTTAAGGGTGAAGAAAATAGTTTTACTATAACGCCCATATTATATGAAGATGAACTAGAAGGTTTAAGTGATACAGATGAAGAATTAATCTTGCAAGAAAGAGTGGTGCGCTCAATTAAAGAAGAGATTGACACCAAACAAAAGGTTCTTGATGATAATGCACGCGCTATAAGTGACTTGAAAAAGCGTTTGGCTCATTACAAAGCCTCTGGCACTAAGACGCCTGGTGCTTTTATTGTAAAATTAAAAGAGTTTCAAAATCTTCAAATACAATTGGTGTCTTTAAATGATGAATATATGCAAGCTAAGACAAAGATGGGACTTTTATCTCAGGGCACAAAACGTTTGCAAGAAGATATACTTAAGTCAAAAATTATTAATCATGATGAGTATAAAGGGCATAATGAAATACGTTTTAGAATTTTAGACCCTGAACAAGAACTTTATTATGTTCCTAGAGGAACGGGTGCTAATGAACGGTGCTTTGTCTTGAAATATGATGAAGATAACGAGACTTATGAAATATCAAGTTCAGAAGAAATCTCTTGAAGTGCAATGAAATATAAATGGAAAAGATAGGAAGCTAATGATAGTTGGTATCAACGGAACTATAGAAAAAAAAGAGCCTACAAGGGTTTACATAAATACCAATGGTTTGGTATATGAGGTGTTCATTTCAATAAACACCTTCCATACCCTTGATAGTGATAAGGTGAAGCTTCATACTATTCAAATCATTAGAGAAGATGCCCATAGTTTATATGGGTTTTCATCAGAATCAGAAAAACAAATGTTTGCTCAACTTATTAAAATAAATGGGGTAGGGCCAAAGGTGGCTTTAGCAATATGTTCAACCTATACACCCAGTAGCTTTTCTGCCATTGTTCAAGCTAATGATGTTGCTTCTTTAAAAAGAGTTCCAGGGATTGGTCCAAAAGGAGCTTCTCGAATCTTAGTGGAATTGTCTAACTTTATAGTAGACACCTCATCAGATAAGGGAACTCCTTCTCAAGCTCAAGCCGCTATGGCCCTTGAAAGTTTAGGTTTCAAAAAAGAACAGATTATTAAGGTCTTAGCAGGAATTCATGCAACAGATACAGGAGAGATTGTTAAAGAGGCTCTGAAGAAATTAAGATAAATTCTTATTTGTTAACTTTGCATAAGATGTTTAAAGTCTTTAAACTCTTTTTCCTTCTCTATCAACAAGGCCTTGGCTTCATTCATATTAATTAGTTTAAAATGTACATTCGCACCTATTGGGTATTGAGCCAAAGTGTCTAGATCTGCTGCTATAACACAAAAAATTCGTGGATAGCCTCCTGTTGTTTGTCTATGCCTTAAGAGTACTATAGGACCCTTATTTGTAAGTTGCACCGTCCCATCACCTACACATGAGGAGATAATATCATATTTATCGGATTGTATCTGTTGTGACTCTAGTCTTAAACCAATGAGATTTGAATCATTTGAAATTGTATAGGTGTTTTTAAAAAAGCTGCTCGCTTGCTTAAGGTAATGATATTCAGGCCCTTTAAGTAAAGATATATGAGACCTAGTAGGGGATGAAAAATGTTTTGAAAATTCTCCTCTGCATACACCTAAACGTTTAAAGGATTCTTCTTCTAGGCTTGACATAAGATACAGCCTAAAGCCTTTTTTTAAATGATGCAGACTAAGAAAGTCTCCTTTTTTTGCTATGTACACACATGAATGATTTAAAGAAGTGACTGTGTTTTTAGAATGCAGAAGAGTTTTTTCGTAATGCGCTCCCGTTAGTGTAAAAGCGCAGTCTTTTATAAAACTTATTTTAGATGAAAACATAATCTCAACACATAAAAACTCTTTGGGTTGTCCTAAGAGAACTTTCGCAATTTCAAAAGAGAGCTGGTCACTTGCACCTTGTGGACTTATTCCCTTGTCTTGAAGTCCATAAACTTTGTCTTTAACTTCAAAGGCAAGGGAATTCTTTGCTAACGTGAACATAAGAGCTTTGCCATTTCTAAAGCATTAGGCGCATCTGAATGTATACAAGCAGTATCCGCTTTTAATGTGTAAAATTTTCCATCAATTTGTATCTTCTCTTTTAAAAAGTTTTCATACTGATATTTAGCCTCTTGTACATTTGTAATAAGAGCGTCCTTGTTAGAGCGCGCAGATAATTTTAAACTACCATTGTCGTATATATATCTTCTGTCTATAAAAACACTGTTAAATTCACTTGATGAACAATATGCTTTGATGCCTGAGGTTAAGACTTTAAAGTTGCATGGAGCCTTATATAACGAAGCCAATAT
>NZ_JAEMVE010000241.1 GCF_029216045.1 Sulfurimonas sp. MAG313 | reverse complement strand
GCTTTTGAGTTTTCTTCTAGCATACTTGAAGAAATAGTTGTAAAAATTTCTACAAGGTCTGTGGGTAAAAAAGGCTTATTAAGTTCTTGTGTAAACCCCGCAGGTTTTTCTGAACTTCTTGAGCCTATATGGCAAGATTTTGAGCATTCAATCTTTTCCATCAATGCATTTATATCTTCTTCAACATAAGAGGCATCATCTACAATAAGTAAATCACAACTACTCAGTTCTACCTCTTGTGTATTTGCAACCGTTATTAATTCATCACCTGTTTTTTGTGCACTCAGTGTTACAAGTTTTCCAACAACAGGATTATCATTAATGAGAAGTATCTTCATTGTACATGCCTTTTTTAGTATATAATAAATGCTAGACTTCTTGCATACACCTTATAACTCAACAAAGGCTTATGAAAGAAGTCTAATATATATTCTAGCAAAAAAAGACACAGATACTATCAAAAAGGAAAAACTTGTTAAAACTTTTTATCTTTTTCCCTTTTTTCGCCCTTGCCTCTAACGTATATACACTTCCTCAAGAAAATCATTATTTTGTGTATTCTTTTACGAAGAGTTTAAAAGAAGCACAAAAAGAGGTCAATATATTCACCCATACCCTTAATGAATATTCTATTGTACACGCCATAAAACAACTTTCAAAAAGGGGCCTTATAATTAATATTTTCACAAAAGATATGTATCAAAAAGATAGTCAAATTTCTTACCTAAGTCTTTTAAAAGGAGTGCATATTTTCACACTCAAACATAAGAATATCAAAGGTTCTTTCACGTGTATAGATGATAAGGAAATGTATCTTTCAAGCCAAGACTTATCGTATAAAAATCTCAGACAAGATCATGCCTTTGTCATTCATGAACAAAGGTCTTGTATCAAGATTTTTATAAACCTAAAGAAGAATGCTCTTAAAATAATATAGACAAGCTATTTAAAGCGCTAGACATTTCTCTTTCAAATATTTTCATAAAGGTAGCTACGGTTGAAATTAAAACAACAAAAGCCACCATAATCTTAATAGGAAACCCAATAACAAGTAAATTAAATTGAGGCATAGTCTTCATAAGCATTCCAAAAATAACATCCGCTAATAAAGACAAGGCCGTGATAGGAAAGGCAACCATAAACCCCACCATAAACATATTCATAGTGGCCTTTACAATATAGTTAAAAATCCCTTCATTGAGCATAAACCCCCCTAAGGGTATCTCTTGTAATGAATCATTCATAAAAAGTAAAACCGCGTGATGCCCATTCAAGGCTAGAAATATCATTAAAGACAACAAGGCCAGTACATTAGAAATAATGGGCATAGACACCCCTGATTGAGGGTCCACAACAGAGGCCATTGAAAACCCCATAATAAAAGATATCTGAATCCCGGCAAAGGTCATTATATTCATAACGAGCTGCAACATCAAGCCAATTGTAAAACCAAAAAGAAACTCACTCAAGATGGCTAAAACAATATTAAGTGTAGTTACTTGCATAGTTAAAGGAGGCATAACGGCATAAAACAGCACAGCAAAAACAAAGGCAATAGATGTTTTTATTGTCATAGGAATACTCATGTGAGAAAAAAGAGGAACCATAATAAACAGGCCTGCAAAACGAAAAAAAAGAAGTAAAAAGCCCACAACATTTTGAGGACTTAAGAATTCAATGACTTCCAAGATTTTTTCCTTCGGGAAAAAAGTAACCCGTAAATGCATAATGAGTAAAATGGCACTTACTTACTTTCTTTCCCTTTAGCATTGGATTAAATAACCTTAGTCTATTTAACTTTCTCAAGCTTCATATCCACAAGCTTATACACATGATCACATTGCATCGCTAAAGATTTTTCATGCGTTACTAAAACCATAGCCGCATCATTTTCTTTAATATAGTGAGTAAAAAGCTTCATAACATCAAAGGCTGTTTCAGAGTCTAAATTTCCAGTTGGCTCATCCGCAAAAATAAGCCGAGGTTTTTTAGTCAAAACCCTAGCTATAGAGACGCGTTGCTGTTGTCCCCCTGAAAGTTCTGTTACTTTTTGATGGATAATTTCTTTGATTCCAAGGCCTTCTAACACCTCTTCTTCAATTTTTGTATTAGAAAGTTTTGCTGCCACTTCAAGGTTCTCATAGGCAGAAAAACCCTTAAAAAGATAATGAGACTGAAATACCATCCCAATATCATTTCGGCGCATATGCACAAGTGCATCTTTTTTAAGGTCATAAATATTTTCATCAAATAGCTCAACCCTACCTTCTTTTGGTTCTAACAAAGAAGAAAGTATATGTAAAAGCGTAGATTTACCAGACCCAGAAGCACCAATAATGGCCATGGATTCGTGAACGTTAAGGGATAGGTTTATATCCGTAAAAAGAGGATACTCAAAATCATGTGCTAGATTTATGGCTGAAAGTAATTGCATTAGAAGATTATCTTTTTAAAAATTATAGAGAACTTCTACTTAAGGACAGCTCTAAAAACTCTAAATTCACTAAAAAGTGCTCTTAATTCTAATTATAATTTTCACTTAACCTTGTTATAATGAAAAAAGTTTTATTATAAAGTAAAAGGCAAAAGATGTTTCAAAGATTACTATTTTTATTATCTTTGATATACCTACCTCTTTATGCTCAAGTAACAAGTCTAGACCTTAATCATTCTCAATCCTACATTTCCCAATCAATGCTAGTATATGAAGACCCCCATGCTACACTTGAACTTGCTGATGTTCTCGCCTTAAAAGAAAACAGTTTTCAAAGTATTAAAAACAGTATCTTTACAAAGTTTTTTACTACGTCTACTTTTTGGTTTACCTTTAATCTTACAAATTCCACCGAAGACACTATGCAACGTTTCTTTCTCTTTGAAGCACCTTGGCTTGACACTATTAATGTTTATGTATATTCACCAAATAACATTTTAAGAACTCACTACTTAGGTAACACCCTTACATTTGACAACAGAGATATAAAAAGTAACCTCATTAATATTTCACATACCTTTGAACCCGGTATATCCAAGGTCTATATCCAAGTCAATACACGAGACCCTTTTGTTTTCATGTGTTCCATTATGAAAAAAGACGATTTGCTTTTAAACCTTGCAAGTCACAATTTTTATCTCGGTATTTTATATGGAATTTTACTTTCTTTACTTCTTTATAATCTCTTTTTATTTTTAGCAACAAAGGGTGCATATTATGCTTATTATGCATTTTATGTTTTAAGTTTTATCCTTGCACATGCGTCTTACAATAATTATACCTATGAATACTTATTTGCAAACGCACCTCTGTTACAAACCTATGCCCAATCAAGTTTTATATTTTTATTGAGTATTGCTGCACTCTTATTTTCACAATCTTTTTTGAATCTAAAACAGCGCCATCCAAGGCTCAACAAAGTCCATAATTATATTTTTTATTCTTTAATCTCACTTTTGTTATTTTCGTCATTTTTTGGAGGGTATAGGCTGCATGTTATTTTGTCTATATTTGCTTTATTACTCGTTAGTATTTATGTTATATCTATTGCTTTATATGCCTTAAGAAAAGGAAATAAATCTGCGCGTCTTTTCATCTTAGGCGCAAGTAGTGGACTCGTAGGTAGTGTTTTAACTTGTTCCAGTGTTATGAGCCTTATTCCTTATTCAAAATGGAATTATCACGCCTTAGATATTGGTATGAGTATAGACGCTATTTTACTCTCTCTCGCCTTAGCAGATAAACTAAAAATTGCCTATCAAGAAAAAGAACAGGCACAAAAAGATTCTAAAACAGATGTATTAACAGGTCTTTTAAACCGTCGTGCTTATGACGAGGTTTCACAACACCTTATAAATGTATACAAACGATATCATCAAGCGACTTCTATCATTTTATTAGACTTAGACAACTTTAAAAGTTTTAATGACTCTTATGGACATGATATAGGAGACAAAGTATTGCAACATTTTTCAGACATCTTAAAAGACTTAATCAGTCAAGAAGATTATGCCTTTCGATTGGGAGGTGACGAGTTTTTATTAATTTTACCACAGATTAATAAAGAGCAAGCCTTACAACTAGCCCTCCGTCTTAAAAAAGAGTTAACCATCAATACAATCAGATATCAAGGAAAAGAACTTAATATAGGTACATCCTTTGGTATATCCCAATTCCAAGAAGAAGACACTTCCATCAAGAATGTTGAAAAAAGAGCCGATATAGATCTCTATATGCAGAAAAAAATAATTTATTAAAAGTTAATTTAAAAAGAAGAAAGTAAGAAGGGGAATAAGCTCTCATGTTACATAGAGCTTAATAAAGAAAACCATAAAGGTTTTCTTATTTATGCCATTTGTGCTGCAACTTCTTCTGCGAAGTTATCAACTTTTTTCTCTAAACCTTCACCTACTTCTAGACGAATGAAAGATTTGATAGTAGCAGTACCACCAGCTGCTTTTCCAGCCGCTTCTACTGCCTGAGCAACAGACATTTTATCATCAAGAACATAGTTCTGATCTAAAAGTGCTTGTTCTTTATCAAGAGTTGTATTATCTTGAATGTATCTAGCAAGTTGACCTGGAACAATCTTGTCCCAGATTTTTTCAGGTTTACCCTGTTCTTTTAGTGTTGCTTTGATAGCATCTTCAGCCTTAGCTAAAACATCAGAAGTCAATTGACACATAGAGATATATTCAGGAACATTAATTAAAGGCTTTTTAAGACGAGCACGTTCTTCGTTCTCAGTCTTAATAGCTTCAATACGTCCCTTAGTTTCATCAGCAACATAAGTCGCGTCAAAATCTTTGTAAGAAAGTGTTGATGGTTTCATTGCAGATGCGTGCATTGCAACTTGCTTAGCTACAGGAGCTAAGGCAGCTGCAGTTTGCTCAGAGTCACATGAAATTTCAACGATAACACCGATTCTTGTGTTTGAGTGAACATAACCATTAACAACAGAAGTTGCGTCAGCCTTAATGTTACTTAAACGACGGTACTCAATTTTCTCGCCAATCTTAGATACAGCACCTTGGAAATATTCTAAGAAAGTTGAACCATCTTTAGAAGTTTCTGGAAGGGCAGCTGCATCAGAACATTGTGTGTCAAAAACTTGAGCTACCGTTTGAGATACTAAGTCTTTGAACTCAATATTTTGAGCAACAAAGTCAGTTTCTGAATTGATTTCTACAAGAGATGCAGTTTTAAAGTCATCAGAAACTTTAAAACCAATAGAACCTTCAGCAGCAACACGGTCAGCTTTTTTAGCCGACTTTGCAACACCACGTTCTTTTAACCACTCAGTAGCTTTTTCCATGTTACCTTCACATTCAGTCAAGGCTTTTTTACAATCCATCATAGGTGCGTCAGTTGCCTGACGTAGTTCTTTAACCTGTGCTGCTGTAACTGCCATGATTATGCTTCCTCAGTCTTTGCTTCAGCTTTTGCTTCTGCAACAACTTCTGCAACTTCTTCTTCGCTAGCAGGCTCTTCTACTTGCTCTTCGTTTTGTGCACGACCTTCAATTACTGCTTCAGCCATCTCACGACAGAAAAGTTGAATTGAACGGATAGCATCATCATTTCCTGGAATTGGAAAATCGATAAGGTCTGGATCACAGTTCGTATCAAGAGGAGCGATAACTTCGATTCCAAGTTTACGAGCTTCTTTAACCGCGATATGTTCTTTAACTGGATCAATTACGAACATCATGTCTGGAAGTTTCTTCATTGAACGAATACCACCAAGGTATGCTTCAAGTTTAATCTTAGCTCTACCTAGCATAAGTGCTTCTTTCTTAGTAAGAAGTTCCATTTGACCATTAGCTTGCATCTCTTCGATGATATCAAGCTTACGGATTGATTTTTGCATAGTTGGGAAGTTTGTTAACATTCCACCTAACCAACGTGTATCAACATAAGGCATACCACAACGAAGTGCTTGTTCTTTAACTGCGTTACGAGCTTGTTTCTTAGTACCTACG
>NZ_JAEMVE010000240.1 GCF_029216045.1 Sulfurimonas sp. MAG313 | reverse complement strand
AATCAATATACACTGCCTCCATTGATACAATAAAATGATAGAAGAATAGGCTTGAATAGTTCAGTATGATACTTGACCCCTTTTTTTTGGATCTTTTGTTTTATAAAATAATAACAAAACGTGTAGGAATAAAAGTCATATGAAATTTCTTGATATCAAAACAGATTTTGCTTTTAAAAAAGTATTTGGTAGTGACGACTCCAAAGATATTTTAATTCATTTTCTCAACTCCATCTTAAGCTTTGAAGATAACCATGTTATCACCAGCTTAACGATAGTGGATCCCTACAACATTCCTATGCTAAGAGGAATGAAAGATACCTATGTAGATGTTAAAGCCGTTTTAGATAATGGTTGTCATGTGATTATAGAAATGCAAGTACTTAATACAGAAGGCTTTGAAAAGCGTATTTTATACAATGCAGCCAAAAAATATTCAGCACAACTGCAACAAGGCGATCCATATAAATTACTCAATCCCGTTATTGCATTAACGCTCACTGACTTTGAGTTATTTAAAGACAGTACAGAATTGATTTCTCGATTTAAATTAATGGAAAAACAACAATTAATTGAATACAGTGACGATATAGAACTGGTTTTTATCGAACTGCCTAAGTTTACGAAAACAGAAGATGAATTAATCAGTATTCAAGACAAGTGGATATACTTTATTAAAAATGCGGGCAGTTTAGAATACATACCCAAAAACATGGATAAGGAATTAGAAAAAGCTTACCAAATTGCCAATGAAGCCAATTTTAGTGAAGAAGAACTTGAATTACAACACCGCAAAAAAGACTGGATTTACATGCAAAAAAGCTCCTTAACCTTAGCAAAAAAACAAGGCATAGAACAAGGAATAGAGCAAGGCATAGAAAAAGTCGTTATAAACATGTTACCAATATTTGACGATCAAAAAATCAATCAATATACCGGTGTTGGGGTTGCAGAGATTAACAGAATTAGAACGGAAAATGGCTGAGGGGAAAAGGGTTCAAGTATTTTTTTAAATAATTCAACATTACACTTGACCCTTTTCTTGCATTGTTTTTTTTATAAAATTATAGTTAAAGGAGAGGGATGTGGATTTTCCTAATTTAGAAAGAATTACTATTAATCCTAAAATTATGGGTGGAAAACCATGTATTAGAGGAATGAGAATAACGGTAAGCACAATAACAGGGCTACTTTCAACAGGACAGAATAATGAACAAATACTATCACTGTACCCTGATTTAGAAAAAGAAGATATTTTTTCAGCTTTAGCCTATGCTACATGGAGAGCAGAAGAATATGATGTACAATTAAAAGCCTCATGAACTTTGTTCTTGATATGAACATCCCTAAGGGCTGGGTAGAATTTTTACAAACTTTGGGACATAGAGCAATTCATTGGCGAGATATTGGAAATATATGTGCGGAAGATACCGAAATTATGCAATGGGCAAGAATAAATCAGTTTATAGTCTTTACACATGATTTAGACTTTGGTTCATTGCTTTATGCTACACAGGCTAATAAGCCAAGTGTTATTCAGTTAAGGATGGAAAGTATTATTCCCTCAATT
The DNA here is from genome assembly GCF_029216045.1 of Sulfurimonas sp. MAG313. Taxonomy (GTDB): domain Bacteria; phylum Campylobacterota; class Campylobacteria; order Campylobacterales; family Sulfurimonadaceae. The sequence continues at coordinate 154 of NZ_JAEMVE010000240.1, read as the reverse complement.
GCTGGAGAAATAGTTAATGAGACTATAGAGCTAATCTCGAAAGAACTCGAACAAGGGGCTTTAGTTATCATTGATCCTAAAAAACATAGAGTTCGAGTTTTGCCTCTTGGAAAATGAAAAAACACAGTGGATACTGCCTTTGATGAAGAATATT
>NZ_JAEMVE010000239.1 GCF_029216045.1 Sulfurimonas sp. MAG313 | reverse complement strand
GTCTTCATTGTCTTCTATCTTAGTTAAAGTAACTTCTGCATCAAAATTTTCACCTTGTAGGTTTACATATACCCACTCATATCGATGAAACCCCTTTTCATAAGCTAATGCTATCATGGCATCTGCTTTTAACTTAGAAGATTGTCCATCTCTTTGAAATTCTGGGGATAAGGCAGCAGGATGAAAGGCTAAAAAAACATTAGAAGAACTTACGCCAAACATCTTAAGAGTTGCCTCATTTGCATCAATAAAGTGACCATCTTTTAAAAGGAACATAGGATCAGCAGCATAATTAAAAATTGTTTGAAAATTCATATTTGAAGGTTGCGACATTATAAAAACCTTTTTTTCATCTATACAGTATCTCTATTGTAACTAAGAAATAATAAAAAAGCTTTAAAAAAGGCAGTTAAGAAAAAATCAAAGTTTTTATGTAAGAGCCCAGATGTTATTAGGCTTCAATTCGTATCATAGAAGGAGTGGTATTTACAAATGAGGCAGATGAAAGTTCTTTAATAATAGATTGTATATTTTTTTCAACAGCTTGATGTGTAGCAAAAAGAAGATTTGCACTTCCATTATCAAGGGGTCTTTGAAGAACTGTTTCTATTGAGATGTCATGGTCTGCGAACATCTTAGTTACTGAAGATAAAACACCCGGTTTGTCTTCAACACCCATGCGTAAATAATATTTAGAAACAATCTCATCTTTTGACTTAAGCGTAAGGCCTTTTTCTAAAGGCGTATGAAAACCTAACATTGGTGAGCCTTTACCACGTCTAGCTATATCAATAATATTAGCAACAACTGCGGAAGCCGTTGCGTCTCCACCCGCTCCAGGACCGTAAAACAATGTTTCACCAACCTTATCGCCTACAACAGAAATAGCGTTCATCACACCATCTACTTTTGCAATCATTTTACCTTCAGGAACAAGGGCCGCGTGAGTACGAAGTTCTACTTCATTTCCACTCTTTTTAGCAATGGTTAAAAGTTTAATAACATATCCGAACTCTTTTGCAAAAGAAATATCTTCTTGAGTCACCGTGTCAATACCTTCTATTAAGATATCTTCAGGCTTAGCGTCAATTCCATAAGCAATAGAAGCCAAAATAAGAAGTTTATGCGCTGCGTCAAAACCACCAACATCAAAAGTAGGGTCAGCTTCAGCGTAACCAAGAGCTTGAGCCTCATCTAAAATAGGCTGATAATCTACACCCTCATTCATCATCTTTGTCATCATATAATTACACGTACCATTCATAATGCCTTGAATAGACTCAATATGATTCGCCGTTAAACCATCACGAAGTGCATTAATAATAGGAATACCACCAGCAACAGCTGCTTCATATTCAAAAGGAATATCACCGGCTAGTTCTTGAAGTTCATATCTGTGATAGGCTAGAAGTGCTTTATTTGCAGTAACAACAGCCTTACCCTTAGCAAGAGCCGCCTTAACAACATCAAAAGGACCTTCAATCCCACCCATAAGCTCAACTACAATGTCAATCTCAGGGTCATTAATGATATCCATAGGGTCATTAGAAAGCTTAATATCTACCCCACGGTCTTTATTTAAGTTGTTAACAACACCAGATTTAACAGAAATTTCTTTTCCTGCGCGAGCCGTGATAATATCAGCATTATCTTTTAAAATATTTACAACCGAAGTACCAACGGTACCTACTCCAATAACACCAACTCTAAGCATCGTCTTCCTTTTTTACATCTTCTGATTGTTCACAATCAAATTGTTTTAAAAACTCTTTTATATTTCTAGCGGCTTGACGGATTCTATTATCATTTTCAATTAAAGCGATACGAACATAACCTTCACCATAAGCACCAAAACCAATACCAGGAGCCACTGCAACACCCGCCTCAACAAGCAGTTTTTTAGAAAATTCTAAAGAACCAAGATGCGCCGCGCATTCAGGAATTTTTGCCCATGAAAACATAGATGCTTGATTTTTACGAATCTTCCAACCCGCTCTATCAAAGGCTTCTATGAGTACTTCTTGTCTATGGTTATACTTATCTGTGATATCTCTTACACATTGTTGATCTCCATTAAGCGCAACGGTAGCGGCTACTTGAATAGGAGTAAACATTCCATAATCTAACCAAGACTTAATTTTTTGAAGTGCACCAATAAGCTTTTTATTTCCTACAAAGAAACCAACTCTCCATCCCGCCATATTATAAGACTTAGAAAGAGTAAAGGATTCCACCGCCACATCTTTTGCACCTGGCACAGACATAATTGAAGGCGTTACGTAACCATCAAAAGTTATGTCCCCATAGGCGATATCAGAAATCACATAAAAACGTTTCTCTTTAGCCATAGCAACAAGACGTACATAAAATTCTTGAGTTACTGTCGCAGTTGAAGGGTTATGTGGAAAATTCACAAGCACATATTTTGGCTTAGGTGAGTTTTCAATAAACATACGTTCTAAGTCTTTAAAAAACTTATCTTCATCCAGCTTATAATCTTCATCAAACTCTATTCCAAACTTAACAACAGAACCCCCTGCTAAAATAAAAGAATACTCATGAATAGGATACGTTGGGTCAGGAACCACCGCTAAGTCACCGGGGTTAGTAATAGCGTAAGTTAAATGTGCATATCCCTCTTTAGAACCCATAGTAGCAACGGCTTCAGTTTCAGGATTAATATCACAATCATACCGACGTTTGTACCAATCAGAAATAGCTATAAGAAGTTTAGGAATTCCCTTAGAAGTTGAATAACCATGGGTCTTTGTTTTTTGGGCAGATTCAACAAGTTTTTCTCTAATATGTTCTGGAGTATCACCATCAGGGTTACCCATAGAAAAGTCAATAACATCAGCGCCAGCGCGACGTTCTTTCATCTTTAATTCGTTTACTTCTGCAAACACATATTTAGGAAGTCGGTCTATACGACCAAACTGTATCTCGTCGAACATCTTTTTGCCTTCAGTTTAAGGCCTACCTGGTCCCTTTTGCTTGGACTCGTAGACCTTGTTTTATGTTTTTTAGACTATAAAGATCTGCTATTTTTACATAAGTAGTATCTTCTGGTAATTCCAGAGTTATTTTCTTAGTTCTTTTATCGCGTTTATACACTTTTAAAAGATGCAGTTCTTTGTCGTAAAATGAGACATAAGGATACCAATTATTTCCTTTTAAAGACCAAAGAACGAGAGATTTTGTGGATTTTACATTCAGCCAATGTTCATAAAGTGACTTTCGAAGAACTCTTTCTGTGTAGGGACGTAATTCTTCTAGCATTAGATAGGCTTTTTTAATGTCTATATGGTACGACCAGTCTGTTTGTGTAATGCGGTCAATATCTACAATGTCACAACCACGTTTTTGTAAGGCTTTTTTAAGTAGGACAGGATCTATTGCATATTCACTTGTAAGACGAATCGTCCAAAAGAAACCACTTTCATCTTGTTTTGCTTTATCTGTTATAAATCTATAATAGCCCATAGCCTGTAAGGTATCAGACATAATTTTAACAAAAAATAAAGGGTATCCACTAGATTGAAAGGTAAGATGCAGTTCTTGAGGCTTTTTAAAAAATAGATCTAAAAGGCCATTGTCTTTTAATGTAGCTATCACCTTGGCAACATCCACACGTTCATTTGTAATATATTCAGCGGTATCTGCAAAAATTATATTAATAAATTTTACATGTCTAGCATAAGCATTTTCACCTAAAAGTTGTTGAATCTTTTGAGATAAATTTTCTTCATGACTGGGTTTTTCTTCTATAAGTTCTTGAGGTTCTAAAATATATGTTTCGGCGTAGACACAAGATAGGTTCAATAATAAAAAAAGTAAAAGACTTTTTACCAAGCTTTACCTCGGTTCTTTTTTGTAAATTCAGATCGTGTCAACTTTGTAAGTATCGCATTTTCATAAGAAAACCAAACTTTATTTTTATCTTTAAAGTTTTGCTCTAGTCCATTAACCTCAAAATTGACATATCCATGTCCCATTACTAAAAGCCATTCTTTATCGGGGTCAAGTTCAAAAGATTTTGCGCTCATTTTTTGAGAACGTTTAAAGGTTTCAAGATCAACTATTCCTATCCATAACTTACTTCGTGGTTTTATTTCAAACCTGCTTGTATGCATAGGTTCAACCATAGTTTCTTCTACTTTTTCAACTTCTTTAGACGCACTTAGTTCTAAGTTGGTTAAATTAGCCTTTGCTTGTTCTATGCTAGAGCTGTTTAATTCTCCATCATTTTTTTTCTTTTCAAGAAGGATAGGTGCGGTAGCTATTTCAACATTTTCGGCAGGTTTAAAGAGCATAAATAAGGCACCAATAACAAGAAGCCCCACAAAAATATACGCTGCTTTTGGCGTTGTTTTTGTTTCAACATCGTTTTGTTCTGAGATACTAAAAGGTTCGTCTTCCCCTGTACTTTGGGCATGAGCAAGATAGGCATCATTTAATTCATGTAAATCAACACTATATTCTCTTTCAATTATAGAAACAAATCCGAAAAATTGTATCTTTGTCATAGAAGAAAAATTTTGCTTTAAAATATCTTCAACAAATTTCTTTGAGATATGTGTTGTTTCGAAAATCTTGTGTGCACCAATACTTTGAAGCTTCTGCAAACCTGTCATTGTTTTAGTTCCTCATTCTGTCCATTAAGATAGCACTAGCCACACTTACATTTAAAGAATCAAAATCATTAGCCATCTCTATTGAGACGGCAATATCTAATTTTTTAATAGCTCGTGTAGGAATTCCTTGTGCTTCATTTCCCATTATAAGTGCACGTTTTGCTGTACACTTGACGTGACGGATATCTTCACCATCCATAGTTGCACCATATAAGGTAAATCCATCAAGTTTTAATTCGTTCATCACATCATACAAATTATGTTCATGCACAATTGGCATATCATACGCTGCTCCAGCAGAGCTTCGTACTACATTTTCAGCTTGAAAATGTTTAACTCCTGTAACAACAATTGCATCAATACCTAAGCCATATGCAGAACGAATAATCGCACCCATATTGCCCATATCTGTAATGCCTGCAAGCACTAAGACAAATTCAGGCTTAGAAAGATCTTTTAAGTCATATAATTCAAGATCATCGACTTCGGCTAAAAAGCCTTGATGATTTCCTGTTTTGCTCATAGACTGAGCTGCATTATCAGGGATTCGCTTAAGTTCAAAATCCATACGCATTAAACGTGAGTATTCTTTTTTATCAAGCTCTTTTGAGACAAATACTGTCTTAACTTTAGACGGATGTTTTTCTATTAGGTAATAAACCGGTTGTTTTCCATAAATAATCATAGTACAGAGTTTATCTAAAAATTTCTTAAGTATATGACATTATGGTAAATATTTGGCTCAGGTGAAAAAAGAAGCGCACTTATTTTATGCAATGTTACAGATTGTATAGGCAACTGTAAAAAGATAGATTTTTAAAGTTTATATATATTATTTATTGTTCTAATTTGTAATTTTTCAGATAAGTTTTGTAAAGAAACTTTTTTGCTTTGCAAAACCGCCACGGCTAGTTTTGTGAACTTCGCTTCTTTGAAGAAAATCCTACTTCTTTTTTTTTAAGTATCTTTGGTTAGGCGAGTGTAACACAACTTTATATTTTCACCTGTAATTTTCGAGATGAGTTTTGCAGCTGATTTTTTTGGTATGTCTAAGTCTAAAACATCTTTTTCACTTAAAGTGCTTTCTCTAGCCTTGCCTGCTTCTATAACAACTACCCATTCCCCTTTAATAAGCTCTTTTTGTATTTGCTTAGGCATGTCTTTTGCTAAGCCATGAAAAAATGTTTGATACTTTTTTGTTAATTCTTTAGCAAAAAAAACGCGCCGTTCAGGTATCTCAGAAGCCAATTCTTTTATAAGTTTATCGAGTCGATGAGGGGCTTCATATAAAATTGTTGTGAATCCATTATGTAAGGCGCCTTGAAGAGAATGTGCCCGTTCTTTTCCCTTATGAGGCAAAAAACCCATAAAACAACATTTGAGTATGCACGAACCCACTAGCGACAAAGGCAGTTAAAAGAGCATTTGCCCCGGGTAAAATATCGTATTCAATCCCATTATCTTGGCAGTATCGAACTAACAATTGTCCTGGGTCAGAAATACCAGGCATTCCGGCATCCGAGACATATACAATATTTTTATCAAAAAAGTCTTGGCTTACTTTTTGTATAAACTGTGCTTCATTATGAGAGTGTAAAGCAATAAAATCTTGTTCTTTACGCTCAAGTTGGTATCTCTCAAATAAAATATTTAAAAGTTTTTTAGTGACTCTAGTATCTTCACATAACAAAATATCAGCACTTGAGAGCATTTCCATAGCTCGTAAAGAGATATCAGCAATATTACCAATAGGCGTTGGGACTAAAGTAAGCATAAGAAACCTTTTAAAAAGTTATATTAGTTTTTTTGAAATTATTTGAAATGGATTAAAGAAAGAAAAGACAGCCAAAGGCCATCTTGAAGTGGGTGATTATTTTGCGTAACGCTTGTTGAACTTTTCAATTCTACCAGCAGTATCTACCATACGCTCTGAACCAGTAAAGAATGGGTGACATTCATTACAAATTTCAACTTTAATAATCTCTTTTATAGATTTAGTTTCAAATGTGTTTCCACATGCACAAGATACAGCACAGTTATGTAGCTCTGGGTGAAGATCTTTTTTCATCTTAGTTTCCTTATGTGTCACGCTGTGTACGTAATCACGGTATATTTTTTTAAAATCCGTACGGGTGCGGATTTGTAATACGCGAATTATATCTAAAAATCATTTAAACTTCAATACATTTATTTCTTACTTGTCATTTTAAGTAAGATATTTAATATTATTTTTATTTTTTAAGAGTAAGATATAATATAAAATTATATCTTGAAAGATTAATATGCGATGTATGCTCTGTATTTTATTGATAACTTTATTTTCTAATCCACTCTTTGCTCAAAACAAATCAATAAACATCGCTTTTTTCCCTTATACCAGCCCTTCTAAGATTCTTCTTCATCAAAAAGCTTTAAAACATTTTTTACAAAAGGAACTTCAAGTCTCCATTTCTATCATTACGGCTAAGAACATTAAAGAGTATATCAACAATGTAGACAATGGCGTTTATGATATTATTTTCACCGCACCACATATTGGTCGAAGGAGTGAATTAAGTTCTTCTTATTCACGACTTGTAATGACTAAAAATAAAATTCAAGGGTACTATATTGTTAAAAAGGAGAGCCCTTATACAGAGTTAGCTGATATTAAAAATAAAACTATTTCTATGGCCTCACCACTGACCATACTTCACCAAATTGCACTAATGGATTTAAAAGAACTTGGCATTAAAGAAGGGGAAAACCTTACAATAAATATTACAAAAAATCATATGAATTCTATATTCTCTTTACTAAAAGGGTCTTCTGATGTTGCGCTTACAGGGATAAAACTATGGAAGGTGCTCAAACCAAAGTACAAACAGAATTTAAAATTTTTAGCAGGAAGCACTAAAATTCCAGGCTTTTTAGTTATGTATAATAAAACTATTGACAAAGAATTTTCAAAAGAGTTACAGAAAACTTTCTTAAGATTTGAAAAAAGTTCAGAAGCCAAGAAGTATATATTCAAGGGGTTTAAGCCTATTACTAATGATGCAATGAAATTATTAGACAACTATACCAATATTTTAAAGTAAGCACTTGTTTACAGTTATTCAAAAATCTTTACGAATACAACTTATAGTCCTAAGTATGCTCGTAGAAGCCTTGATGTTGGCACTTTTACTAGGTAACAGTATAAGACTCATAAATATTGCGATAGACGACCAAACAAACCTTCGAATCCAAGCAGCTGAACCCTTACTAAATGCGGCGACTAGTGTTCCTTTAATGGAACGAGATTACGCAACCTTAAGTAATATGTTAGAAGAGCTACACAAAAATAAAAAACATAATTTTGATTATATTGTGATTCTTGATGAAGCCAACAATATATATACTCAAGTAGGTGTTTATGGAAATTTTCCCTTAGATGGATCGTATGTATCACCTCATGAATATATTGTTAATAGATCAAGTGATATAAGTCTTTCTGGTGAAATAATAGGTCATATTTATTATGGTTTATCACGAGCCTCTTTTATGCAAACAAAAGACAAACTTCTAAGACAAAGTGTTGTTATTGCTATTGTTGAGCTCTTATTGTCTTTTGTGCTACTCATGATGACGGGGTATTATCTAACACGTAACTTAGACAACTTAATGCAACAAGTTGTTCAAAATGAAAAAATGTCAGCCTTAGGCAGTCTTGTTGCAGGTATTGCTCATGAAATTAATACTCCCGTTGGTGTAAGTCTAACGGGTATTACCCTAATACAGAAACAAACAAAAGATATTTTGAAAGATATCTCTGAAGACTGTTTAACAAAAACAGACTTAATTGCGTATTTAGAAACCATGAGAGATGCATCTAAAACAATGTATTTTAGTCTAGAAAATGCAGCGGAACTCATTCGTTCTTTTAAACAGATTGCTGTTGATCAAAATATGGAAGAAAAAAGAAATTTTAATCTAAATGCTTATACTCATAATGTTATTTCAAGCTTACAAAGTGAACTTAAAAATATCAATATCATTAATGAGATAGACAAAAATATCGAATGTATGTCCTACGCCGGTATTTTTGCACAGATTTTTAGTAATTTAATTATAAATTCTATGCGGCATGCTTTTGACAATGATGGAACTATTATTATTCAAGGATATTTAGACTCGACCTCTGTAATCATAAACTATATAGATGATGGAAAAGGGATGGGTCAAGACACATTAGACAAGATGTTTAATCCTTTTTTTACTACAAAGATGGGGCAAGGAGGAAGTGGCTTAGGATTAAGCATTATTTATAATCTTATACAACACAAACTTAAAGGAAAAATAACATGTGAAAGCACCTTAGGCCAAGGTATGCACATAGCTATAATCATTCCAAGAACTGAGATTGAATAAATTTTTTAAATACAGCAAGGATTATTTAAAGAGCAAAAATTGTTTTCTGAACTTTCTATTTGTATCGTTGTATGTTCTACTGAAAAATGCTCTTTTAAATGCTTTTGCACCTGCAATAACAAGACATTATCACTCTTCTCATGTGATAAGATAAGATGCACACTTAAGGCCGTTTGGTTTGTACTTAAGGCCCAAATATGAAGATCGTGAATTTCTAAGACCTTTTCACAATCCAACAAATACTTTTTAATCTCTTGTATATCTATATGTTCCGGAACTGCATCTATAGAAAGATTAATAGAATCTTTTAACAGTTTCCATGTGCTCACTAAGACAATGAACACAATAAATAAACTAATTAAAGGATCCAACCACAGATATCCTGTTAGATAAATAGCCCCACCCGCTATGAGTACACCCAAAGAAACCCCAGCATCAGCTGCCATATGTAAATAAGCCGCCCTAAGATTTAAGTCATCCTTCTGTCCTTTTACAAACAAAAGTGCTGTCGCTGTATTAATAATAACACCTATCCCTGCTACAAGCATGACTAAAGTTCCTTCTACTTCCTTTGGGTTTGAAAACCTCTCTATTGCTTCCCACGCAATGCCCCCAAGCGCGAACAATAACAAAATCGAAGAAAGAAGGGAAGCTAATATCGTAACACGTTTAAGACCATACGTTCGTGTTGTTGTAGCAGCCTTAGTAGCTAAATAACTCGCGCCCCAAGCCAAAAGTAAACTAATAACATCAGAAAGATTATGCCAAGCATCTGCAATAAGGGCTATAGAATCGGCTAACACTCCATAATATACTTCCACTAATACAAAAATAATGTTAAGAAGTATCCCTAATCCAAAAGAAAAATTATAATTTTTTGGTCCATGGTGGTGGTGATGGTGATGTGAATCGTGATTATGAGACATATTTATCCATTTAAGACTTAATTTTCATATAAGAACTTTTGAAGCAATTGCCATAGCAGCTGATTCAGAACGAAGTATCATAGGCGTATCTAAACGAAAGCGTTTTAAGCTTTCAATCTTAACTCTTTCATTATGTGAAAATCCACCTTCACAACCGATTAATACTGTTTTAACCTCATTTTCACACCCTAGAACCTCATCACAAAAATCAAGAACCACTGTTTCTGGATATTCTTCTAAAAAGCCATCTAAGGTTTTAAAAACATTAAATATTATCTGTTTACTTCGTCCACATTGCTGAGAAGAGTTTTCAAGAATTCTTTCATATCTTTGTATATCCATTTTAAAATTCTTTTGAGATCGCTCACAATAAATAAAAGAAATTTTATTTACCCCTATCTCATTTAGACTAGGAAGTACTTTTTCTACAGATTTAGGGTCTATCACGCACCAAGCAATATGAAGTTGTTTATCTGCCTTAATTTCTTTTTCTTCTGAACTAACAAGATTTAAGGTCGCTGAGCGACCGTCTAGGATATGTACCTTATATGTATATAAAATACCGCTTTCGAGTATATTTCTAAAATATAAAACATCGTTTATCTCATGGCGACGCACTTTAAAAAGGTATTTATAATCTTCACCTCTTAGTTTTAGAACCTCATTTCCTGAATTTTCATTAAAAAGAAATTGCATTGCTCATTCCTGAAAAAGCACCTACAGATATAAGTAATATCAGTTCAATAAGTTGGTATCTAAATCCTAATTTCACATACGTCATCTTAGACATAAGACCAAATCGTATCACCTGTGACAAGGCTTTATTTCTCTTAATTTCTAAAGTAGCAATGATAAAAATAGCAATAATCATTAGTAGATTTGAAGGACTAAGACTCAGATGCTTTACCGCCATCATAATGCTTCCCGTTAGCACAGCAGCACTAGCCAAAGAGATATGAAAAATCATCAAAATTTTAATGTACTTGGTAAACGCCCTAAAATCCGTACTAAACTTATGCACTAAAATCATAATAACTAAGACAAATACTAAGGCAATCACACTATATATGTGAAAACTTTGACTCATTTGATACATTTCATCCATATTAGGCCCCTTGAAAGTTAAATTTTACCCTAGTTTTCTTATAATATCCTCAATATCAAAGGGGTACATATGGCAATCTTAATTGAAGACGCACTAAAACAAATAGATGAGTGGGTAGAACCTCTTCATTCTGAAATTGTATCGCTCGAAGCTTCTTTAGGACGTATCCTTATTAATGATGTAATTGCTGTGTATAATCTTCCTGCTTTTAATAACTCAGCCATGGATGGATACGCCATAAAACATATTGATGAGGGCAAAGAAGTCATTGTGGGTGAAACAATCTTTGCTGGAGATGATTCTTCTGCCACCGTCCAACAAGGAACCAGCCTTAAAATCATGACGGGAGCACGTATTCCTATGGGAGCTGAAGCGGTTGTTCCCATTGAAGATATAGAACAGGTGTCTGATAATATTATTTTACTCCCCGCTTCTATACGAAAAGAACAACACATACGGTACGCAGGAGAAGATATAAAAGCGGGGGACTTACTCTTAAAAGCCGGCCATAAATTACATGCTCATCATATCACTATGTTAGCGTCTCAAGGCATTTCTCATGTTTATGTAACCAAACGTCCACGTGTAGCAGTGTTTGCCTCAGGTAAAGAATTAAAAATGCATTTTGAAACGGTTGCTGAGCATCAAATTCATAACACAAACACCCCTACTTTTTTAGCCAGAGCCCAAGAATTAGGATGTGAAGTCATCTTCATAGGTACCTCAGAAGACACACTTGATGATATTAAAGCTCATATTTCATCAGCACTTGAGGGTTCTGACCTTATTATTACCTCAGGTGGAGTGAGTGTAGGAGATGCAGACTTCACGAAAGAGGCCTTTGAGTCATTTGATTATGAAAAATATTTTTCTAAAATAGATATTAAACCAGGTAAGCCAACCACTTTTGGACGTATTGGCAGAACTTATGTTCTAAATCTTCCCGGAAATCCCTTAGCTGCAGCAGTGAACTTCGAAATATTTGCACAAAGTATCATCTTAAAACTTCATAACGCCCGACTTCCCTATATAGGGAGCTTTAAAGCAAAAATGAAAGAAGACTTTTCTCAGCGTGTAGGTAAATATACCGTAATCCCAGGATACTATGATGGAGAATTTTTTAGCCCCGTAGAAAAACGAAGCCCCGGTATGGTTTCACCTCTCGCGGTGTCTAATGCCTTTATGATTACAGACGATAAGGTAGCTGAAATAAAAGAAAATGAAACTATCTTACTTATCCCAACAAGATGGCAAATGTGCACGAAAGAAAAGTCTGAGATAATTACAAGAAATTCCTAATTCACCGATAAGGCTTGTCTTAGATATTTTTATATACTTTTTGAAATGCGCTCATACGTTTTCTTACCTTTTTTAGATACTGTTTAGGCTCATCATACTTCAGTTCTTTTAGTAAGTGCGTATATACCTCGTCTGATGAAAGTGCATTAATTTTAGAAACTGCCTTGTTTATATTTGTATTACGGGTAAAAGCCCAGGCGATATTTCCAGCTCCTGTGTTATACGCAGCTATTGTACAGTAGAGTCTGCTTTGAGGATTTTTAATCTTCTTAAGATAGCGAAAATACAAGATATATAAATAAACAGAACCCATCTCTATATTTTTTTCACTGTTATACAAATAACTTGCACTGGGTTGTCGTTTTTGTTTATACAAAAATTGGTAAGAATCTACTCCAGCTGAACGAGGTACAATTTGCATTAATCCAAAAGCAGGTATATGTGACTTGGCAAAAGGATTGAAATTACTTTCTGTTTGAATAATAGCAAATACAAGAGCTACTGGCACTTTGTAACGACTTGCGTACCGTATCACTTCTGTTTTATATACCTTCGCACGTTTAAGTGTTGTGTCTTTTGGTAAGGGAACTTTTATAATATAAACAAAACGGTTGTTTTCTTTTTCTTTTTTGATTGTAGCCTTGGCTATTTGCTTCTTTACATAGGTGTTTATCTCTTTTTTTGTTACTTCTTTTTTGAAAAATACGGTTTTTAAAATAGGTTTATCATCAGCTTTAGAAAAAGGTCTGTTACTTTTTTTAGATATCTTAGCAATGTTTTTTTGCAAGTCATCTTTTTCAATAACGTCTTTAGTACTGGTACCAATACTAAAGGCCAATTGTTTACGAAGCGCTTTTATAGCTTCTTGCTTTGAGGCCGCAATACTTTCAATCTGAATATAACCACTTTCAAAATCCACCACACTTCTAGAATGTTTATCCTTAGAATAACTAACCCACCTAGACTTAGATGATAACTCAGGATTTTTCCAATACACCTTCAGCTCTTTTTGATACCTTTGAAATTCATCATTTAAGGCATCTTTATAGTCTTTGAATTCTTGTTTTTGTTGTTCTACATATTTATAGTATTCAGACTTCATAGCTTCAAATTCTTTTTGCATATCTAATGTCTCATTTGCATAAAGACATCCATAGAGTAAAAAACATATTAATATTTTTTTCATCATATTCACCTACCTTATACTTTTTTAAACCGTATCTGGATTTATAAACATTTTACCTTGAAGCACTTTATCCCATAACTCGGTATCGTGCCAGTCTTTCTTTACTTCATTTGAAAATAATATCTTTGTGGGATCAATACATCCCATGTTTTCATTATAAGCGTCCGCTCTGAATCCTTGGGCATAACCCGTTTTAGTTTCATGTACGATGATGGAGTGTAAGTTAACGTCTCTTTCCCCATTTATCATAGTAATACAAGAAAGCATTTTATCCACCATAATAAAAATCACACGTGAAAACTGTTCGGCTGAAGGAGACACCGGAAGTTGGACCCATCTATCTGAATGTTTTTTCATATCTTCTATATAAGATTTATCATCCCCATCCCATAAGGCAATAGCGTGATCAAACGATTCTATTAAATCTTTGATGGAGCGTTTCATTAGACCAAAGTCAAAAATCATTTGCCCATGGTCTAAGAAGTTTGATTCAAAAAGCACTTCTATCTCATAAGAATGTCCGTGGATTGACGAACGGCATTTTTGCGTTGAACAGCCTCGGACTATGTGGGCATTTTCGAATTTGAATAGTTTTCGGATTATCATCTATTTTCCTATATTTAGTCTTACAACTGGATTGTTTAGCTAAAGGGGGACACAGCATAAATTTCATCCCTACAAGGGATGAAATTAAAGCAATGTCCCCATGCTCTACCAAAGTTACCTAACTTGATTAGTTTTATCTTTTACTCACTGTTTTCTTTCTATTAGTGTAGCGAACCATTTACAATTTACTATTCACCTTTAGAGCTATGCTCTAAACACCCTTGTTATCATCCCAGATTCTTATATGTAGTCTATCGCTGTAGACGTAACCTTTTAGTTTACAGTAGTTAATGACACTTTCGCAATGATATTCTACCTCGTTTTTTGAACCGCCTTTGGGCATACAATAAACTGAAATAGAAGGGGCGTATTTTATAATTTCGTTTATTTCACTATCGGCTTGTGTTTCAATAGACTCTTTATCTACTGTGAATTTAAAAAATGCATCTTGCGAATACGTTGCAATATTTTGAATCGCGTCTGCATTGATACGTTTTGATTTGGGTTCACCGCTGTTTTTTAGTTTCACAGACAGGGCAAAAACACATTTTTGATAAACTCTAAATTTTTCAAAGTCTATATTTATGGCTCCATTGGTTTCAAAGGTGACTCGGTGACCCTTGCCTTGAAGAAATTCTACAAAAGAAACAAAGAGTTCATCATTAGCGTAAATAAGAGGCTCTCCCCCTGTCATCACTATATCTGATTTTATGGGAAGTGTATAAGAATTATAAATTGAGATAAGTTCATCTAGCTTTTCTATACCCAACCAAGTTGATCCAAAATGTTTTTTATCCACAGCATATACGGTGTCACAACCCACTATTTCAATGCCCTCAGCAGAGGTTTCAGAACAACCAAAACCTTCACATTTCATATTACAACCACCAAAACGAAAGAACAAGGAAGGTGTTCCAAGGTATTTACCCTCACCTTGTATGGAATAAAAATGTTCTACGAGGTAAATCAAAATATATCGCTTTTATAGTTTATTATCACTTGGTCTATTTTATGCTCTGATATATTTTCTATATCACCTTTAGAATAAATATATACTAATAAAATTGTATCTTCAATTTTTGTATATGTTATCACTCGGTAACCAGCACTTTTCCCTTTATTATTTGCTTTATTTATAAGTCTTATTTTATATCTTCCATCGCCTAAAAGTGTTCCTAAGTCCGAGTCTTTTTCTAAATCATTTAATAATTTTTCATACTCATGGATTAAATCTCTATCTTTTTTAAGTAATTTCTTAAAACTTTTTTTAAATATTGCTGTTGTTTTAATGGCCACTTTTTAGTTCGCTTAAAAAATCTTTTGCATCAGTAAGTTCGGCATTATCATTTTTATACTGAGCCACTTCATCAAAACCTTTTTTAATATCATTAACAAGTAATTCCGTCTTAATAAAACTTATAAAATCATTTACTAAGCTTGCTTTATCATCTCCATACTGAGTTTGTATGAATTTTTCTATTTCAACATTATCTATATGTATACTTTGCATAACAAACCTTTCTTTTATATATTATAGCACTTTTTATCAACCGCCTGTTTCATAAAAGGCTCTTGTTGAGGCTTCACCATCCGCTTCACTCCAACGGTTTTTCTCCGGTTTTGTTCTAATAACTTCTTTTAAAACAAGGGCTGCTTCTTGAATATCTCCACGTTTTACAGCGTCATGAATACTCATTGCCTCATCAAAATATAAACAAGGAATTAAATTGCCTTCAGCCGTTAGACGAATACGGTTACATTTTGCACAAAAATCATCTTTGTAAGGTTCTATGATTCCAAAACGGTATCCATCTTCACATCTATAATAATGTGAAGGTGAGGTTGCGTCAAAACCTTCATCTGTATAAGAATATTTTTCACCTATTAAGGCTAATAACTGTTCCGACTTCATACCCTTAATATCGACTTCAGCGTGTATATTTTCCATATATTCGATGTAGCGAACGGTGATGTCTCTTTTTTTGCAATATTTCATTACATCAAGAATCTCATTTTCATTCATTCCTATCATGGGCACCATGTTAACCTTAACTTTTAAACCAACTTTCAAGGCTTCATCCAGACCTTCAAGTACTTTTTTAAGTACATCTTTTTTAGCAATCTTTTCAGCTACATCAGGAATAAGACTGTCTACAGAGATATTAATACGCTTTAGACCCGCATCTTTAAGTTTTTGAGCTGATCCTTTAAGTAAATAAGCATTAGTTGTCATTGCTAAATCAATCTCAGGACAATAATCATAAATCATTTTAATAAAGGCATCTAAGTCCGAACGAAGTAGAGGTTCTCCCCCCGTAATGCGAATTTTTTTAATACCCTCATCAATGGCAACCTTCATAAATAAAAAAAGTTCTTCAAAGTTTAATAAATTTTCTTTGGGAACCCATGAAAAAGGCTTTTCAGGCATACAATACTGACATCTAAAATTACATCTTTCTGTAACTGAAACACGTAAATAATCTACTGTTCTTCCGTAACTATCAACTAACATTTTATTCCTATCTGGTACAAGTGGAGTACATTTTATACTTTTTAACAGAACTTTCTCTTGAGAAAGGTCAAGTAACTAGTATTTTTCTTATTATATCTATAATTTCATTTAATTTTTATTATGTAATATTTGCATTGAGCAGAACTAAGCTTATTAATATTCCCATATGTGAATGGTTCTTTTTTAAGCATAAAACTATACACTGTTTTCATATTAAACTATATAATTAATATTTATATAACATTAGGAGAAATATATGTCGTATCTAGTTCCCACTGAGTTTGTTACAAAAATGGTTGACGCGGGTGAGTCAAAGATTTTTATGTCCACACGAGACACCCTTATTCGTGCTTTTATGGCAGGGGCTATTTTAGCCTTAGCTGCTGTTTTTGCAATTACTGTCGCTGTTAAAACAGGTTCCCCTTTAACGGGAGCCATCTTGTTTCCTGTAGGTTTCATTATGCTGTACCTTATGAGTTTTGATTTACTAACGGGTGTGTTTATGTTGGTTCCTCTTGCCCTTATTGATAAACGTCCTGGTGTTACTGTACCTCAAGTGCTTAGAGTATTTGGACTTGTTTTTATGGGTAACTTTGCCGGTGCTTTAACCGTAGCCTTTATGATTTCATATATCCTTACTTATGGGTATTCTATAGATCCTGGTGTCGTGGGGCAAAAGATTGCTAGTATTGGTGAAGCACGTACTCTAGGGTATAAAGAGCATGGTCTTTCAGGTTGGATAACCATTTTTATTCGTGGAATGTTATGTAATTGGATGGTATCTATGGGCGTTGTTGGTGCTATGATTTCTACCACAGTAAGTGGAAAGGCCATTGCCATGTGGATGCCTATTATGCTCTTTTTTTATATGGGGTTTGAGCATTCTATTGTAAATATGTTTTTATTTCCTTTTTCAATGATTATGGGAGGTAACTTTACTTTTACTGACTACATTTTATGGAATGAAGTTCCTACTGTTCTTGGAAACTTTGTAGGTGGTTTAGCCTTTACCGGTCTTACCCTTTACGCAACACATATCAAAACAGCTAAGAAAAGAGTACTACGCTAACAAAGATTCTGCGAAAGCAGGACCTTTTAGCCTTTTGTAAAAAACAAACTTTGTCTTTTATAGAGGTCTATTATGAAAAAACAACTTTCACTTACTATTGGAGAATATACAGACAAGGGAAGAAAAGAAGTCAATCAAGATTTTCTTGATATGCTCATTCCTAAAGAACCGCAACTCAGTAGCAAGGGTTTTGCCATGGCTATTGCTGATGGGATTAGTAGTTCATCTGTTAGTCAAGAAGCGAGTAAAACCTCAGTAACCTCTTTTTTAAATGACTACTTTTCCACGCCTGATACTTGGAGTGTTCAAAAATCTGCTGAACGGGTCATTGCCTCTATCAACTCACATCTTAACTCCCAAAGTAAACAAAGCCAATTTCATTATGATAAAAACAAGGGCTATGTATGTACCTTTTCAGCCATGATTATCCGCTCTAGTACAGCCTACATCTTTCACGCAGGAGATACACGCATCTATAGATTACGCAAGAACGAGATGGAACTTCTCACCCAAGACCATCTTCTTTGGGTATCTGAAGATAAAAGCTATTTAGCCCGTGCTTTGGGAATGGACAGTCAGCTCACCCTTGATAAAGATACTTTTCAGGTCCAAGAGAAGGATATCTTCATCTTTATGACCGATGGTATTTATGAAAAAGTTAGTGACGGTTTTATTATAAACAGTATCAAAAACAATAACACTGATTTTAAAGCCGCTTCAAAATTCATAGGTCAAAAAGCCTATGATGAGGGAAGTACCGACAATTTAAGTATCCAAATTATAGGTATCAACACCCTACCTCATAAACAAAAAGATGAGATACAACAAGAATTAAGCGAAAAGCCTCTTCCTCCTATACTTGAAGCAAGAATGCAATTTGATGGGTATACGGTTGTACGTGAGTTAAGTGCAAGCAGTAGAAGTCATGTGTATTTATGCGAAGATAATGAAAGTCATGACTTAGTTGTCTTAAAAATTCCGTCCATAGATTTACAAGAGGACAAAGCCTATTTAGAGCGTTTTATGATGGAAGAGTGGATTGCTATTCGTATCAATAATGCTCATGTCGCAAAGTCTTACCTACAAACACGACAAAGAAATTTTTTATATACCGTCACCGAATATATAGAAGGCCAGACCTTAACACAATGGATGATTGACAATCCTCGTCCAAGTTTAGACCTTGTTCGAGGTATCATTGAACAAATTGCCAAAGGACTCCGTGCCTTTCATAGACAAGAAATGATTCACCAAGACCTTCGTCCTGCTAATATCATGATAGATAAAAGTGGCACGGTGAAAATTATTGATTTTGGTTCAACTAAGGTGGAGGGAATCTTAGATATCAACAGCGATTTGCAAGAAGAAAACCTTTTAGGAACAGCTCTATATTCCGCACCTGAATACTTCTTAGCCCAAATAGGCTCCACTCGTTCAGATATATTTTCCTTAGGCGTTATCACGTATGAGATGCTCTCAGGAGACTTTCCTTATGGAGCTAACATCGCTCGAAGTACGACTAAGGCGAGTCAAAAGAAATTAAAATATAAAAGCCTAGAAGATAAAGACCTTTCAATCCCTATATGGGTGGATGAGGCCTTAAAAAAAGCCTTAGAAATTCATCCCTATAAACGTTATCAAGAACTCTCAGAATTTGTTTATGACCTATCTCATCCTAATGCAGACTTTGTAAATAGAACTCGTGCGCCCTTAGTTGAGAGAGAACCTGTTTTAGTGTGGAAGGGAATTTCTTTTGTTTTGTTTTGTATTATTTTGATTTTAGTGAGTCAGTAGTTTAAGAACATCTGTAAGAAATAAGTCCCCGAAGGGACGAAGATTTAGTTTGAAAATTTATAGTCTAACATGACCCACATTTTTTGTGTATCAACACTATAAACATCAGCCGAATAGTTTGCGTACTTTAACATCCCTGTTACACCCTCAACTCCAGGAACAGACCTTTTATATAAAAAGTCAACTTCTGTTCCATAATTTAGGCTGCCTACATCTGAGGTAAAGTCATGATAAAGTGCCTTAAACACACCTATATCTTTACTTTTATACCCTATCATAATATTAGCATCCACTAACCCTTGTGCTGGTGTAGCTAAAAACTTATCTGCCCAACCATTATGCCCATGATTTGTCCCTAGAGGTGTACTAAAGGTCCCATTAATTCCATCTGCAGCAGTATCGTCACCACTTTGAACTTCATAATTAATGGCGGCTAAAACACCACTCATATTCACACCCAAAAGTACATTATAATAACTTGCATCATTTTTAACTACGCCTGCTGTGTCAAAACTTGTATCGCCTAAGATAGCATATTCAACTCGGTAGTCTAAACTCAATGTATCATTAAGTTTTGGCTTACCTGTTACTGAAAGACCATAAGTATCACCAAAGTTTTCAATTAAATATCCATATCCTGTTACAGATACACCATCCATCACTTTATACTTGGCATTTAAAAGCACTGTTTCAGTAGAGGCACTATTTACCTTACCACCCCCATCAGCAAAAATTGTATTAACTTGGGTCACATACGCTGCTAAGATATTTAAATTTTCAATGCTGTTATCCACTATC
>NZ_JAEMVE010000238.1 GCF_029216045.1 Sulfurimonas sp. MAG313 | reverse complement strand
ACAGTTAGTAAACAACTCTATTTTCCATGTGTGGAAACATGAAACAGTGTGAAGTCAGGTACTATGTTTGAAAAAAGTATAAGCAAGAAAGTTTTAAATTGGTATAAGAAAATGTCAAACCAAAACTTTACAAACTTATGCGTAGTAAAATTAACAAATTAGACTTCACCGGTCAACCTATTTACATTGGGATGGATACCCATAAGAAACAATTTACTATTTCATTGTTAGGAGAGTATTTATCCTACAAAACTTTTAGCCAACCACCAGAGCCGGGAGTTTTGATCGATTACTTAAAAAGGAACTACCCCGGGGCAGATTATTATGCTGCCTATGAGTCTGGATTTTCAGGATTTTGGATACAGGAGGAGCTTCAATCAGCTGGTGTAGATTGTATTGTGGTAAATCCATGTGATGTGCCCACAACAGATAAAGAACGAAAACAGAAACGGGATCCACTGGATAGCCGGAAAATTGCCAGGGCCTTAAGAAATGGCGAGCTTACCGCCATTCATATACCGGATAAGAAGAATCAGCAAGATAGAAGTCTATTGAGGATTCGACAAAAAATAATAGGAAACCAGACCAGGTGTCGTAACCGAATAAAAGGGCTTTTAAGTTTTTACGGGATAGATTTACCGGAAAAATTTAACAAATCCGGTACACATTGGTCAAAGCGGTTTATGGAGTGGTTAAAGCAACTCGACCTTAGTCACAAAAGTGGGAACGCAACACTGTTCTTATTATTGGAAGAAGCAACTTTTCTACGAGACTTACTGCTAAAAGCGAGTCGAGACATAAGACTTCTCTCCAAAGAAGACAGGTATGCCGAAGATGTTAGGTTATTACTTACTGTTCCTGGCATAGGGTAACGGCCATGATATTTTTAACAGAGATAGGCGAGGTAAAAAGATTTAAGAAACTGGATCAATTATGTTCCTATGTGGGGTTAATACCCAATGTATATGGTTCTGGAGAAAAGGAAAGAGTTGGCGATATAACTAAAAGAGGCAACAGGCATATAAAAAGCCACTTAATAGAAAGTAGCTGGGTAGCAGCCAGAAACGACCCGGCTTTATCTATGCGATACAATGAACTTTGTAGCAGAATGAATGGTAATAAAGCGATTATAAGAATTGCCCGTAAATTACTTAACCGAATAAGATATGTACTAATTAATAAACAAGAATACGTGCTTGCACTAGCAGCTTAGAATCTACCAAAATCTAAACCATGTGGATAAGTGCTAGGATGACGCTGCAGCTCTTTGGATGACTGCTTCCCTCAGATTGCACCCCATATTTTAAAATATAAAAGGTACCATGCAGCCCACTGAAGTGGGACTGCTTATAGAAGATTGATTTTGATTAAGAAAAAAGCTGTTCAAAGAAAAAACTAAATGTGAATTAAAATTTTCTCATATAGCTTGGATTTCAACATAGAAGGGTCATCCGCAGGAGACCCTGATGAACAAAAGTGAACCGTTATTAGGGGATCGCTTCTCTTTGCCTTCCCGCGATGACAGTTAGAATTCCACACCGTTTCTCAGCGTCTCCTGCGGATGACACTGAGGGGATTGTGAGATGATGACGCTAAAGAAATCATCTACTACCACAAGCAATGCACTCTCCGGGGTTTCCAGTGAGCATTGATAACATGCAGAAGATGTGATTTGCAAATAATGCAAATACTTGTCATAGTGTTGCAAAATTCAATT
>NZ_JAEMVE010000237.1 GCF_029216045.1 Sulfurimonas sp. MAG313 | reverse complement strand
GAACATCTACGGGTAATGTAGGTTCTGAATTGATTTTATTGCTGTCAACAGACATAACCTGGAAGGTGTACTTAGTATCAGACAAGGTTATTTTTATAAGATTACAGCCGTTGACAAAGATGGTTTAGAAGGGATGAAGCAAATCAATCCTGCGCAAGGAAATAGTCTTACTCCTCCTACGACCCCAACATTTTTAGATGCCTTAGTTCAAAATAATTCTGCAGTTTTAACTTGGAAAAACAATGATAAGCGTACCAAATCTTATACCTTAATCAAGGTAACCCAAGAAGGATGGATGAGTACGACAAGTGTAAATATAACCGATATCAAAGAAACAACTTATACCGCAAAAAACCTAAAGTCTGATACTAAGTACACCTTCCAGGTTATGTCTGTTGACAGCAATAAAATCAATTCAGAACCTACATTACCCGTAGATGTTCTTATCACAGTTAAAAAGTAGTTAGCCCTTATATGCCTCATATTCAGATAAAAGACTTTAAAGAACTAAGCTTTCCTTTTTCACATGAGGGAATAGACTTTTCCTTTATAGCCAGCAATATAAAATACCCTAATGAAAAATTAATCTGTGTTCAAAGCGAAGAAAAAAACTTTTTACTTCAGGTGAAAAGAGTAGAAGACAAGTGGCTTCTTAAAAGTGATAAAGTGACACGAGTATCGCCAAACTATCATATTAAAAATGCTATTAATGCCTATGCGTCTAAGGCAGAGTTAGAAATCTTGTTTACAAACCTTGCACAAAAGCAGATGCATCATGCCCATAAAGAATCTGCCCTTAAGCCTATAAATTTTTTTGCTAAATCATTTCCAAAGGCTGAAGAAATTTGGGTTGAAGTAGGATTTGGTTCAGGTGTGCATTTATTGCATCAGGCACAAGAAAACCCTGATGTCTTACATATTGGTATAGAAATTCACAAGGCATCTATTGAACAAGTGCTCAAACAAATTTCTATCTTAGAACTTGACAACATTATGCTTGTAGACTTTGATGCCAGACTTTTTTTAGAATTTGTACCGTCTAACTTAGTGGGGCGTATCTTTGTTCATTTTCCTGTTCCTTGGGATAAGAAGCCACACAGACGTGTTATTTCCCACCCTTTTATCTCAGAATCTCTTCGAGCCTTAAAAGAAAAAGGGACCTTAGAATTACGAACAGATAGTGAAAATTATTTTGCCTATGCCTTGCAAACCTTTTTAGAACTTAATCAAAGTGATTTTCAGGTGCGTAAAAATCAAAATATAGGTATTATTTCAAAATATGAATCACGATGGCGAAAGATGGAAAAAAATATTTATGATATAAGCTTGAGCAATCATGAGATATCTGAGCCTATTAAAAATGATTACGATTTTTCATTAGCTCATAATAGTACCGAAAATATAGAACAATTAAATACTCAAACCATACGTTTTGAAAACGGTTTTATACATTTTGAACGAATTTACGGCATTACAGATGGCGGGTATTTAGTGCGTTTATCTATGGGCTCATTTGACAAACCTGAACATCTTTTTATTTTAATTAAAGATGAAAAAACAAGTTATTTTCCTCATCCACCCATTGCCTCTAAAACAAATCACAATGCACATCTTAAACTGAAAGAGCTTCTTTATGGATAAAGTAATCATTGCGCAAGACCTCACCCTTTCTTACAATAATAATGAAACTATTATCAATCAATGCACCTTTGATATCAATTCAGGTGAATTTGTTTTTATCACAGGGGCAAGTGGTAGCGGTAAATCTACACTTTTAAAATCCTTATATGGAGCCTTAGTTCCAAAACAAGGAGAACTCGTTGTAGGTGGGGTTAAAATGAACAACATCTCCTCTAAAAAGTTAAACTTCTTACGCCGTCATGTAGGAATTGTTTTTCAAGACTATAAGCTCATTAAAGAATGGACCATTGAAAAAAATGTCATGTTGCCTCTTATTATCTCAGGGTATTCAAAAGATGTTTCTGAGATTCAGGTACAAAAATTGCTAACTCATGTGAAGTTAAATCATCAATTGGGAAAATATCCACTTGAGTTAAGTGGAGGGGAGCAACAACGTGTTGCCATGGCTAGAGCCTTAGCGCATAACCCTATTATTATATTAGCCGATGAGCCTACGGGTAATTTGGATGATTATTCGTCTCAAGTAATTTGGAATCTATTAGAAGGGGCTTGTACCCAGCTAAAAACAACCGTAGTTGTGGTAACTCACCATATCCCTGAGACCATGAAAATAGAATATAAACATCTACATATTGAACATGGAAGTATTTATGAAGTCTCTTAAAAACCATTTTTCTTTAATCGCCGCACTTTTTACTATCTTATTTACCATACAAGTCTATCAGGTTTTAATCCGCTCTATCTCATCTTATGAAGAGAATTTACGTGCTAATTATTCTATTATTGTTATTTCAAACACAAAACTTGAGCAGTCTTCTTTAAAAGCACGTTTTAAAATTATACGGGCTTTAGAAGAGATCAGTCCTGATAATGTTATTAAGAGATTAAAAGAGCTAGATAAAACAAGTTTAGGGCTGTTAAAAGCGACCTTACCAAAGTTTTATAAACTGTCTCTTAATCATTATCCAGAGCCTTCTGAAATAGAAATATTATCGTCTCAACTGTTAAATATGAAACATATTAAACGAGTAGAAAGCTTTGCTCAAACCCATGACCAAATTTATAAACTTCTTCTTTTATATAAGGGTGTAACGCAGATATTTGCCTTTGCAGTCTTTGTTGTCACTCTTTTACTTATTGCAAAAGAGATGAGAATTTGGCAGTTTCAACATCAAGAACGAATGAATATAATGGCCCTCTTTGGCGCTCCTGTTATGCTTCGCTCTGCTGTTCTTTTTAGACTTGCTATTATTGACGCTATTATCGCGGCGAGTTTTGTCTTACTCAGTTTTTCTCTTATCATCCAAACGGGTTGGGTTGAGCCCTACTTTAAAGATATAAATATACAGGTCAATGTGTTTGATTTTACTAAAGACAGTTTTATGCATTATGGTATCGCCTTATCTTTGTCTATCCTTCTAGCACTTATGTTAATTGTTAATCATAAAGAAGAGGTGTGATGCGTTTTTTTTTACTTGTACTTCTTTTATTTAGCCCTTGTCTTTATGCTAAAAGCAGTATTGATTCTAAAATCAATACTACCAATAAAAAGCTAAAAAAATTCGATAAAACCTATTCTAAGGTAGATAAAAATTTAGCAAAAACGGCTAAGGCCATTATAAAAGAAGAAAGAAACATTTTAAGACAAGAAAGAAAACTTCAAAAACTTCAATTAGAACTTAGTCTTAAAGAAGAAAGGTATCAAGACAATGCGCAAGAACTACATCACCTAAAAAGTTCTCAAAATGTTTTGCAAAAACATCAAACAAAACTCCAAGAAGATCTTGTTTTCATGTTAGCAAAAAATGTTTCTTTGTCTATACTCTTAGATGATGAAAAGGCAAAAAGCAAAGAGGCTTTAATCACAGAAGAAATATTTGAAGCCCTCAAAAAGATAACCCGTGAAAATATCTCCGTGCTTAAAGGAAGTTATTCTTCAAATACCCATAAAATAACTAATATACAAAGAAAAATTAAAAAGCTTAAAAAAGCTATCAATGAGATTGATAAAAAGAAAAAAGAAGTTGTCCAAATTACTAAAAATAAAAAAGGCAAACTGAGACAACTAAAAAAGCAAAAAAACAACTATCGAGCCTCTGTAAAAAAGCTTTTAAAACAACAATACTCACTTAAAAATGAGCTTTCTAAGCTTAATATCATTAAAGAAGATGCAAAGGCTAAGGCTATTGCTAGAAAGAAAGAAGTTGCACGATTAGCCTTACTACAACGTCAAAATAATAACAGGGCTAAACCTACCAATAACTTACCTAAGGTAAAAAGTAGAACCGATGCGTATACATCTGTAAAAACAAAAAGATACCGTGGTAAAAAGACGATTGCTCCTCTTGATGATTTTACTATTGTTAAACGTTTTGGGCCTTATGAAGACCCTATCTATCATATAAAGATTTTTAATGAATCTATCTCTCTTAAACCTAAAACTACTAATGCTAAGGTTAAAAATGTTTTAAATGGAAAGGTTATCTTAGCTAAAAAGACCTCCTTACTTAACAACATTGTTATCATCGAACATGCTAATGGAATGCACACTATATACGCACATTTAGACAAGGTGGCCCCTACTATTAAAAAAGGGAAACGTCTTAAAAAAGGATCTATTATTGGTAGGGTGAATGATGAATTAATGTTTGAAGTCACTCAAAAGAATTACCATATTAATCCTCTTCAACTCATTGCTAATCGCTAAACTTTTCTACTATCTCTTCTAAAGCCGTATAGACTTTGTTTACCGAGGTAATTTCTACGGACTCTCTTGATGAATGGGGGTTATAAATATTAGGACCTATTGAGGCGATGTCTAAATGAGGGGCATAAGACTTTAAGATAGCGCATTCAAGACCCGCATGTATCGCCATAAAATCTGCCTTTTCAAAATGCTTTTGGCAAACAGTTTGAACGGCGTAAGCAAAGTCATTAGGCTCAGGCTTCCAAGCAGGATAACTTCCCTCACTTTTAACTTCAAAATCAAAGGCCTTAAAAAAACACATAGTTTCATCTACTAAACGAAGGAGTTCTTCATTATCCATAGACCGAGCACTTAAACTTATTTTTATTTGATCCTCATCCATGTGTACAAGAGCTAGATTTATACTGTTTTGAACAATGTTAAGTTTGGTGTCCATGGAACGTACTCCTTGAGCAAAAGCATGAATCATTTCTGATATTTTATGCCCCTTATCTATCATCTGAGTATGAACATCTTTGAGTGCCCTTATTTCAAGTGAACCCACCTTCTCATCAAGTATCACCCCTTCAGGTACACTAATAACAGCGCTTGCTCTTTTTGAAATGGAGTTTCGTCTTTCACCCCCTTCAAAACTTATAAGGTAGTGTGGGATATGCACTAAAAAAGCGGCTAATTCTTTTAAGGCTGAGGGGATACTTTTATGAATATCAACACCTGAATGCCCTCCTGGCAAATTATCAATAATAATATGGTAGGAGTGAACAGCTTCATCAATTTCACTACGTCTTAATGGCTGAGTACAAATCACATCTGTCCCTCCAGCGCAGCCAATATACACAAAGCCTTCTTCTTCTGTATCTAGATTTAACATTAAACTTTCTTTAATAGGTAAAGAAAGATTTTGGGCACCAATTAAACCCACTTCTTCATTTGCCGTAAAGAGACAAGAAATACATTTATTTTTTCTCATTAATGACAGCATCATCGCTATGCCAATTCCATTATCTGCACCTAAGGAACTGTTTTTTGCTTTTAAATATCCTTCTTCTTCATACAGTTCAAGATTAGGAGCTTCGCCTATACAAACCATATCATAATGCGATTGCAAGATAAGTTTGGCCTTTGGATGAGCACATAAGATATTATCATAAGCATCTACACTCACCTCATATCCACAAAGTTTTGCTTCTTGTATAAGATGGTTTTTTAAGGCATGTGCTTCATGTGAGCAATGAGGAAGCTGACATATTTTTTTAAATATTTCTAGAACAGACATACATTTTCTCCATTAATATTACGTCACCAACTAATCTTTGGTACTAATTTTGCTTATAATAACCAAAGGGTTTTAATGTACAAGAATATCATATTTATAATTATTGCGCTTATATTTTTTAGCGGTTGTTTAAATAAACGTGGTATTTCAAGTACATATTATAATGATTGTCGAGAATATTATGATGCAAGAGGCTATTATCATAAGAAATGCGATGAAAATATTGTAGATTATAGTGATATGGCCAAGGGAGCTGGAAAAGCTTATGACGCTACTATAGATGTTTTCTCCGATAAGAAAGAAGAGCCTAAGCCTATTCGAAAAGTAGTTTGGTAGATTGTTCTTATTTCTTTGCTATAAAGGTTTCAAAGTTCACCCATTTAAAAACACTATCACAATGTGAGAAACCTGCATCTTTTAACATCTTTAAATTCTCTTCTTCTGTATAAGGGATAAGTACATTTTCTAAGGCTTCTCTTTTTTGCACAATCTCATATTCTGAATAGCCTTGAGCTTTTTTATAATCATAATAGGTATCTATCATCTGCTTATTAAGTTCAGGATCTTTAGAAATAACCTTCTCAGAAAAAATAAAAAGACCCCCAGGCTTTAAAGCTTCATATATCTTTTTTACAAAGGATGAGCGTACGGGAGGACGAACAAACTGCAAGGTATAATTAGAACATATCACCCTCGCCTCTTCATAATTATAAGTTAATATATCCGCACAATGCAGTTGAATCTTTGAGTTAAAGGCATGAAGCTTTTTTGAGGCCTGCTCTAACATTGCTTGAGAGTTATCAATTCCAATAAGCTCTATTTTATGCTCACATCGTCTTTCTATCTCAAGCAGTAAAGACGCTGTTGAGCATCCAAGGTCATAAACCTTATCCCCTTCTTTCATATTAATGCTCGCAAAGTGTGAGGTGAGTTTCATGGCCTCATCATAAAAAGGAACCGAACGAGAAAGCATATCATCAAAAACAACAGCTACTTCTTCATCAAATTCAAATTGTTTTTTTATGGGTTTATTAAAGACCTTATCAGATTTCATCAGGTTTTTCCTTTATAATGAAGTTTCATACTTTTGTTTCCACCACATCATTGCGTACATAACACCCGGTGTTTTAGCCTTGCTTTCATCAAAGATAAAAGACTCTATCTCATTAACATCTAGATAAATCACTTCTATATCTTCCACATGAATACCCCCGCCTTCATGATCGTGCATAGTTTCATCCACTTCACAATAATATAAGCTTTGTTTCGAACCTGCAAAACCAACAGCTGTATAAAAAGAGGTGATTTTTTCTATCTTCTCAGCAGGAACATTAAAGCCACATTCTTCATCAATCTCTTCTTTGACTATTTGTGTTAAAGAGCAGTCTTTATCTACTATACCTGCGCACAGTTCATAAGTAAAACCATCTTTATTTTTCAAATAAACAGGGGGTCTCAACTGTTTAACTAAAATAAAGGCATTTTTTTCTTTATGATAAATTAGCACAGCCACACTGTCATGCACTTCCACCATATCCCAAATTTTGTCTATATCTTTTTGTTTATAATGCATACGTTTTGTTGTTACAAAAGAAGAATTTTCACAGGCGGTAAAATGTATATCTTTAATCATAAGATTATACTCGCTAAACCTAAAAAGCTTAAAAATCCTAAGACATCTGTAACCGTTGTTAATAACACAGTAGAGCCAACAGCAGGGTCAACATCAAGACGTTTGAGAAACAAGGGAATAAAAGCCCCAAAAACACCCGCAACTAAGAGATTAAAAATCATAGCTAAGGCTATGACTACACCTAAAAGTTCTATCTTGAACCAAAGATAAGCAATGATACCTATGATGACTGAAAACAACATCCCGTTAAATAAGGCCACTAAAAACTCTTTTTTTATAGCTTCTTTTGCATTTTCTGTATCAATATCACCTAAGGCCATTTGACGAACCATTACTGTTAAGGTTTGCGTCCCTGCATTTCCACCCATAGAAGCAACAATAGGCATTAATATTGCCAAAGGGATAAAAGCCGCTAAGGTTTCATCAAACATCCCAATAACAATAGAAGCTAAAATGGCCGTAATAAGGTTTATTCCCAACCAAGATGCACGCTTCTTAAACACACCAAAAAGTTTTTCTTCTTGTTCGGCTTCATCATTTACCCCAGCAAGGTTATAAATCTGCTCCGTGGCTTTTTCTTCCATCACGTCGTATATATCATCTGCAGTAATACGTCCAACAAGCTTACCCTGCCAATCTAAAACAGGTAAAACAGAAAGATCGTACTGCTCAAACATTTTAGCGACATCTTCTATATCTTCCGTCGCTTCAACGTTTAAGAAATGGTACTCATCTTCTGCTAATATATCTTTAAAAGAGCGAGAAAAGTTCATTACAATCAGATCTTCTAAGGAGATACCTGCCAATAACCTTTGATTGTCATCTACTATAAAAAGTTGATAAATATTTTCGAGCTCACCTTTTTCTTTTAGATCACGAAGTCTATCAATGGCTTCTTGTACACTTTCTTCTAACTTAGCGTCAAAAAGTTCTGTTTGCATCCAAGCACCCGCTTGATGTTCTTCATATTGGCGAAGCTTATCAATATCTTCTCTATCTTCTTCATCAAGATGAGCAACAACGGCTTCAGACTTATCAATATCTAAGTCATCAATATCTTTAACAAGGTCTGTTGCATCATCTGATTCAAGGTCTTCAATAGCTCTTGCTAATTCTTCAGTTGAGAGTTCTTCAAGGGCTTCATCTTTAATCTTCTCAGGAAGTTCAAGTAACACATCTCCTAAGACTTCAGAAGGAATACGACTTAAAAGTTTAAAAAACTCTTCTTTACTTTTAGTAGAACGAACTTTTTTTAATAAGTAGGCAATATCACTTGCATGAAAATTTCCCTCAGATGGGTCTTGTAAATATACTTCAAAAGAGTGCATCATCTCATTAAATCGATTCATTAGCATCCTCTTTTTGTGAATGTGGTATCTTTATATTTAGGTAATATACAGTATCAAAGACTTCTTGCACAGGAGCTTTTGAAGCGGCCCTTAAATGAAGCTCAACGGTTTTATTATACTCTTCTTTTAAGAGTTTAAAAGCTTTTAGTTTTTTACCTTTTAACTTGTTGGTCGTAATTCTAATGACACGAGCAGGATTTCTTGCATGACCATTTTTATACAAGCCAAAATGAAGATGTGGACCCGTAGAAAGCCCTGTACTCCCAACATATCCAATAGTTTGACCTTTTTTTACATGCTTACCACGTCTAATGCCTCGTCTAAAAGCTCTTTGATGGGCATATAAGGTCATATATCCATCACTATGTTGGATCTTTGTGAGTTTTCCATACCCACGTGTATATCCGGCAAAGATGACACGACCACTTCCCGCTGCCATAATGGGAGTACCTGGTCTTGCGGCGTAATCAACCCCTAAGTGGGCTCTATACTTTTTTAAAATAGGATGATATCTTCTAAGCGTAAAACCTGAGCTCACTCGTGCATTTTTCACTGGTCTGTTTAACATAAAACCTTCGGCTTCAATCCCTTTTTCATCATAATAACGGTTATCTCCGTTAAGATATATATAATGTTTCTTTTTACGCATCTCTATCATGGCCACCTTTAAAACAGGCATAGAAAAAGTACGACCAAATCTATATTTTTGCTCATATACCATAACAAGTCTATCGCCTTTACGAAGATCACGACGAAAGTTCAAAGAGTTTTTAAAGGCGTTTACAAACTGATGGGCTAATTTTTTTGACCCCGTTGCTTTAACAATATCGTAATAAGGGGAGTTCTCTATCGTTACAGTAAAAGCTTCATCTTTTTTATCGTAAATGATAGGCGTAGACTTTAATTTATATTTATTTTTGTCTTTATAAATATGAAGTTGTAATTCCTCACTAATAGGAATAAGTACCTGTGTAATAGTTTGATTTGAATCGCGTAAAATTTGGATATTGACTCCCGCGTAAATTTCTTCCGTAATCGTTTGATCACTTTTGTCTAAATTATAATAAATTTTTTGAGGAAGAGCATGTCTATCAAGAAAGTTTAGAAAGGATTCACCACTTTGCCATTTAGTAAATTGTACTTCTGAAGAAAGAAGGAATAATGGTATTAAAATTAATAAAAATATTTTGTTCATGAAATAACCTATAATATATATGTGAAAGGGTATCTAATCTTCACTTACCCTCGTATAAAGTACAGAACTTTTTCGAATAACCAAATTTTAATTGTATAAAAAGTATAATCACATCACTTTATATACTAGGACTAATATACATATGCGTTATATACTAATTTCATTCTTTTTTTCAAGTTATCTACTCGCTCTCATTGTTGAACCTATTCACACCCGTATCAGTGCCATAAATTTAGAAGATAAGATTCTAGAGGCCGAAGCGATTAAAGGTGCTCAAGTGGGTATGTATGGTGTTATTGTAAAACACTTTAATGATAAACATGCAACGGCTTTATCTTGGGTTGAAGTAACGGGTATTAAAGAAGGGAAAATACACGCGAAGATGATTCCTATTTATGCCTTAGAACAAAGTGCCTTACCGGCAGGGACATGGGTATCTGACGTAGGAGATGAACTTGTTCTAGGTTACAACTATCACCGTGCTCTTTTAATTGCCCCTAATCCTAGTGTGTATAAAAAAGTCACTCAATATCACAAAGAAAAGAAATGGGTACATCCCGATATTTTTGCTGCTGTTTTATCTACTAATGGACATCCTACTCCCTTAATAGAAGACTTTTCTAATATGTGTCGAGTCAATAATATAGGGGTAATTTCCTTTGTGATTGACAGTTCTATCTTAACTTTAGATTGTCATAGTTTTAAAATTCTTAGTAATAAGAAGACCCTTCAACAAAATAATGAAGTACAACTTCCCTTTTACACACGCGTCACTAACATAGAATCCAACTGGTTTGGAAAAGGAAATGAAGAATTAAACGAATATGGTTTTTATTATATTAACCTTATAGCGGATAATAATCCAGATAATGAATGGATACAAAACTACCAAAAAACGCATTACAAAAAAAATATTCTTGGTCAATGGATACAAAACACAGAATCAAACCTAACACAAAAAACACAATAACTCAATAAAAAGGAAACACTTTAATGGATACACAACATTTTAATCATTTTAAAAACATCGTTGGTGAAGAAAATATTTATGAAGACAAGGCACATTTAATTGCCTACTCTTATGATGCGACACGAGAACATTTTGAACCAGACGCCGTTTTATTTCCTCGTCATGAACAAGATGTATCTGATATATTAAAATACTGTAATGAGAATCAAATCATTATCGTGCCACGTGGAGCAGGTTCAGGGTTTACAGGAGGCGCTATTCCTTCAGAAGGGGGTGTCGTTTTAGCCTTTGAAAGACACCTTAATAAAATCTTAGATATTGACATGCAAAATATGGTAGCCGTTGTTCAACCTGGTGTTATCAATATGGACTTGCAAAAAGCCGTAGAAGAAGTTGGCCTTTTTTATCCGCCAGATCCAGCGAGTCAAGAGTACTCAACCATTGGTGGAAATGTAAATGAAAATGCGGGTGGCATGCGCGCGGCAAAATATGGTATCACCAAAGATTATGTGATGGCTATTCGTGCAGTACTTCCAAATGGTGATATTATTAAAGCCGGTAAACGCACTATAAAAGATGTCGCTGGGTACAATATATCGGGTATATTAATAGCGTCAGAAGGCACCTTGGCCGTAACTACGGAAGTAACACTTAAACTTTTATCTAAACCTAAAATGACTAAAACTGCTATGGGTATATTTGAATCCGTTACCCAGGCTATGGAAGCTGTTTATAAGACTATGGCAGGTGGTGTAACTCCTGTTGCGATGGAGTTTTTAGACAATTTAACCATTCGCGCGGTTGAGCAAACCTATAATAAAGGTCTTCCTATTGAAGCGGGTGCTATTTTAGTGACTGATGTTGATGGAAACTTAGAAGATGATTTAAATTTTCAACTCGACCTTATTGAAAAGATTTTTAAAGAAAATGGATGTTCCGAGTTTAAACGAGCTAAAAATGATGCTGAAGCGGCTGACTTATGGTTTGCAAGAAGAAATGCAAGCCAAAGTTTGTCCATTTATGGGTCTAAAAAACTAAATGAAGATGTCACCGTTCCACGAGCTGTCTTACCAGAACTTCTAACGGCCTTTAATAAAATAGCCGATAAATATAATATCAACATCCCTTGCTTTGGTCATACGGGTGATGGAAATGTGCATACCAATGTTATGGTAGATGGCTCAGACCCTGAACAAGTTAAGATTGCCTATCAAGCCATAGAAGAGGTTTTTCAAGCGACTATTGACTTAGGTGGAACCTTAAGTGGTGAGCATGGTATTGGTATAGCTAAGGCACCATATATGTCTATGGCCTTTACTGATGAAGAAATGAATCTCTTTAATACCATTAAAAAAGCCTTTGATCCTAATAATATTCTTAATCCACATAAGATGGGACTTAAGTAAACAAGTTTTTTTATCATGAGTTCATTTTTATAATTTTGCTATAATAGACATCATTTCAAAGGATGTCTATGTCAGCACCGATAAATATTTCTAAACAATTAAAACAAATAAAAATTTCTTATAGAATAGTACGAACCTATTTCACCTCTTTATTTGACAGAGATATTACCTTTTATGCTTCTAGTTTAAGTTTTTACACCCTTTTTACGCTAGTTCCTGTTATGCTTATTGTCTTATCTATTTCTACATCTTTAGCAAGTTTTGATGCCTTTTATGGAAATGTAAAAGAGTTTATTATGGCAAATATTGTGCCGGTTAAGTCCGAAAGTTTTTCCTTGTTTATAGATAGCTTTATGCAAAACTCAGTTCAACTAAGCATAATGGGTGTTATAGCTATTATCGTTTCTTCCATGCTTTTCTTTCAAAACTACGAGTACATTGTCAATAAAATATTCAAAACAAAACCTCGTGGATTTTGGCAGTCACTAAGTATTTACTGGACTCTTTTGACCCTTACCCCTATTGCCCTCATCTTTTCATTTTATCTTTCTAATGAACTTAATATGTATTTAAATAAAAATGATTTAGCCAATGCTCTAAAGATTTTAGAATTTTTTCCTTATCTCATTGTTTGGTCTTTATTTTTTCTTATTTATAAAATTTCTGCTAATGCAGATGTTTCAAACAGAGCTGCAGGGATAAGTTCCTTTGCTATTTCCTTAACTTGGTATGTGGCAAAGATTGGATTCATTACGTATATTTTAAATAAAAACCCAACCTACGCAACTATTTATGGATCATTTTCGACCCTTATCTTTTTCTTTTTATGGATTTATGTATCCTGGTTGATTTTTATTTACGGCTTAAAATTATGCTATACCATTGAGAAAGTATATAAGGACACCCATACAGAAGAAAAAAAGCGCATAAAAGAAGAATCTATATTGCGTGGCCAAGATACTGATGAAGAGATACAAAACGAAGATTTTGAAGGGGATAAAGATAGTAGTGACCTGTATATCCAAACTCAAGAGCCAGATGAGGAAAGTATCCAAGACAGTACCAAAACCCAGGAAGTGCATCAGCAAGGAGAGAGGATAGAAGAGGATAAATAGCATGGTTAAAAGAGGCGAAAGCAGCTGATAGATACTAAAAGTACCAAAAAAATAATGAACTAAGGGTAACATAGATATATAGACCCAAAAGTGAAGAAAAATAAAACTTTGCCAAGCTTTTAAATCTTCCATGTAATGTAAAAATAGAAATATATAAAAGACCCCTCCCACAGAAAACCAAAATCCCAAAGCAAACAATAACTTAGGCCACAGGGCAACTAAAAAACAAACTACTAAAAGTAAGGCATTAAAAGATAATACCTTTATACCTCTATCGTATAAAAAATAAGCAAAAGCACTCATACTAAAGGACCTTAATAAAGAAGGAACATAATCTAAAAACACTAGATATCCAAATAAAATAATCAATACAAAGACTGCAATATCTCTATGACTGTTTCTATAAGGAAAAAACCGTTGAATAAAAGGCTTATACACAAGCTTTAAAACAGCAAATAAAAGCATACTCAAAACAGCTAAATGGAATCCACTTATAGCTAGAAGATGATTAATCCCAAGAGCCGATAAGGTCTCTCTTAAAGAGCTAGGAATAGCTCCTGCAAAAAACAAAGCCTTATAAATAGAAGCAGAATCATTCTTATGGATTTCATCCAGTTCCTTCATCAACACATAACGTTTTTGCATTCCAAGTTCTCGTGATAAAATTTGTGTAGGAACATAAAAGCCTTTGAGATAAGATAAAAAATCTAAATCTTTAGTAAAGAGTCTTATTTTTATATGTTGTCCTTGAAGCTCTTTTAGATTATCTCTTGAGCTTGTATAAAAAGAAAAGCCTTCTATACTTTGAAGTTTTAATACCCAGTAGTTTTTTTTAATATATTGCTTTTCAATCCACACTTCTGAAATATAATCATTAAATTGAGTCAGTTTCTGGTAGTTTTGATATTCCATAAAAAGAGAGATGAAAAAAATAGAAAGAAGAAAGGAAAAAGATAAAACCCTTTGCCTCAAAGAGGTAAAAAGGTCTGTCTTAGATAATAGGTTGGGAGACGCTGTCATTTCCAACATTCATTACAGCCTCAGTGACTTGTACATTTTCAAAGGCAATTTCAACTCCGCCAAAGGCAGGCGCATCCACAAAACGGGTAAATTTCTTCTGAAAAGATAACTTAATATGACCCGTTGGACCATTTCGTTGTTTACCTATAATAATTTCAGCTTCTTCTTCGTCTTTTTCTATGTAGGTGGAAGTAAATTCTTTTCCATCCGCCTTAGCTGCTTTTTCACGTTCTTTTTCTTCTTTATAAAGATATACATCATCACGATATACAAACATAATGATATCCGCATCTTGTTCAATTGCCCCAGATTCACGAATATCTGAAAGCATTGGGCGTTTATCATTTCTAGATTCAACCCCACGGTTTAACTGAGAAAGTGCCACAATAGGCATTTCAAGTTCACGAGCCAGCATCTTTAGTCCACGAGAAATTTCAGACACCTCGGCCTGTCTATCCCGACCCGCTGTTTGCATAATTTGAAGATAATCAATCACACACATCTCAATTTCGGGGTGTTGCGACTTGAGCTTTCTTAATTTAGAGCGGAGCTGATTAATCGTCACGCCTGCTCCATCATCAACAAAGAGCTTAGACTTATTCATCATATCCATACTCGTGTTGAGTCTAGACCATTCCTCATCATTCAAATCACCCACACGAAGCTTTTGAAGAAAAATAGAGGTGTCTGCAGATAAAAGTCGTAACATCAACTGTTCAGCTGGCATTTCAAGTGAAAAAAAGGCCACACCATTTCCTAGTTTCATTTGATGTAGCACCATATTAAGAGCAAAAGATGTTTTACCCATGGCGGGTCTGGCTGCGATAATGACTAGGTCACCCTTACCAAAACCCGTTGTCATCTTGTTAAGCTCAGCAAAACCAGTATCCACTCCAACAAGAACAGAATTACCACGAGACTTCATCTCTTTGATATATTCCATCGTATCAAAGGTCATAGTTGGTGCATCTTTAAAGTCAACATTTTGATTGGCTTGAGTAATTTCATAAAGCTTTTTTTCAACAATATCTATTACTTCAGCACTAGGAAGGTCTTCTTCCATGGTTACTTTTTTTATCTCAGTCGTTAGGGTTAAAAGATGGCGTTTAATGGCCTTGTCTTTAATCTCATCCACATAGGCAATCGTGTTTGAGATTGGATTTGAAGACAAAATATCCAGTAAAACAGCCTCATCAAAACGTTTTTTTGCATTTAAGCGTTTTTTGATGAACTCCTCATCAATTGGCATACTTTCACGGTGGAGCTCTTTCATAGCCGTATAAATTTCTTGATGGGCGGGAAGATAAAAATCATCAGTATTAAGCTTAGCTTCAACATCATCAAACTGAGACGGCTCAAAGATAATCGAATTTAAAACAGAACGTTCAATATTTATATTATATAAGGTTTCTTCCATTAGCTGTTTTCACTTTCTTGTGCTGCTTTTTCAACCTCAGTAATAAATCTTTTAACAAGGTCTTTTTCATCTAATCTAGCAACCACATCACCCTTAACCATGATTAACCCTGCTCCCTTACCATAAGCAATAGCAACATCCGCGTGTTTAGCTTCGCCTATAGCATTAACCACACATCCCATAACAGAAATATCAAGAGGAGCTTTAATATGCTTGGTCTTTTCTTCAATCTCTGCAACTGCAGTTACTAAGTCCGCTTCAATACGTCCACAAGTAGGACAAGAAATTATATTCACTCCATCCTTAGCAGCCCCAGAATCTTTTAAAATGGCCTTAGCTACTCTAATCTCTTCTTCAAGTTCACCCGTAATGGATATACGCATAGTATCGCCAATACCATCTAGTAAAAGAGCCCCTAATCCAATAGAAGACTTAATCGTAGCATGAAAAATTGTTCCAGCTTCCGTCACACCTAAATGAAAAGGATAATGATTTTTTGGACGAAGGAGTCTGTAAGCATCGACCGTACGTCCAACATCCGACGCCTTAAGAGAAATCTTAATTTCTTCAAATCCAAGGTCTTCTAAAAACTTAATATTATACTCAGCCGAAGCAACCATACCCTCAGCTGTTTGACCATATTTATTTTCAAACTCTTTTTCTAAAGAGCCTGCATTTACACCTATACGTATAGGTATATTTCGTTCCGAACACGCTTTTACAATATCTTTAACTCTAGACTTTTCACCAATATTTCCAGGATTTATACGAATACAATCCACCACTTCAGCGGCAACAAGCGCAAGCTTATAATTAAAATGTATATCTGCAACAAGTGGTAAAGATATTTGCTGTTTTATTGCCTTAAGCGCTAAGGCATCTTCCATATTTGGAACCGCTACACGAGCAATATCACACCCTGCAAAGTGCAATCTATTAATTTGATCAACTGTTGCGGCAACATTATGTGTTTCTGAGTAGGTCATAGACTGTACAGAGATGGGAGAATCCCCACCAACCACCACATTACCTACATATATTTTCTTAGTTTCATAGCGTTTTATCATAAAGGGATTTTATCTTTTTATTAGTAAGAAGAAGCTTGAAGTTCTTTTCTAGTTTCTTTAAAAAACTAGCCGTGGTGGTTTTAGCTAATAGAAAATGTATCCACATTATCTAGACAAAATCAATAGGATCCATATCCACTTCACACAAAACATTTTTGCTCATTTTTATAGCCTTAATCAAGTCTGTGCTTTTATCCGATCGTAATAAAATCTGGAAACGAAACTTATTAGCTATTTTTTCTATAGGAGAAGGTCCATGCCCTACTATCTCTATATTAGGAGCACTATAAAGCTTTTGTAGAACCTCATTCATTTTATCATTTGCCTTATCTTTTTTAAGGTGGGCAAAGGCCAGTTTAGCTAATTTTTTATACGGGGGATAAAGTTCTTTTCTAAACTCTTTTTCATCTTCTAAAAATTTTTCATATTTCAAAATATATGGATCAAAAAACTCTTGATAAAAGCTTTGAATAAGAACTAAGGCATCTTTTTTTCTACCGCTTCGTCCAGCTATTTGAATAAGCAAGGATAAGGCTTTTTCTCTAGCTCTATAATCACTCATTTGCAAGATATTATCTATACCTTGAATAACTGCTAAGGTAACATCATGATAATCATGCCCTTTAGAAAGCATTTGAGTTCCAATGAGTAAATCAATCTCACCAGAATTAAATGAGCTTAACAAAGCTTTCAATTTTTTTTGCGTTGTTATCTTATCCCTGTCAAATTGTCCCACTCGTAAGTTAGGATATTTCTCTTCAAAATGTTCAACTGCTTCCGCGGTTCCAAGTCTTGAAGACAATAAATCACCTCTTTTACATTCAGGACAAATCTCAGGAATAGGTTCGCAAAAGTTACAATAATGACATTTCACACGTCTAGCAAACTTATGTAAACTCATCCCAACATCACAATACGGGCAGGTATAGGTATAGCCACATTTATCACATATTAAGTATTTAAAATTAGCACGTGTTGGTAAAAAAAGCATAGACTGTTCTTTTTTAATAGCCGTTTTTATAACCGCTTCTTCAATAATAGGAGTAATTTCTTCAATATGAGGTTCATAAATAAAACGTCTGTTTTGAGAGAAATACCCACCCTTTAAACGAACATAAGGAAACTTAATATACGAAGTTAAAGAAGGAGTAGCCGAACCAAGCAAAACAGGAATATTTAAAATACTTGCATAATAAATAGCCATATCTCTAGCATTATATCTAGGACGAGAATTTGCCTTATACGAGTCATCATGTTCTTCATCCACCACAATAAGACCTAACTCCTCAGATGCAAGATAGGCTTGAAGAACATTTTGGTGATAGTGTTGTTATGTGGCACTCTAAGCTAAGTAAGAAGCAAAAAGAAAAGGCACTTGAAAAGCTTTTGGATGGATCAGCTAGAGTAATAGCGGGAGCTAGATCGGCCTTGTTCTTACCTATATCGGATTTAGGTCTTATTGTGGTGGATGAAGAACATGATGACTCGTATAAGGCAAATTCTCGTCCTAGATATAATGCTAGAGATATGGCTATTTATTATGCAAGTATTTTAAATATTCCTGTTTT
>NZ_JAEMVE010000236.1 GCF_029216045.1 Sulfurimonas sp. MAG313 | reverse complement strand
GGCTTTATCAATAAACCATTTTCTAAAACTTCAAGTTCTAGACTAGCATTATCAAGATGTGCTTGTTCTATCAATGGTTTAGGGATTCTAATACCTTGTGAATTTCCAATTTTAGTGAGAGTAGTCATAATCAACTCCTTTAAGTAATTATAATGTAATTACATTATAAAGTCAATTAGACTAGAGAATAACGTTTTTTTGTGGAGCCAAAAATAACCCTTAGTCTCTATTTTTAATTGATTATACAATAACACATAGTAATGTGAAACCTGTGTTAATTTGAGAGATGATACGGCTACACGAATTCAGACAAAGAATACAAAGTTAGGGTTAGATGATGAACGGCCACTTGTGCATCCTTCATACTAACTGTATTACTTAGCTAAAGAGGGACGCAGATTGATTTTTCTTCCTACAAGGAGAAAATCTAGCAATGTCACCGTAGTAAAGTTCAGTATTATTCCCTTTTAGTTCAATATCTTTCTATCTAAAATGTACAAATTATTACTAGGATGACAGGCATCTTTAAAAAGCTCTTTCAATTCTCTGTCATAAGTAATAATATAAATATCTGAATTCTTAGGTTTTAAATCTTTAAAATAATCTAATAGAACCCCATCAGCCACATTTTTTCCGTGGTCACATTTTGTGAAATTAAAAGAGTTTAGTGTTTTTGAGAAGTCGTATAAATCCGCTTCCCATTCTGCCTTGAAAAGATATAAGGAGTCAGGGTTACAGGCTACATATATATGCTCATCTTCTATTTCAAAAGGCTCAATAATATGAAAGAACATCGGAGATATATTTGAGAAGTTTTCTATATCCCAAAACAGGTAGGCGCCCTTTGTATTTGAAGGCTGTTTTTTATTGGATAGGTGTAGTCGTTTTGAAATGTTCAGATTTACATAAGCGTTGTCATTAACAAATTCTATTTCTTGTTTTAGTGCTTTAGCGTCTTCACTATTTTTATTAAACAGTTCACACATTTGCATGTACATTTCTAACTCAGCTACTTCTTTAGAACAACC
Source organism: Sulfurimonas sp. MAG313 (assembly GCF_029216045.1). Taxonomy (GTDB): domain Bacteria; phylum Campylobacterota; class Campylobacteria; order Campylobacterales; family Sulfurimonadaceae. Next base: position 14,409 of record NZ_JAEMVE010000236.1, on the reverse strand, counting down.
ACCACTTTGGTAGTTTTTAAAACTTTGTATTTTTTTATCAGAGTACAAGAGTTTAACACTAAAATTTTCATTTGCCTTAAAGGCACGAATAACATTAACAAAAATATTATAAGCATTTTTACCTGGGGCTAATTCTATATTTCCATAATTCTTTTTATTAATAATTATCTTTTTCATGGGGTGATTATAACCATTTTTTTGTTAACTGTTAGAAGTTTTTTCTCAAACTATAAGAGTATTTTTTTTAAGATACTTTTCTTTATAATTCTGGAGATAAAACTAGATACAATTTCATATGCAAACAAACAAAAAAAAATTCGAATCGCTATTATTGGTGCGGGAGCTTCCGGTTTAATGGCAGGTATTACAGCTAAAAACAACAGGACGAGTATCCATATATATGAGCAAAACAATAAGCCTGCTAAAAAGATACTTGCTTCAGGAAATGGACGATGTAATATCTCTAATAGACATAGCTCTTCTTTAGATTATGCAGGGTTTAATCCTTCCTTTGCTTCTTACGCTCTTGAACAATTTGATTTTACAAGGCTAGAAAAATTTTGTAAGAGTATAGGTCTTTTTCTTAATATATTAGATGATGGTAGAGCCTATCCTCTTTCTAACGAGGCGAAGTCGGTTGCCTTTGCCTTAGAAAATGCGGCTAAACATAAGGGTGTTGAGATTTATACTGAGCATTTGATTACAAGTATAGAAAAAAAAGGAAAAGAGTTTTATTTACATACTACATTAAATATCTCTGAGCCTTATGATAAGATCTTAATATGTACAGGTTCACAAGCCGCCTCTCAATTAGGTGGTTCAGATAGTGGTTATGAGCTAGCTTACGCCTTAGGACATAGTATCTCTGCTACTTATCCTTCTTTAGTACAACTTCATATAGACTCTAATCTGCATGAAAAAATGTCAGGAACCAAGCAAGAAGCTGAAGTCACCTTATACCTTAACTCAAAAAAAGAGCAGTCCATTAAAGGTGATATTTTATTTACTAAGTATGGCATCTCAGGTTTTGCTATCTTAGATATTTCACAAAGCGCGTCTGAGGCCTTATTAAATTATCAAAATGTAGCTATTGGCCTTGATCTTATTCCTAAACTAGATAGACAGGCCTTAAGTTCTCAGCTTCTTTCAAGCTGTCAATCCTTAAGCGAATATACTATTGAAAGTATATTATTCGGCTATCTTCCTGTAAAAATCAGTCGAGTTTTATTAGAAGACTTGCATATACCTTCATCCACCTTAGCTAAAGAAGTGCATACTAAGATGGCTAAGAAAATTGTTTCTAAGATCAAAGACTGGCGTTTTAAAATCTCTCAGACTCATGGGTTTAAACATGCAGAAGTTAGTGGTGGAGGTATACTAACTGATGAAGTTGATGAAAAGACTATGCAATCGAAAAAATGTGAGGGCTTGTACTTTGCAGGAGAAGTTTTAGATATAGTAGGAAGACGAGGTGGATTTAATTTTGCCTTTGCCTTTGCTAGTGGACACTTAGCCGCACTTAATATGTCAAAATAAAGATGGAACCTTTTTATCTTCTTTCTTTTTAGCTTTCGATTCTACTTTCTTACTTTGTTTAAGCTCTTTTTTTAAGGCCTTATTTTCAAGTTGAAGTGCTTTATATTTTTGTATTAAAACCTTCAAATCTTCTAAAAACATTAATATCGTTTCATAATCACATGGAAATACCCGGGCTGAGTCACATCAAAATAAGGCTGAATTGTTGCATTTTGAAAGCCTTGTGAAGTACCTATCTTCAAAACCCTGCCTACTCTTAATCCTGTAAAAAAAAGATTATCTAAACCTGAAGTGAACACTTCATCTCCCACTTCAATCTTAATCCAGTTAGGAATAAATTCAACTACCATTTCTTTAGTATTTTTACCATGAACAATACCAGGTGCTCGTTTTTTACCTATATAAACGGTATAAGAACATTTATAGTCAGAATTTAATAAGGCCATAGGTTGATTATGCTTAAAGGTAACTATTCCCGCACTCACCCCTTCGCTCACTAAACCATAAACCTTAGAGGTATTATAATCTTGCATATCAAGCCAAACACGATTAATATCACCAAATTTTGCATAAGAAAGTGTTTTAACCAATTGAACCTTTGGGGATATTTTCAAGTCCGACTTATGTTCTTTAAACATAGAATTCAATTCTGTTGCAAATTCTTGCGCAAGTAAATTATTTTCTTTATATTTTTGATTTTCTATTTGAAGTTTAAGGATAGTTTCTTGCTGTGAAAAGTGTTCATCTATAGAATTTTTAGTGTTCTGCACACTTTCATGGTAGTAGTTTTTAACCTCATTTAAAGCCCCAATAAAAGGGTCTTGAATCCATGAGGTAAATTTTAACACACCAATGACAATGCCAAAGGCTACAACTAAAAAGCCAACCAGCTCTTTATTCATGCTCGAAGAGTTCCTGAAGAAGATCTATTTCCTCAAGAGCGCGTCCTGTTCCTTTTGCTACTGCTAAGAGTGGCTCATCTGCAACGTATACAGGTATTTTCACAAGTTCAGATAAAAATTTATCTAATTGGCGGATAAGAGCACCACCACCGGTTAATATAATTCCATGATTTACAATATCACCTGCTAAATCGGGAGGCATAACTTCAAGTACAGCGCGTAATGCTTCACCAATTTCTTTTAAAGGATCACGCATAGCTTCTCGTGCATCCTCACTGGTGAGTTCAATAGAACTTAAGAGGCCTTCAACCTGATCACGTCCATTAACTATCATGGTAAGCTCTTCATCTAAAGGCATAGCCGTACCAATCGCAATCTTAATCTCTTCCGCAGAGCGCTCACCAATAAGTAAGTTGTATTTACGTTTTACATAATCAATAATAGCTTGATCAATTTTATCACCCGCAACACGAATAGACTTAGAAAGAACCAGTCCTCCAAGAGACACAACACCTATTTCAGTTGTACCCCCACCAATATCTACTACAAGGTTTCCTTGAGGCTCGCGAATATCAATACCTGCTCCAATAGCCGCAGCCATAGGTTCTTCAATTAAAAAAACTTCTCTAGCACCTGCAGATAATGCAGACTCTCTAACGGCTTTTCTTTCAACCTGAGTTAGGCCGTAAGGTACACAAATGATAATACGAGGACTAATTAAGGCTGAACGTCCATGTGCTTTTTGAATAAATTTACGAATCATCTTTTCAGTCATATCAAAGTCAGCTATTACACCGTCTCGCATAGGACGAATAGCCTTGATATTACCCGGTGTTTTACCCACCATTTCTTTGGCTTCTCTACCAACGGCTAACACTTTTTGTTCACCAAAGCGACCTGTTTTTACTGCGACAACAGAAGGCTCATTAATAATAATACCCTTGCCCTTTGCTATTACGAGTGTGTTCGCAGTTCCTAAATCTATTGCAAGGTCATTTGAAAAAAGTCCTATAAATTTATTAAAAATCATTTATTATCCTAAGCTGTTTTTTTCTTATTTTGTTTAATATAAATTGGTTTCTCATTTGATACTACCATCTCTTTGGTGATAATCACTTCATATCCTTCGTATTCAGGAAGCTCATACATTACATCAATCATCATTTCTTCCATGATAGAACGCAATCCTCTAGCTCCTGTTTTACGCTTCATTGCTTTATGGGCAATGGCTACAAGTGCATCTTCTTCAAAATTAAGTTCAACTTTATCAATAGCAAAAAGCTTTTTATACTGACGTACTAAAGAGTTTTTAGGCATCGTTAAAATTTGAATCATTGCATCTTCTTCAATCTCGCCTAGTGTAGCAATAATTGGTAAACGTCCAATTAATTCAGGAATAAGACCATACTGAACTAAGTCATCTGGCTCCACCATATCAAAGGTAGGTTCTTGTTCATCCTTAGTCTTTTTATCATGTCCGAAACCAAGAACATTTGCCCCTTGTTTACGTTTCAAGATGTCTTTCATCCCATCAAAAGCGCCACCACATATAAATAAAATTCCTGAGGTGTCCATAGATACAAACTCCTGATTAGGATGTTTTCGTCCACCCTTAGGTGGTAAATTTACCTGAGCGCCTTCAATAATTTTCAATAAAGCTTGTTGAACACCTTCACCAGACACATCTCTCGTGATAGAACGGTTTTCACTCATTCTTGAAATTTTGTCGATTTCATCTATAAATAAAATACCTTGTTCTGCCTTTTCAACATCCCCGTCAGCTGCTTGAAGTAAACGTGTTAAAATATTTTCTACATCCTCACCCACATATCCGGCCTCAGTTAAAGAGGTCGCGTCCGCAATGGCTAAAGGTACATTTAATACTCTTGCAATCGTTTGAGCCATAAGCGTTTTACCTGAACCTGTTGGTCCTATAAGTAAGATATTTGACTTTGCGATTTCTGTATCATCATCCGTGATTTCATGTTGCTTAAAGATACGCTTATAATGATTATACACCGCTACAGCAAGAAGTTTTTTAGCATTTTCTTGACCAATTACATACTCACTAAGATGAGCATTCATCTCTTTTGGTGTCATTAATCTACCATCAAGAGTTGGTGCAACGATACCCTCTTCCCCCGTTTCTTCATCTCCAAACATAATTCTATACGCTGAGATTACACAATTTTTACATATATATACGCCATTTCCCGCTATAAGAGGGTTTTCTTCTGTTTCTATTGCCTCACAAAAGCTACAATTTCTATGAATCATTTGCCTTCCTTTCATACGCTATTCCACGTTTTGTTTTTATTACAAAGTTTGCTAGAGTTCTAACAAACTGGTTCGAGTCAGCTTCTAAAATTTCTTGTGCTACTTCTTTTAAGGGGCGACCCTTTTCAAAAAGTTCTCTATAAGCAGACTTTAATTCATTTATATCATCACGTTCAACCTTACGTCTAAGACCCGTTAGGTTCAGTCCACGAAGAGAGGCTCTATTTCCTTCTACCATACAAAAAGGAGGAACATCTTGAGACAGAGCTGAAGCTCCCGCTACCATGGCATAATCACCAATATGGACAAACTGATGAATAGGCGTCATACCGCCTATAACCACATGGTCTCCAATTTCAACATGTCCAGCGATAGTCGCAGCATTAGCAAAAATACAATGAGACCCAATGATAGAATCGTGCCCAACATGAACATATCCCATAAATAAATTATGTGAACCAATGATAGTTTTAGAACCACCACCAGCAGTTCCTGGATTAAAAAGGGTGAATTCTCTAATGGTGTTATTATCACCAATAATAAGTTCTACTTCTTCACCATTATATTTTAAATCTTGAGGAGCTGATCCGATAACAGCTTGTGAAAAAATTCTATTATTTTTACCTATGGTAGTTTTACCATAAATACAAGCACCTTGAGCAATGCTCGTACCCTCGCCTATCACCGCTTCACTTGATATAAAGGTATAGGCGGCAATACTAACATTTTCCCCTATTTGTGCGCCGTCTTCAATAATGGCCAGTTTAGATATAAGACTCACAAGGACTACTTATCTACTACCATAGCTTTGAGTTCAGCTTCAGCCACTAACTTACTATCAACAAAGGCTTTACCCTTAAGAACCCAAATAGAACCCTTGTTTTTTATAACATTAATTTCGTACTCTAGTCTGTCTCCAGGACGAACCGGAGAGCGAAATTTTGCCTTATCAATACTCATAAAATATACAACTTTTTCAGCCGCTTCTTCTTCTGTCATATCCATGCTTTTAAAGGCTAAAATACCACCAGCTTGCGCCATACCTTCAAGGATCATAACACCTGGATAAATCGGGTGGCCCGGAAAATGGCCTTCAAATACTTGTTCACCGATACTTACATTTTTGAAACCTAAAAGTTTTTCGTGATTAATTACTTCTGTTACTCTGTCTATTAATAGAAGGGGATATCTATGTGGTAATATTTTCTGAATTTCTACAACGTCCATCATAGGGAGTATGCCTTTTTATAAAATTTAGCTATTTTAGCCAAAAGAAGGTTAATTTAGTATTATTTTAGAGACACTAAAAAAAGATAAAGGCCTAAAGAAAAGAGCTAACGAAGACAAAGAAATTATTTTATAAAAAGGTATTCTCTATTATCTTCGTAGGTTTTTTGCATCTAAATAAATATCAATCTTTCCTTCTTTTAATTCATCAAGAATAAAAATAGGACTTAAATCATAAGGAGAATGGCAAAGTTTTTGCCTAACTTCGCTTTCACGTTCAACACTCAAAGGATTAAAAATCATCTCTTTTACCGTTTTAAAACTCGACTTTGACAGTGTGTTAAAGTACTCAAGTGTGATAAATTTAACCTCTTCTCTGTTCATAAAATGGATATCATTTATAGTATGTTCTATACGTCCATTAGCCTTTTTTCTTGGTAAGGTAGAATAAATTAAAGCATGCGCATCAACAAGTCTTTTAGAAATTGATATTTTGAGGTTATATTGTCTATAATTTAAAAACTTTTCTCTTACAAGTTGATATTCTTGACCCGCATCTTCATAATCCATTCTGCGTTGATACAATTCGAGTCTATCTTCTATAGAAGCAGGAAGAATTTGATTGCCTAAGGGAGAAAACATTTCATCCATAAGTTTACCCTGCTGATCGCGTTGCATAGTAAGCCCGTAAATGCAACCACAATAATCTTGTCGGTATAATTGTTCTTCTTTAGTTACGCGAGATTGATCTTGAGAACCCCCACCTGATCGGTAATCAACGGCTATAAACTCAACCCCATTTTTTTCATAAAACAAATCACCTACACGCTTAAGTTGTTCTTGGGACTTTAAAGGAGAAACTAAAAGAGTTGTTGTGATTTTTGTTTCACCTAGTTCAAGTGCTTTTTTAGCTGACACATCAAAACGTCTATCAAAACAAACCTCACAACGGGCCCCTTTTTCAGGTTCATTTTCTAATCCACGAACTAAACTCATCCATGTTTCAAAATCATATTCGCCCTCAAGCAAGTCAATACCTAGTTTTTTACAGCTTCTTTGAACATCCAAATAACGTAGTCTATATTCAGAATACGGATGTATATTAGGATCATAAAAAAAGCCTGTGAGCTTTTCATCAGGAAAGTCTGTTTGAAGTTTTTCTAAAAAAAAGTGGGAATCAACGCTACAACAAATGTGTACTAACATGGCATTGCCTTGTTAGTAGTAAAGGCTAAATACACAATGGTGAATGCAAAGAGCTTAAACCCAGATACGTGTTCTAAATGCTCTTGCTCTTTTCTATTTACCATTTTCTATCCTCCATTTACCCAAATACTAACGTTCAGCTAGTATTTCAACCTTTTCAATTGCGTCTTGACCTTCAATAGAAGCAAGAACAGTAAATGAATCTTCATCATCTTCAGCAATTCCACCAAAAATAGTATGAACACCATCTAAATGAGGCGTAGCTGCAAATGTAATAAAGAACTGAGAACCACCTGTATTTGGTCCAGCGTGAGCCATAGATAAAGCTCCCTTTCGGTGCTTAGAAGTGTTTAAAGATGTTTCACATTCTATTGCGTAACCGGGACCACCTGTACCTGTACCCTGTGGACAACCACCTTGTGCCATAAAACCTGGGATTACACGGTGAAAGTTAAGGTTATCATAATAACCATCATTCACTAAAGATGCAAAGTTAGCCACAGTGTTTGGTGTCTCTTCAGCGTAAAGTTTTAACCAAATAACACCCTTTGATGTTGTCATTTTTGCCCACTGAAAGCCAGCTCTTTCTTCTTGTGAAAAATCGTATGTTTTTAAAGACATTGTATATCCTATAGTATTAAAATTTATGCAATTATAGACAAATAGTCTTAAGTCAAGAAGTTTAATTATAATCTTAAAGAAAACACAGATGAATCATGTAAAATTACATAAGATTTTCAAGCGCCCCCTATTAGATTTTATTATTTTTAGATAGAGTACGTTTAATGTATGCCTCAAAACTTGATAAGAGGATTCAAGAAGAACGTCTTCTAGTCCTTGTACAAAACCTTCCATCATCATTGTTAAGTACCTTAGCTGTCAGTATATTCATGTTTTATATTGTAGTAGACCATGTATCAACGATTAATGCTATTGTATGGTTAAGCCTTATCTTGTTTTTAACCTTATTACGAACCATTCACACTCATCGCCTTGTAAAATATAAAAAAGGCAATTATTTATCAGAAGAAATAATCATTGTTTTAGGTATTTTCATGTCTGGTGTTTTATTGGCTTCTAGTGTTTTTGTTATATTTCCACCTGATGACTTAGCCTTACAAGCTTTATGCTTTTTTTTATTATCTGCTATGATGGCCGGCGCTGTTTCGGTATATTCAACACATATTCTGTCTTTTGTATCGTACACGCTTCCTCTTATCATTTCATTTTTATATAAGGCAACAACCCTACCCGATATGTTGTCCATATTATTTATCGTAGGCCTTGCTTATTACGCTATTTTATTAAGCTCAATGTTTCGAGTTAATCGTTCGATTATAAATTTTTTAAAAACTAAGTACCTCAATTATGATTTAGCAGATCATCTTTCAAAGGCTAAAGAAAGCTTAGAAAAAACAAATGCTGAATTAAAAATCGAAAATTCTGTCCGTGAGGACACCCAAAAACGTCTCTATTATTTAGCTAATTATGATCCTTTAACCGGCCTTTCAAACCGGCATATGTTTAAAGAAAACCTAAAAGACTCTATAAAACTATCTAAGGAAAAAGAGTCCTCTATTGCCCTGCTTTTTTTAGACCTAGATAATTTTAAAATCATAAATGACACCCTTGGACACGCTATGGGCGATAAACTACTTATTGCCGTATCTTCACGATTGAAAAGTCTCTTAAATGACAAGAGCAGTATCGCACGTCTTGGGGGAGATGAATTTGTAATAATAATGAATGAAATTAATGACAATGAAGAGGTCTCATCTTTAGCCCATAATATTATCAAACTTTTAGAAAAACCTTTTAGTTTTAATGAACATGAAATGTTCATAGGAACAAGTATAGGAATTAGTCTATATCCAAGCGATACAATAGAGACAGAGACCCTCTTATCTTATGCAGATACAGCCATGTACATTGCCAAGGATAAGGGTAAGAACAACTATCAATTTTTCACTGCTCAAATGTATGAGGATATACAGTTTCGTCATAATGTTGAAACAAAACTTCATCACGCTATAAAAAATAAAGAATTTCGTCTTAGCTATCAACCTAAGGTCGATTCACAAACGAACAAAGTGGTTGGGGCCGAAGCCTTATTACGTTGGGATAATCACGAATTAGGACATATTTCACCCTCTATTTTTATCCCTATCGCCGAAGAAAGTAGCTTAATCAATGAGATTGGGAAATGGGTCATTTTAAAAGTATGTGAAGATTTAGCCTATCTTAAATCTAATTTTAACAATAATCCCTGCATCAGTCTTAATGTTTCTTCTTCTCAAATCTTACACCAAAATCTTCCTCAACTCATTCAAGAAGGGTTAGATAAATATTCACTTTCATACCAATGTTTAGAACTTGAATTTACTGAAAAAATGTTAATTAAACAGGCCAAACAAAGTCTAATTGTTTTAAATCAACTTGATAAGATGGGGATCACTCTTTCTATAGATGACTTCGGAACAGGGTATTCGTCTCTTAATTATCTAAGAACACTACCCATCCATACCTTGAAAATCGACAAATCTTTTATCAAAGATACCCCTCACAGTCAAAGCGATTGTGCTATTGCAAAAAGTATCATTAGCTTAGCGCATAATCTTAATTTAAATGTTATAGCCGAAGGCGTTGAGACGATGGAACAACTCATATTTTTAAGAGATAATGCTTGTCATACCATTCAAGGATTTTATTTTTCTAAACCCTTAGACTTAAATGAATTTGCTGTTTACCTCAACACACCTAAGGCAAAAGCATTAGAAATATTTTAGACGATACTTTTTGTATGCTATATTTTCACTATACTTCACATAAGGACATCCATGTACGCAGATATATATGACAAAATTAAGATAGACCCAGAGTTTCAAATCTTAGTTAAACAAAGACGTAAATTTTCTCTTATCTTAACAAGTATAATCTTGAGCATATATTTTTCTTTTATTCTCACTCTAGCTTATGCTCCTTCCGTCTTTGCTGCACCTATTTATGAAGGAAGTGTAACAAGTCTTGGTATTGTTGTAGGCATTAGTATTATCCTTATCTCCTTTACCTTGACGGGCATTTATGTACAAAAGGCAAATACTGATTTTGATACTAGACTTAACAAACTCAAAGATGATTTAGGAGTTAAACATGACTAAAACTTTATCTCTACTTTCTATCTGTGTATCACTTAATGCACAAGCCTTATCGCAAGAAGTTTCTAAACAAGCCTTAAATATTCCCGCTATTATTATGTTTATACTCTTTGTAGGAGCAACTCTTGTAATCACCTATTGGGCAGCTAAGAGAACGTCTACAGCTAAAGACTTTTACACCGCAGGTGGTAGCATTACAGGCTTTCAAAATGGCTTAGCTATTGCAGGGGATTACATGTCCGCTGCCTCATTTTTAGGGATATCAGCCTTAGTCTATGCTAATGGATATGATGGTTTGATATATTCCATTGGTTTTCTTGTTGGATGGCCTATCATCTTATTTATGGTGGCCGAAAAACTTCGTAATCTAGGGAAGTTTACCTTTGCTGATGTGGCTTCATATAGATTATCTCAAAAACCTATACGAATCTTGGCCTCTTTTGGAGCCATTGCAACAGTAACCCTATATCTTATTGCCCAGATGGTAGGTTCAGGTAAGCTAATACAGCTTTTATTTGGTTTAGATTATGAGATAGCGGTACTTTTAGTAGGCATATTAATGATACTTTATGTCACCTTTGGAGGTATGTTAGCTACGACTTGGGTTCAAATCATTAAAGCCGTTCTTCTTCTTTCAGGTGCTTCTTTTATGGCTTTTATGGTCATGAAAAATATGGACTTTTCTATAGAAACACTCTTTAGAACAGCCATAGATGTTCACCCTAAAGGCATAGAAATTATGGCCCCGGGTGGACTTATATCCGATCCTATTTCTGCCATCTCTTTAGCCATTGCCTTAATGTTTGGTACCGCTGGTCTCCCTCATATTTTAATGCGTTTTTTCACAGTAGCTAATGCAAAAGAAGCAAGAAAATCTGTCTTTTACGCCACAGGATTCATTGGTTATTTTTATATACTCACCTTTATAATTGGGTTTGGTGCCATCGTACTTGTGTCTACTAACCCTCAGTACCTAGAAGCAGGAAAACAACTTATAGGTGGAAACAATATGGCTGCCATTCATCTCTCTCACGCCGTAGGTGGAGATCTTTTCTTAGGCTTTATCTCAGCCGTTGCCTTTGCCACTATATTAGCCGTTGTTTCAGGACTAACTTTAGCAGGTGCCTCCGCCATCTCACATGACCTCTATGCTAATGTTTTTGTACAAGGAAAAGTAGATGAAAAAAAAGAGATGAGAGTCTCTAAAATTGCTACTATCTGTTTAGGACTAGTTGCTATTGTATTAGGCATAGCCTTTGAAGAACAAAACATTGCCTTTATGGTGGGACTGGCCTTTGCTATTGCTGCTTCAGCCAATTTTCCTATTTTAATTCTTTCTATTTATTGGTCCAAATTAAGCACAAGAGGAGCTTTTATTGGAGGCTCTTTAGGATTATTAACGGCTATAGTTTTAGTTATCTTAGGTCCTATTGTATGGGTTCAAGTTCTTGGAAATGCTGAGGCAATTTTTCCTTATAAGTATCCTGCTTTATTTTCAGTATCTGTAGCCTTTATATCTATATATATTATTTCTATTACGGATAAGTCTCAAAGAGCAAAAGATGAAGAAAGAGCCTTTGAACATCAGTTTATACGCTCTGAAACGGGTATAGGTTCTGAAGGTTCAAGTTCTCATTAGACTTCTCTTTTTTATGGTTTAAAAACTATCTAGCGAAGAAAATATAATACTTTATTGACATTAAAAACTATATGCATTATACTTGCTTCTATATCCTTACACTTACAGGAGCTTAAATGTTTTCAACAAAAAACTTAAGTGGTGATCTTTTTGGTGGCTTAACGGCTGCTATCGTTGCCCTTCCCTTAGCTCTAGCCTTTGGAGTTCAATCCGGTATGGGCGCGATTGCTGGCTTATATGGAGCTATAGCCTTAGGTATTTTTGCTACTTTTTTTGGTGGAACATCTACACAAATCTCAGGTCCTACAGGTCCGATGGCTGTTGTTTCCGCCGCTATTATTGCAGGTGAAATTCAAATTTATGGCTCGTTAGACGCCGCGATTGGTACTATAGTTGCCACTTTTGTCTTAGCTGGACTTTTTCAAGTCTTAATGGGTGTCTTAAAAATTGGTCAATACATAAGATATATGCCCTACCCTGTTATCTCAGGCTTTATGTCTGGAATAGGTGGTATTATAATTATAATGCAAATCTTTCCACTTTTTGGCTTGGTATCACCTAAAGGCATTTTAGATATCATGAGCTCTCTTCCTCTTATACTAAATCAATTTAATACCCAAGCTTTTGTACTAGCTCTTGCTACTATCGCCATTATTTATCTTTTTCCACGTCTCAGTAAAAAAGTCCCTTCCACTTTAGTTGCCTTAGTAAGTTTAAGTGTCTTTGCCTTTCTTATGAAATTAGATATTCCTATCATAGGCACTATTCCAACAGGTATACCTGAAATCAAGTTTGAGGCACTTACTCAGCTAGACTGGCATCATCCTATGGTCATGGTCATCCCAGCTATCACCTTAGCCGCCTTAGGCGCTATAGACTCATTGCTAACATCCGTCGTAGCCGATAACATGACAAAAACACAACATAAGTCCAATCAAGAGCTCATTGGTCAAGGTATAGGTAATTCTATAGCAGGACTTTTTGGTGGGCTTCCTGGAGCTGGCGCAACAATGAGGACCGTTGTAAATATTAACGCAGGTGGGAAAACTAAACTATCAGGAATTACTCATGGTGTCATTCTTATTATAATTTTATTTGGAGCAGGAGAATACGCTAGACTCATTCCTTTGCCAGTACTCGCGGGTATTTTAATTACCGTGGGTCTTGGAATTATTGATTATAAAGGTCTAAAGCATATTAAAGAAGTGCCTAAGGCTGACGCAATAGTTATGCTAATAGTACTTATACTAACAGTCTTTGTGGACTTGCTTCAAGCCGTAGCAGTAGGAATGGTCTTAGCCTCAATTTTATTTATGAAACAAATGAGTGATAATGCCGAAGCAAAATCTCAAGTCAATAGCTTAGATGAATTTCATACAATTATTCCAAACTCCCCTGAAGAAAAAGCTCTCTTAGATGAAATACGTTCTCAAGTATATATTCAAGATTTTGATGGGCCTATCTTTTTTGGTTTCATTTCTCATTTTAAAAAAATGATACGAGAATTACCTGAGGTGAGTGTCGTTATCTTTAGAATGTATAATGTTCCTAATATCGATCAAAGTGGTATGTACGCACTTGAAGACGCTATGCTAGAGCTTGAAAAAAGAAATATAACGGTAATGATAACAGGCATACAAACACAACCAGAAGACATGCTACGAAATATCAAACTTATCCCAAACCTAGTTCCCAAGCATCATCTATTTAATGATTTAAATGATGCTATTGATGTATTGAAGGCCCATAAAGAAAGTTTAAAGAGCACTAGTAGTAAAAAAGTTATTCATGATATTCTTTGGAAGTCATAATACACTGGAGGACTGCTTAAACCTTTTATTCAGAAAAAACTGCTTCTTTTCTTGATTGCAGACTTTTTCTATATCAACTTTCAAAAGTGGGGATTCATTCTCAGAGGTGAATTTGGGTGCATTTTCAGCTGTATCAAGAGATACTACAGCTTTTAAAAGAATTATGATTTTATAAGTGAAGCTAAAAACTGTTTTGGTTCTTGAACTAAAACACTTGAATTTTTAAAGCCTTTTTTATCTCTTGTTATTATAACATCAACATCAGAAAATTTTGCACTTGTATATAAAACACTATCCTCAAAGTCTTTAGCATTGTTTTTTAAACTTAAAAGTAAAATCTCTTTATGGACTTCTGCTATATGAAAGAGTTGTAATAAATCTTCTATAATTCTGTCTGTTTGATTTTTTTGTAAACTTTTAGATATAAGGTTGTGAATTGTCGTAATTGTCGTTGCACATAAATATGCTTCTAAATATTTAGACTCTATTAAAGAAAATATTTCCATTGCATCTTTAGAAAAAGGCTCTTTATCTAGAAGTAAATCTAACACAATATTTGTATCGAGTAATATCCTCATAAATATTTATCTTCTCTATATTTTTTATAATCTTCCTCAGTTATAGTTTTATCTTTTAAAACTCCCAAAAGAGAGTTC
>NZ_JAEMVE010000031.1 GCF_029216045.1 Sulfurimonas sp. MAG313 | reverse complement strand
GCTATTCTAGACCAAACATAAGCATAACAGCAGTTCAATAAATATGCAATTGTTGCTTTAAGGTATTGCAGGAGCTACAAGTAGCTTCAAAATATCTTGAAGTGGCAAGTGTGTGTTTATTGAACTGTATATGCTAAAAAAGCCATACAACAGTAATCTGCAAAGTATCTATCTTTTGACTTAACTCGTTAAGCCTTCAAGATAGCTACTTCACATCTCACTATTGTCTGACTTACTGTTATACTTATGTTTGGTCTAGAATAGCAATATAGGGTACTTCTTTAAAATCTTCTATTATATAGGATAGACATGCGAACGCATTATTGTACAGATTTAAACGAGAGCCACATAGGCAAAGAAGTTACAGTTGCTGGTTGGGCAAACAGTCATAGAGATCATGGTGGCATTATTTTTATCGACCTAAGAGATAAAAGTGGTTTAGTTCAACTAACGTGCGATCCTGCTGATAGTAAACAAGCACATACTACTGCTGATGGTATACGAGATGAATTTGTTCTTATTGCTAGAGGTACCGTCCGTGCTCGTGGTGAAGGTCTTACTAATCCACGTCTTAAAACAGGATCTATTGAACTTATAGTCGATGAACTAATCATTGAAAATCGTTCTGAACCAACCCCTTTTGTTATTGGGGATGATAAGGTTGGAGAAGAAACTAAACTTAAGTATAGATATTTAGAACTACGTAATACTAAAACATATGAAACTTTTAGACTACGTTCAAAAGCGGCTATTGCAGCGCGTAACTCTCTAGATGAGCTAGGTTTTCTTGAAGTAGAAACACCTATCTTAACTAAGTCTACTCCAGAAGGTGCGAGAGATTATCTTGTTCCTTCTCGTGTGCATGATGGTGAGTTCTACGCACTTCCACAATCTCCACAGCTTTTCAAGCAACTATTAATGGTTGCTGGATTTGATAAGTATTTTCAAATCGCTCGATGTTTTAGAGATGAAGATTTAAGAGCTGACCGTCAACCTGAATTTACTCAGATAGATGTTGAAATGAGTTTTTGTACACAAGATGATGTTATTGAAACAGCTGAGAAGCTTTTAAAAGACATGTTTGGTGCTTGTGGACGTGAGGTTCAAACACCTTTTCCACGCATGAAGTACCAAGACGCAATGGAAATATACGGTTCGGATAAGCCTGACCTTCGTTACGGTCTAGAGATGGTAGATGTTATTGATATTTTTGAAAAATGTGATAATGAAATCTTTACTAAGATTGCATCTAACCCTAAGACTAACCGTATTAAGGCACTTAAGGTTCCTCAAGGTGATACTATTTTTTCTAAGCGTGAGATGAAATCTTTTGAAGACTATGTGCGTAAGTTTGGAGCTGCGGGGCTTGGTTACTTCCAAATGAAAGAAGATGGGCTTAAAGGTCCTCTTACTAAGTTCTTCGCTCAGTCTGAGATTGATGAATTAGTTAAGCGTTGTGAACTTGTTGTTGGAGATGTTATCTTCTTTGGTGCTGGTGAAAAGAAAGTGGTTTGGGATTATATGGGACGCTTCCGTATCTTCTTAGCAGAACATGAAAAAATGGACATCATTGATCCTAATGAATTTGCTTTCACATGGGTAGTTGACTTCCCAATGTTTGAGATTGAAGATGGTCGCGTAAAAGCGCTTCACCATCCTTTTACTATGCCAGCTGACATGGACAAAGAACATTTAGAAGATATTGATTCTATCGCTTATGATATCGTACTTAATGGTACAGAACTTGGTGGTGGGTCAATTCGTATTCATAAAGAAGAGATGCAGTCTAAGGTATTTGCTCTTATGGGAATTGAAGAAGAAGAAGCTCAGTCTAAGTTTGGTTTCTTACTGGACGCACTTAAGTTTGGCGCGCCTCCACATGGTGGTTTTGCTATCGGTTTTGACAGACTTATGATGTTACTTACAGGGCAGAAATCTATTCGTGATGTCATTGCCTTCCCTAAGACACAAAAAGCATCGTGTTTATTAACTCAGGCTCCAAGCCCTGTTGATAACACACAATTACGTGACTTACATATTCGTTTAAGAGAAACATCAAAGAAAGACACATAATTTGGCTAAGAAGTTAATTCTTATTATTGGTGCGCCTGGTTCGGGTAAGACTACGGACGCGGAGCTTATAGCTGAACAAAATTCAGATATTATCACGCATTATTCAACTGGTGATTTACTTCGAGCAGAAGTAACTTCTGGGAGTGAACGCGGAAAAACAATACATAGCTTTATCTCTAAGGGAAATATTGTTCCCATTGAAATAGCTATTGAAACAATCATCTCAGCTATCAAAGACAGCAAGACAGACACTATAATCATTGATGGGTATCCACGTTCTAACGAGCAAATGAATGCTCTAGATGAGTACCTTCAAAAAGAAGCCACCATAAAACTTGTATCTGTAATTGAGGTTGAAGTATCTGAGCAAACAGCTAGAGATAGAGTTTTAGGCCGTGCTCGTGGAGCTGATGACAATAATGAAGTTTTTAATAACAGAATGAAAGTTTACACAGATCCTTTAAAAGATATTCAAAACTTCTACACACAACAAAACTTATTAACTAAGATATCAGGTGAAGCTTCTATAGAAGAAGTTGTTTCTACTATGCAAAACTTTATTAAAACATTAAGCATATAAATTACTATATAGTTTATTATATAGTAATTTCAAAACTCCTAGTTAAGGCTCTTTATGACCATAGAAATATACAAATCTTCTTTATGCCCTCGTTGTGCTTATGCACATCACACTCTTAAAAAACTTCAAGATGAATTTAATGACATAGAAATCATCAGTTACGATATAGTTACTAATTTGAGCGCCTTTAAAAAAGCTGGAATAAAAATGATTCCATGCATCAAGATTAATAGTCAAAAAAAGTCTTGGATAATTCCTAAAGCTTCTGAAATAAAAATTTTTGTATTAGAAAACAGATAAGACATATGGGCCATTCAATCCACTAGTGCAACACCTAGCTAAGAAGAAAATTAAAACAGTGCTCTGATACCGGCTTTGTATATCCCTAGTAAATTATTCTATATCTATTTTCATGTCCTTGGGTGCTTTTTATTTCACCCGATTTACACAGAATTATGAACGGCTTGAAACTTCAATTTTCAGCCTTTGAACAACACCTTAAAAATTGTCTCTTAGTGGCGTAATACCTAATCACAAATGCTGAAGATTATACACCATCGTTTCTTTTACCTTCTTCAATGTCACATCAAACTTATCTAATGATCGTTCTCTTAATTCTTTAAGTTTTAATCTTTGTTCTCTGTAGCGCTTGCTTTTTAATTCCAACTCATGTTTTGATTCATCAAAACGGGTATCTACATAGGTTTTTGTATTTAATGTCTTACACTTATTAAAAAATTCAGCTATACGTCTATAATCTTCTTTTTCATAAGGATCTTTACTTTCGCTTCGAGCATTTTTAGCCGTTTGCACAAGAATATTTGCCAAGTCTCCTCCTGCGATATAAGAAAACATGGTCTTTTTAGTATGCAGTTGGATATCATCATCTTGGGTGAACATATCTAACAAAAGTTTAGGCGTTACTTTTTTAACCTTACTTGCGTTGAGAGCTCTTGCCGCGACTATAGCAGATATTTGAAGTTTCAATGTATCAACACGACGGACTATACGAACAATTTCTACCTGATAAATTTGAACCTGTCTATTTTTATCTTCCTTGGCTTGTTTTACTCGCATCCAAGCTTGTTCTGGCTTGTATAATATTTGTCCTTGTCCATGTTGTTCTAACAAAGATTTATGATGTTCATTTCCATTAATTATTTCTAATACAAGAGGACTTAACTTGTCTGCTCGGTCTGATACACTTAATAAATCAAAAAAAGTATTCACTACTTCTTGATAAAAAATTCCAGAGTAACGCCGCATATAAGTTTGAATAAGCTCATAAATAAATTTCAAATGACCCTTGTTTTTTTTAATAGTTTCTATTTCAACACTGGAATAACGTTTTTCTTTAAGCACACAAAGAAGTTCTACTACTAAAAGCTCAACTAAGGCAATGCTTAGTCCTGTAAAATCTAGAGCATAAATAGACTTGATTTTTAAAAAATTCATTTTGGGAGCATACTTCTCATCATTACAAATTTCTTTACACATTAAGGCCATAATATCTTTTCTATCGGCATCACAATGCACACCTAAAATTTCTTTTTCAAAAAGCAACTTGTCTGAAAAAAGATCTTGTATATAGGCTTGTGATTTAGACGACATAAAACTTACTTTTTAAAAGAGGCTATATCTTGTGCAAAGTTTACTTTTTCACCGCTTTGCACAAAGATATCCATTTTTTCTGAGATAATAACAATAGTTGAACCCATCTGAAAACAACCAAAGTCATCTCCCTTATTTAAATTCAAGTCTTCATACTCATACATAACACTTTCTCGTATATCTGAATTTGTTTGTATGTTTGGCTCAAAAGACACTTCCATCTTGCCTACATTAAGTGCGCCCACAAGTACCATATAAAAAAGCTCATCATCTTGGGTAAAACATTCTATAACGACCCTTTCATTTTCTATAAAAAGGTCTTGTTGTTTGTTAAGGTAAGTAAAATTAACAGGATAAAGCTTACCTGGAATATGAACGGCCTTAGTTATACGACAATTAATAGGGATATGATAACGGTGATAATCACTTGGAGATAGATAAAAATTTATAAAACGACCATTTTTAACCCGATGTTTATTTTTACTATCTATAGACTTTCCAAGAAGTTCATCTACCTTATATTTCATGCCCTTAATTTGAAAAGAATCAAAATCGTGTATTTTCCCACATTCACTTACAAGCGAATCACAAGGAGAAATCATAATTTTTTCATCTTTATTAAACTCCCGTTCTTCTTTTAAGTGGCGTGTAAAAAGTTTATTCAGTGTTTCATAAGACGAAGGTTCAGCAAAAGCACTCATGTCTAAGCCCATTAACCGTACATATCCATGATTAATAATATTTTGAATGGGTGTAGGAAAAGATTTTGAAGCAAACTTTCCAAAAATTTGTGAAAATGCTGATGTAATATGTTTATTTTTTGACACGTATATCCCTTATTTAATCTGTGTTCTAGACGTAATTTTTTCTTCTCGTATCTCACGTTTAGCTAACTCTTCAAGAAGTACTGTTGCGTAAGAACCCTTTGGCAAAGTAAAATGCATTTCATACCAAGCTTTTTCTTCTCTGTAGACCGTTTCTATATCTTCAGGAAAGACAAAAGCATAACGCCTTGTTCCATCTTCCTGACATTCTCCCTCAAATTCTTTTTCTATAACATGAGCTATATCAACAGAACGTTTAACTTTTTTCCCAATTAAAAGTCCTGTGGGCGTTCTATCTTTTTCAAAAAACAGTTGGGATTCTTTTTCCAAGTCTTCTGCATGAAAAATCGCTCCATAAGGATAATGCATACATAAATCACCTGGAAGCATTTTAAAAGGATGTTGTTGCGCTTTCATTTGTTTCACTAAGTGTGTATCAAAGTTTAATACATCTGCTGCTTCCTTTACCTCTAAACCAGATATTAGCTTAGAAATTTCTATACGACGACTCAACCACAGATTAAAAAGGTGAGATTGATACGCTGAAATAAATAAGCGTGCCTTTCTCTTGTTTTTTTCTTTTTTCTTTCCATCAATGATGTCTTTTCCTATCAGGTAATTATCCCCATCATTTCCAAAACGCTGATATCCAAAATAGTTTGGCATTCCATCTTTTTTAATATGTTTCATCGCTTGGTCCAACTTAGTAGCCGCGACAGGAAGTACTTTTTTAATACGTATAAAAAATCGATTTCCTTTTAAATGACCGGTTCGAATCTTATTATTATGTCGTATCTTTGAGAGTATCTTAATTTGAGGATGATCCAGTTTATCAATAGCGTCCTCAATACGAGCAGGAACAGAGATATACTGAGTGGTTAAAGCATTTTTATCTTTTAGGCCTGCTGTGCCTATTTCCTTAGCCTTAGCCCCTGTGATATTACATAATATGTCTACCATTTCAAAGGTAGATAAATTTTTCTTGCGAATATGAAGAACAAGATGTTCTCCCTCTCCACTAAACTCATATAATGGAATTTCATCTACTACAAAATCTCTAGGACTTTGCGCGAAATGAAAGGGTATTGAAGAATGATTTAAATAATAATTTCTATTCAAAAGTGATGTGCCTTACATAATGATTTATAATTTTTTCTTTGTGCCTTAGCAAAAATGTTTACAGAACAACGTCTCGCTTGTGCTCTACGTATCATAGTCTTTTTGTGCTTAGGGGAAAATCCAATAAGCATTTCATACTCCTCCCCACTACATCCTACCGACCTAGAAATCTTAGACATAAAACGAAAGCCTAGTGTATTTGCCTTATGCAGTTTATTTAAATCTGAAAATAAACCATCAGAAATATCCATACCGCAGGATAAAAACCTTCGAGTGTCTTTAATGAATTCTTGACGTAGCACTGGCTTAAAAAAACGTGATTTTTTTCTTCCCTTACCGCCTCTAAGCAAAGAATCTAAAGATTTTTTTGACGATCCAAGGCTTCCTGTATAAGCTAAATAGTGTCCACTTTTTAGCCCTACTCTTTTTAAAGGACTTTTACTCTTAGCCAAGATTGTTACGGTGATATCTATTTTGATATTAGACACCGTATCGCCACCAATGATTTCTATACCAAATTCTTTAGCCGCTTTATCAAAACCGAGATATAGGTCTTTTATCTCGCTTCTAGAAAGATTTGAGGGCAAGGCCACTGCCAAAAGTGCGTATTTAGCAACCGCGTTCATAGCAATCGCGTCAGATATATTAATAATCATAGACTTATATGCTATTTCTTGAAGACTAAACCATTCACGTTTAAAATGCACATTTTCAAAAAAAGCATCTTTGGATATTACCCACCCATCAACAATAGCCGCGTCATCCCCAATTCTTTTAGAGTTAAAACATGAGATAAAATAATCTTCTTTATTCAAAGTTTTTCCATAATTTCATAAGGTGATTATAGCAATATATTCTTTTAACTAGGTGATAAGTAAGAGTAAAAAGTTCATAATTATCTTGAAATATGGCATATTCTAAGTTTTCTTAATAAAATATGTCTTTAAGCTAAAATACAAAATATATGCCCAAAGAATAAGACTAGAAAGCATTTCAATGAGCCCTGCTTCTTCATGCATATGAAGTAAAGATTTCGGGTCGATATCACTAATGCTAAAAACATAATCGAGTCCTAGACCAAAGAGTATACTTCCAAGAGCAATACTTAAAAGATAAATATACAAAGATTTAGTTCCTAGCATTTTTTTAACCACCCCCATGGTTACTGTATTAGTGGCAGGACCTGCGGATAAAAACACAAAGGCTGCGCCAGCACTAACACCTGAAAGCATTAAGGCCGCTGCAATAGGTAAAGACGCCGTAGCGCATACATACATAGGAATGGCAATAGCAATAACAATGATATATGACAACCAAGAATATTCAATCAAGATATCGCTAAGGTTTTTAGGGATGGCCACTGTAATAAGAGCACCAATTAAAAGCCCCCATAATAGAGGTTTAGAAATGTCAGAAAGAAGGGTTCCAAAGGCATAGCTAAAGGCTTTTTTTAAACTAAACTTTTTAACTTCATCACGTGAACTGCAGCAAGATTCTTGTGTTGAACTACAGCATGAGTCTAATTTTTCACTGTTCTGACTAACTATCGGCGCTAAAGAAAATGAATTTCCGCCCGTATTTACTGAGCTAGGTACTATTTTAGAAAAATTCATTGTATGTTCTGCTTCAGAATTTTCTTTATCAAAGATATTACTCATAATACCTGCAAATATTGCAATTATCATAGAAGTAAACACTCTATATAGGGTAAAAATCCACCCAAACATTCCATAAGTAGCTAAGATAGAATCCACTCCTGTAATTGGCGTGGAAATTAAAAAAGAAAGGGTTGCTCCTTTGGATGCTCCTGATTTTTTGATACTCGTAGCCAAAGGAATCACTCCACATGAACAAACAGGAAGAGGAATTCCAAAAAGAGTAGATTTAATAACCGAAGAGATGCTTTCTTTTCCTAAATGCTTAGTCACTATACTTTCAGGCACAAGTTCATGTAAAATTCCCGCAAAAAACAGACCAAACAAGATATAAGGTGCCATAGCGTTTGAAAGGTCTATTAAGGCTGTGAAAAAATCTATTATAAAAGCTGTCATACTTTAAGACTCTTAAAATTTCCATTGTTTACTTTTGTTAAACCGACTAAGGTATGTATATACATTAAACTCTTTTTCATCTAAGTTCCTCTATAATCATATAACCTAATTGTTATATATATTGACTTTAAAAGAGGTTAAATGAAAGACTTAGTCCAAATTGCAAAAATATTTTCAGACAGTAATAGAATTAGAATCATTACGCTTATAGTACGAGAAAAGGAAGTTTGTGTGTGTGAGATATGCGACACCTTAGAGCTTTCTCAGCCCTTAGTTTCAAGGCATTTAAAACACATGAAAGAAGCAGGATTACTTAAAGTGAGGCAAGAAGGAAAGTGGATGATATATACACTAACATCTAAGCCTACACGTTTTGCTCAACTTTGGCTCGATGAAATACAAAAACAAAATTTTGCACTTCGCGCACTAGTTAGATGTACGATTAAATAAGCTAAAAGCTATCATCATTAAATTCATCAAGTTCTTTTTGATAATCTTGCTTATCAATGGCCTGTTGAGACATCATCATCGTTGTCATTTTATCGCCTAAGAAGGTTTTGTTTTCTAACTTAAACATAAAGCTATACATTCCATAAGACAGCCCTATCATCATGAGGACCACTATGATTTTTTGCACAGTATTAAAACCTTGGATAGGTTCTTTAAAATTCATCTCACATACTTCACCTGGACAGTGTTGAAGAGGTTGTTTTGAGATAAAACCATAAATTTTACATCCCAGACAAATAGAAAAAGCCGATTCAAAAAGTAATAAGAAAAGACATAAGACACAGATTAGAACTTTTATTGGTGTTGGTGTGAAGTGTATCACTAAGGTATAAAACATAGGAATTACTAAAAGAAATCCAATACCCCAAGCAAAACGCTTTTGAATAGCTCCAACATACTCAGGTTTTTGATTTTGTACAAAAAATCGTCCTAATAAAAGACTAGGTGAATAACGCGGTTGAATCACACGAATAGTAAAATCAAACATAAAGAAAGCTATATAAAATTTTGTAAAAATTACATGGCCAAGAGCCACGCTGTTCATTAGAGCAAGTAGACCAAAGGCAAAAAGCAAGCCTGCAGCGGCTCTGGCTTCTCTTTCGTTTAACACTCTTACACTATAGCCTTCAACTTTTTCACCATATGCAAAAAATTCTTTTATATCCATAATTCATCCTTCTTATAATAAAAATAATATCTATTTAAAATTATAACTTATGTGTGTAAAATTTGTGTGTATAAAAATATACTTTTTTAAAAAGTTAGTACTTGTTTACTTGTAGACACTAAATCAGACAGAACCTGCATTGTTGATGAAATCTTATCATCAAAATAAGGTTCGTTTTTCAAAAGGCCACATCGAGCATTACAGGTTCCGCATACTTGTAAGTTTATTCCACTATGATACATTTCTTTGAGCATTAAAACTAAATCATGATCATAATGTTCAGGCTTAAGCATCTTATTTCTCGCTAAATCAACCGCATCATTCATCAAAAATATATTCACCTCTTCCTTATTTTTATGCAAGGTTGAAGCCAAACGAAGAGCATTATATGTGATATCTGAACCATCATAAGGTTGATTATTTAAAATCAAAGTAATCATGTTTTATTCTTCTTTGCTCAAGATAGTAACCCCTAAACCCGTTTCTATCGGATATCCAGCTTTTGCCCAGCCTTTTAAACCACCTTTTAAATTGGTTGCATTTTTATACCCTAAGCTTTTAAGAGTTTGCGCAGCTAAGGCACCACGGCTTCCCCCACGACAATAAGTAACGATAATAGCGTCTTTATTTTTAATCTTATTTAAGACCTCAAATTCTAAGTTTCCTCGTGTTATTGCGTAGGTCTCATCAGCATATATCTCACCTTCAGCACGTTGTTCGCTCTCACGAACATCTAAAATTATCACATCTTGTTCTTTGTCTATCATAGTTTTCAAAGTCTTAGGCATCATTTCACCTGCTTCTTTTTTTGCCTGAACTAAAAGTTTATCTGTTTCTGCAAACCCAGCAAAAGCCGAAGTGCTCAGTAGTAGTGTAATACATCCAATTATAATTTTATTCATTTTTATTTCCTTATTTTATTTCATTAATTAACTGCTTTAGCAGCGTAAATAGTTCAGAAGTTTGTGTTTGTAAGGCTTTATTATCTCCAAGAGTATCAAGTATCATCTGCATATTTTGAGTAGAGACACTTACCTGATTATTTTCTTCATATAAGGCAATTCTACAGGGCATAAAAGGAGCAAAATCTGGCTCATCTGTTAAAACTAAGGCCGCTACCTTTGCTTGACAGATTTCATATATATACACCTTACGCTCAATAGGAAATCCTTTGGACTCAACAATTTCGTGATATACATACTCATGTAAAAGTGCAAACTTATATTTTTCACAGGCTTTAGAAAAACCATCCGCTATATCTGTAATTTCTTTTTTACTTTGAACCTTATACGTCATCATTTCAAATAAAGATTCTTTAGTCATAAAAAGTCTCATTAACCATTTCATCATCTCTACATCCTTTTATTTTATAGTTAAATGCCTAATTAGGCATTTAACTAAATAGATAACGATATGGTATAATCTTTTTATAATAAAGTCAAGGGACCATAATGCTCGATATGCAAGAAAAGATAAAAATCTTCAAGGCCTTAGGGAATGAAACACGTTTTTTAATTTTTAAAAATGTTTTTACCGGAGGATATACCTGTTCTATCGATAAAAAAGATCCAAAGGTAGAAGTGAGTGCTCACGCTACGTGTGTAAGTACCATAGCAGAGCACTTTACTTTCTCATTACCTACTATATCAAAGCACCTCAAAGAATTAAGAGAGGCAAATATCATTACCATGGAAAAAAAGGGAAACAAAATCTATATTGAGCCCAATATAGAAATCGTCAGAGAATTAGGCGGATGTTTTACCACCTTAGTCGATAATTTTGAAAGTAACAGAGAGCTGTTCTTTGACGAGCTTACAGTAAGTTAAGAATAGCACAAATATAACTTAAGAACTCACTGACTTCCAATAGTCTGTTGGTGATTCATGCAGGTCAATGTCAAATAGTTTGGCACTAGGTTTTTTAGGGTTTTGTACTTTTCTCTGCGTATATCCTTTGTAATTAAACTCAGCAAATAAAACCTCTTTATAATTTAACTTAATAGGACAAGCACTGTAGCCATCGAAATTAATAAGTTTTTCTTCTTTCATTATATGGATAATATTTTCTACAGCCACCTTCGCTTGATAGGTGGCAGAAGCGGCTGTTTTACCTAGGTGTATTCCAGCACTGTCGCCTACACTAAAAACATTTTTATATGATTTATGTTGAAGTGTTTTCCAGTCTACCTCACAATATCCTATTTGTAGTCCTGATTTTTTAGATAATTTTGATGTTCTTAAGGCTTCAACGGCTTGCATAGAAGGAACGATATGAATAAAGTCATAAGAAATATCTACCCTTTCTTTTTTAATAGTATCTTCCCATGCATCAAAATCTTCATCCCCTTCTACTAACTTATACTTATGCTCAAAATAGGCAATTTTTTTATCTGTATCAATCTTATCTAAGACATGATCAAATTGCATCTTTACCTTTAAGGACTTAGACCTTTCCACTAAAATTTCATTATATATATCCACTCCAAGAAACTTAGTCCCTGGTTTAGCAAAAACTATTTCAACATTTTCACTTAAGTCATCCCCTCCTTGTGGAGAGTTTCCTTTTAAGTAGTCCAATAAAAGATAAATTACACTCTTTGTCACGCCACCACATTTTATCGCTCCCGTAGGATGGGTAAAAAGAACCCTTGTCTTTTTATTTTTTGCATGATGTGCTATGTCTTTATACCATTGATGTGTAAGCACTCCCCCCTTACAACTTCCCTTATTTAAATCATTAAGAAATACACTTGTAATATTTTTTGTACCTATATCTTCTTTGTGCAAACCCTTTATCTTGTTAAAGTCATATTCTAAACCCATTGCCACTATTAAAAAGTCATACCTTACTTTTTCTTGGTTTGAGCAGATAAGGCTATTGTTTTCAGGTTCAAAGCTAAGAACTTTTTCTTGTATCCAATGCGTATTTCCCAATAAATCCTTTGTGTTTTTCATGATCTCGTTTTCTTGCATCAAGCCAGCTGCCACAAAGGTCTGACCTGCTTGATACACATGCCTTGCATTAGGAGCTATAATAGTAAGCTCAAGTTTAGGAGCTAAAAGTTTAAGTAAGCTCACACAAACCATCCCCCCTGTTCCTGCTCCAACTATTACAACTTTTTTAGCTTCTAGTTCACTCGCTTCTAAGCTCATAAGTTCAGCTAAACCATATAAGGTCAATATCTTTAATAATTCTCTGCGTGTCATAAACAATCTTTTTTATTTTAAGTATACACAAATTAATGTAAATTTTTAAGTAAATGCTATATTAGAATATACTAATATAGCATAAAGGATCAAAATGAACCCAGATATTTCTTGTTGCCGTCTTAGTGTTGACATGAGCTTAATACAAAAGGCTAAAGGCTATATCAACCAACAAGACCTACAACCTTCTGCTCAATTCTTTGCTCTTTTAGGTAACGAGGTAAGACTAAAGATTATGCATCTGTTTTTAGAATATGAACGCCTATGTGTATGCGATTTGGCAGATATTTTAGAAATGAAGCAATCTCCTATCTCTCAACATCTTCGAAAACTAAAAGATGCCAATTTACTTGAAAATAAAAGAGAAGGTATGACTATTTTTTATTTCATAAAAGACACGAAACGAGCACAGCTAAAAAAGGTCTTAAATGCTTAATAATAAACCTCTCAATCAAAGGATAACTATGAAAATCTCAAACCTAGTTACAGCATTCGTGCTCAGTCTTTCTCTTGTCTTAGGAGCTTGTTCTTCTGATACACCAGAAAAAACAGTGTATATCAAGGTATCTGATATTAAAAAAGAAACCATTAATGTTGACGGAATGACCTGTCTTGGCTGTGAGGTGACTCTTGAAAAGTCTATCTCTAAAATAAAAGGTATTGCCAGCGTAAAAGCCTCCTCATCCCAAAACAATGTTCTTATAGAATATGATAAAACCAAAACCGATAGAAAAGCTATAATTAAAGCGATTCAAGGTTCTGGTTATAAGGCTAAGGACTAAATTAATGAACCTATTTTTTAAATTTGGTGAAGATGTTAAGGCCTATGATTTCAGAGTTATTAATGAAAGAGAAGCCCGAGCAAGTGCTGGCATTATGTTTTTACTAGGTCTATTGAGTTTGTTTTCTGTTTATGGACTAAGAACTTTGCTTTGGGCAGAGCTC
>NZ_JAEMVE010000235.1 GCF_029216045.1 Sulfurimonas sp. MAG313 | reverse complement strand
GACAATGAAACTCATGGTTCTATTTTAAGTAAGATTGTTCGTCTTGGTGCATGGATACAAGTTCTAGCGGTCGTTGTTTTGCTCTTGCTTATATACCCCTTGTTATCTTTATATACTAAAACACGAAGAGGTAAATCTAATGCAATACTCATATCTTCTTGCATTAAAAGTGTACCTATTTTAGGATTACCAAAGACAATGACCTTTGACTCATTTAAGTTTAAACCAACACTTTTTGCATTTTTTTTATGATCAATAATAGCAAACACACCAAAGCCTTTGGCTTTCACAATAGACTCAATATGAGATATAGTTTTATCAACGCTGTAATCACTATTTTTCACAATAATTCCATTAGCAAATAATGAGGCACCTAATACTAAAATACTTAAAATCTTTTTCATTACCATCTTCCTTTTCTTTTACGTTTTTTAAATAACAATTGGTATATAAGCAAGAGCAAAACAACGACCGCTAGAACTTGTATCCATGCACCAAGACGAACAATCTTACTTAAAATAGAACCATGAGTTTCATTGTCTATTTTCACACCTATCATCTCAGAAGCATGAACCATAGCCGAAACAGCTAAGTCCCCTTCTGGAATGTTTAAATGACAAGAAAGACAGACACCACGCCTGTCTATACTATCCATTTGCTCCTTTGAAAGAGCAGATGAAAGCTTCCAATGATGTCCTACCGTTTGAAGTTGGGTTCCATTTTCATCCACAAAACGAGAATAATCATGATCTAGATTAGCAATACTTGGAATTTGTTCATCTATTGCATGAGGAAGCACTCTTCCATCCGCTGTCATTAAATCAACAATGGTTGTTTGCGAAGGATTACCCATAGTTTTCGCGCCATCAACACCTAAACCAAGCGCCTTATCACTTGTGTGACAAGATTCACAAGTACGTGATTGTTTTTGTATAGTATGGGGCTGAATAGGTGACATATCAATAGCTTTTTGACCTTCTTCTCCTGCCCCTTCTACATTTGGTATCTTAAAGATATGATTTTGCAAAAGTGCTTTCCCATCTTTTCCAATAACTGTAATCGTTGTTTGACACCCTGGAACCGTAGGTGAAATACGTCCTTCACCATTTTGTGAAAGAGGTGGGTTTTCCCAACGTAAATACGAACGTGTTTCTGTCACCTTACCATCGACAAGGTATTTCTTTAAACTCTTTTTCATACCACCTGTGGCTCCATGAATATCATGGTCATGTGAAGCCTGCAACCAATCAACATTTTGCTTTTTTTCTGAGTAATCAATCTTAACATGACATCCGTAACATTGAGGAGCCCATGTAGCGTGACAGGTATAACATTCTAATTTATCATTATGCGCGGCAATTCCATCCATAGCAACAAGACCTGCAGGAGAAAGTTTTTCTTCTTCTTTTAGCGCTTTTAATGGTGTAAGCTCTATATCTTTTCCAGAAGCCAAGTGAACTGTTACATGGTTTCCTTTTTTAACAACATTTGTTAAAGGATTTCCACGTGCACTTAGAAGATACCCTTCTTTAGCCTCATAAACGATACCTTTTTTAAGATACTGCGCCATCGTCATAGATACACCGCGTTCTTTACCTTCTTTGTGCTTAGTTTCAAACTCATCTGAATAACCAAGAGGAAGTTCCCATGGATACGCCTTAGTTGTTCCATGACAATCTTGACATTCTATTTCAACAGGAGCTAAAGTAGTCCCTGACAAGAAGCCGTCTCCATGTAATTCATTTGAAGTATGACAGTCCTGACATAACATCCCTTTTTGGTAATGTATATCGGATTTCATATGTAAATAACGTTTGGTATGAAGTTTAGGTTGACCATTTCCATCCGCATCCCAAGTCGCATTATAGGCTGTTTCCATTAAACCTTGATACGAAACACCAATACGTTTACCACGATTATGACAGGTCGTACATGTTTCAACTGGAACACCTGAATACTCCACCTCATGTACCTTAACCTTAACATCTCGTGAGGACTGAATAGAGTGTACTAAAAGATGTCCAGGTTTTTTAGAGATAGACTTATCAGCGCCTTCGTAAAGACCAGCATTTGAATAAGGAATATGACATGATGCACAACCTATCCCTCTAAAGTCACCACGTTTTTGTCTACCTTTTGAACCCGTATGACAACGAAGACAGTCTTGACGAAGATAGGTGTAAACCGCAAGAGTTGGGTCTTTTTCTACTTCATCCGCCGTAGGAGCTCTAGGAAGAGTTTTCATTTCTTTAGGAAAAACATTTGGCTCTTTTTCAGATAATTCTTCCATATACTTTCTATATGCGTTTGAGCCTAAACGTTTGTGCGGGTCATTTGGATTTTTAGTGGCGTAATTACCAATATCATGTTTGTAGCCATTTTTAGCTCCAAAACTCCAAAGTGTTCCTTGAATCTTGCCTTGTTCTGTTTGCATTAAAGAGTTCGCTTGTGCACCCACTTGTTCTGCGTGACACATGCCACAGGTATGTTCATTAATCCACGGACTAGCAGGGGCTGGATAATACTCTTTTGGGCCTTTATGACTTAAAAAGTACTTTACAGTTCCGCTATGTGCGCGAATTTTATCTTTTGTTTTAGGATTTCCACCATGACAAACAATACAATCATTTCCCTTATGTCCTGCATTTTTAGCCACTTCTAAAATCTCTTGCATCATTAAAGAACTTCTATCACGAATATCTTCTATGCCTTTATGACAAGAGATACATTGATTAGATGCTATTAGAGTAAGACTGAAAACAAGAATAAGGAAAAGTGCCTTCATACGATTACTTTGACTTTGAAATAGCGTCTAAGACACCATTAATAAATTTTGGTGATTGTTCTGTTCCAAAGGCCTTAGTAATTTCAATAGCCTCATTAATAATAACCGCTGTATCAAGTTCACCATAAGTGATTTCATATCCGCCTAAACGTAAAATTGCTCGTTCTATTGAGCCTAGTCTATCAAAATCCCAGTCTGTTAGGTTTTCAATAATCTTTGCATCAATAGCTTCAAGGTTATGCATAACACCCTTAAATAAATCCATAGCAAACTCTTTTTGCTTATTGCGAATCTTTTTTTCTTCTAAGATTTCATCTGAATAATCTGTAACACTTTGGTTGCCCAAATCATAAGCATATAAAAGGCTAACAACGGCCATTCTTGCGTGGTGACGTGTCGCCATTATTTACCCATTTCAGTATAAAGATTTAACATTTCTATAAGAGTAAGCATAGCTTCACCACCCTTATTTCCTGCCTTGGAACCGGCTCTTTCAATAGCTTGTTCAATTGTATCAACAGTTAAAACACCAAACGCAACAGGTTTACCATATTTTAGTGCAACGGAAGCCACACCCTTCGTCGCTTCTGCTGAAATATAATCAAAATGAGGAGTTGCTCCACGAATAACTGCGCCTAAACAACATACTGCGTCATATTTACCTGAAGCTAATGCTTTTTCTAAGGCTAAAGGCACTTCAAAAGCACCCGGAACTAAGATTAAATCTAAGTCTTGTGTATTTCCACCATGACGTACATAGGTATCTTCTGCACCTTCAACTAAGCGGTCCGTGATAATATGATTAAAACGACCATTAATAATTGCTATTTTTTTTCCTACTTGGACTTGTAGTTTACCTTCTACTGTGTTCATTAATATTCCTTAATTTTATTTTGTTTTACAACTGGGTAGTTATGCTGTGTCCCCATGCCCTTACGCAAGAGCTGCATTGTTACAGTAAAAAACTACTATTTATTGCTCTTATTCATTAGGCGAAGTAAACGTATTCATCCCCGTTACACGTAAGCATAACATTAGTATTGTGATTATATCTAAGATACTTCTTTTATTTTCTGAAGCTTAGCAACCAGACTATCTAGTTCATCAAGTTTCACCATATTTGGTCCATCTGAAAGTGCAGTACTTGGGTCAAAATGTGTTTCAAAAAAGAAACCATCTACCCCAACAGCTGCTGCTGCTTTAGCAAGATAAGGAACCATAGATGAGTCCCCTCCTGTTTTACCATTTGCAGCCCCTGGCATTTGAACCGAATGTGTCGCGTCAAAAATTACAGGTGCAAAGTTTTTCATAATCACTAAAGAACGCATATCTACAACGATATTTCCATATCCAAAGGTTGAACCACGTTCACATAAGTACACCTTATGTTTTAAAGAATTTTCATAACTTGCTTCATCACATCCACGTGTATTTAAAACCTTTAATACTGGATATTGCATATCAGCAGGCGCTAAAAATTGTCCTTTTTTGATATTAATAATACAATCCGTTTTAGCTGCGGCAACAAGTAAGTCTGTTTGTCTACATAAAAATGCAGGAATTTGAAGCACATCAACCACTTTACAAACCACTTCAACTTGAGCAGACTCATGCACATCCGTTACGATTTTATACCCAAAGGTATCTTTTACTTTTTGTAAAATACGCATACCTTCTTCCAATCCTGGCCCTCTAAAACTCTCTAAAGAAGTTCTATTTGCCTTATCAAAGCTTGCTTTAAAATAAAAATCTATATTTGGATTTTCATGATAAGATTTTAATGACTCAGCAATCTTCATAACAATTTCTTCACTCTCAATTACACAAGGGCCTGCAAATAAAACCATAATTTTCCTTTTAATATTGTGATTATAGCTAAATCACTAAATCACTAACGCGTGGCACCTTATTTCTTAAGCACTAGCATTCCAGCAATAAAAATCGCCATGATCCCAAGGCTTGAAAGCACGTTTGGAAGTGCATCTCCAAGTGCTAAACCTATAATAATAGCAAAAACAATATTTGAGTATGAAACAGCGCCCACTATCCCTGCTTTGGTTTCTCCATAAGCCTTTGTCATATACATTTGAGCCATCGTTGCAAATAGACCCAATCCAAAGATATAAAACCAATCCATACCATGGGGCATTACAAATTCAGCAAAGATATAATCAAAGCCTTCAACTCCAATATAAGGGCTGATTAAAAGTAGCATTAAGGGACCAATCGTTCCTGTTATCATAAAAGAAAGAACGATAGACTTAGTATCATAATACGATTTAAGTTCTCGTACTGAGGTGTACGCGAGAGCGGCCCCTACTCCTGAAAAGATTCCAAGAAAATCCGTCTTACTAAAAGACAAACCCTGAGGTTGAGTGATTAAGACTATGCCTATAAAGCCAACTATCAAGGCTATCCAACCATAAATATTTAATTTTTCTTTCAAAAAGATATACGCAAAAAAAGCTGTAAATATTGGCGCTGTTTTGGCAAAAGTCATCGCATCAGCAAGAGAAATATGTGCAATATTATAAAAAAATGCCAGTAAGGCAATAAAACCTATAAATCCACGAAAAAATAAAAGAAATGGCTTACCACCCTTTTGTTTAATAGGGGTTTTAAAAAACATATATCCAATGAGTATCACACCAAAAATATTTCTAAAGAAAACGACTTCTAAAGAGCTCATAGAATTAGAAAGCTCTTTGGCAAATCCACCCATAATGGCAAACATAAAAGAGGCAAAAAAACATATATAAAATGCCCTTATCAATAGACAATATTTTTTTAATCACACATTTTCCCTACAAATTAAGTGTAAAATTCTATTATAATTCGTATTAGATACAGTATATAAAGGAACGCAATGTTAAATATTATCATTTGGGGAATTGTTTTTTATGTTTTTTATAGGGTTTACAAGTCGTATAAAACCTTTCAACATGTTTATTACACTCAAGCTCAATTTAAAAATATGACTATTACAAAAGAGGCTATTGCGCAAAGTGAACTAGGTTTATTTACTGCGCTTTGCGCGAAGGTAGCCAAGGCGGATGGACATATAGATGAACTTGAAGCAGAACTTATTGGAAATATGTTTAATGATATTTCCAAAGTTTTTCCTGAACCTCACACCGTAAAAGCTTATTTAAAGGAGATTTTCTCAGAAGAAAAACAGCGCCCTAGAAACTTAGATTCTGTAGTTTCACAACTTTATGTTTTAGTTCATAGAGATAAGGCAAAACGTCAAATGATGATGAGCTTTTTGATTCATATTGCCTTTATTGATGGGAAAGTCACCGCTGCTGAAGAAAATATATTAACTAAGATAGCTGCATTTTTACATTTTTCAGGAGCCGAATTAGAGGCCATGATGAAGCACTTTCAATCCAGCTTTTCTGAGGTTAAAACACAAAGTTCAATTGCACAAGCGTATGAAACCTTAGGGGCTAATGCTGAAGATGACTTAAAAACTATTAAGAAAAAGTACCGTTCACTTGTGAAAAAGTATCATCCCGATATCATTCAAGCCCAAGGCGCGGATGAGCATTATATTGAAGATGCTATGCAAAAGACACAAGGTATTAACGAGGCCTATGAAATTATTAAAAAAGAAAAAGGCTAGCCTCTAGTCTTTTCTTGATATTTTTCAATTTTTTTCTTCATTTTATTAAAATGATCGTACCTTAAATGAATCGCAGTTAAACCCATATATAAAACCGCCATCATTGTCCAAACTACTATAAATTGAGTCCCTGGTTTTTTAAATATATAAGAAATAAGCAGGTTTAATTGCACATAATTTCCCACACCTGAAATAGCATATAAAAACAGATAAACAGCCACAACGCTCAAACTTGGATTTACCCATAAGACAAAGTCTATGATGACCTCATCTAAGATTGGACGGGCATATTTAAAAGATAAAAGCACCACTAAACTCATTAAAGAAAATTTAAATACTAAGAACAAACCATGTTCAACAAATAAACGTCTTAAGTTTGTCTTTCCATGCAAGGAGAACAAGACATCAAAAATCAAAAAGGAAAAAAGTAAGGTAATAGTGAGAGATTCAACTAAGTCCGTCGTTACTGAAAAAAATGTCATGAATAGTAAAACATGATAACCCAACTTTTGATCAAGACGGTTTTTAAAATACAACAGAGCTATACTATCTCTACTTTCTATTAATTTTTGTCCCAAAAAAGTCCAAAAAATAAAAATTGAGACAAAGGCCCCTATAGACAAAATAATGAGACGAGCATTGATAGAAAAGAACACAGAGGCTTTAATAAATAGCAATACAAAAGCCCCTAATAAAATAGGCGCACCCACAAGAAAAACAGGCAGTTTAATATAAAACATTATAAGGCTTGAAGCGTCGGGGTCTTTTATCAAGGCACTATACGTCATAGAAAGTTTTTTATTTGTAATGATGAGTCTAAGGGGATAATATAAAACCACCGTTAAGACTAAAAACAAGGTAGTAGTAAGATGACGGGTTGGTTCATAGGTATTAAAAAAGGTCAGCGAAATAAAGGCAATTGCCAAAAATAGAAAAGAAAAGGAGGCAAGCTTTTTAGAGAAATTATTATTCATGGCCCTTATTTTACTATATATCCGTTAAAATACGAAAAAATAGTTCAGGTGACCTATAATGGGAAATTTATTTTTAGCAATCTTATCTATATATATGTTTATCTTAGTGGGATATTGCGCAAAACATATTTTTAAAGAAAGACTAGATGAAAAGTCATTTAATCTTCTTTCGGTTTATTTTCTACAAGTTTTTTTAACCTTTTGGGGATTATTACAACGTCCCATAGACCTACAACTTTTTCTCACACCTCTTATCTATGCAGGTATTGTTGCTTTTGCTTTAATACTCACCTTTTTTCTATCTAAACGTCTATTTGAAGAAGACAAAGAACGCTCTATCGCTAGTGTCGCCGCACTTATTGGAAATACTGGTAATCTTGGTATTCCCTTAGGTATTGCAGTATTTGGACCTGAAAGCATCCCTTTTACCACTCTTATCAATCTAATAAATATGTTTATTGTTTATACAATCGGTGTTTATTTTTATTCTCGAGGTAGTTTTTCTATCAAAGAATCTATGCAAAATATAATGAAACTTCCTGTGCTTTGGTTTGCAGTACTAGCACTAATTTTAAACTTCTTTAGGGTTTCTCTACCAGCAGAAATCATGTCTGCTTTAAAAATGGGTGCTTATACGAGTATGGTTATTCAGCTTATCATCTTAGGTATGTACTTGCATAGCGTACGACTCAAGTCTTTAAACATAAGGTTAATTGTTCATGTTAATAGCATTAAGTTTATTTTTTTACCTCTGCTGGCATTTATTGTTTTACAGTTTCTTCCTTTATCTTCTATGACTAAGGGAATTATATTAATGGAGATTTTTATGCCATTAGCGGTGAGTAATGTTAATTTAGCTTCCCTTTACAACTGTAAACCTAAAGATGTAACGGCTCTCATCTTTATCTCTTCTTTATTGTTTTTAGGGTTTAGCTTTGTTGTATTGTACGCTATAAAA
Organism: Sulfurimonas sp. MAG313; assembly: GCF_029216045.1. Classification (GTDB taxonomy): domain Bacteria; phylum Campylobacterota; class Campylobacteria; order Campylobacterales; family Sulfurimonadaceae. The sequence goes on along the minus strand of NZ_JAEMVE010000235.1, from coordinate 15,554 downwards.
CTCTTTTAAGGCCTACTTTTCTTTTTCGAAATCAAATTCCATATCTAATAATTCAGGAGAAATACCTATAATCCAATCGTAAGCAATAACGCTAACATCCTTACCCACTTTAACAAGATAAAAATGTTCATTTCCTTGCATTAATTCTTGTGAGATCAACTTGGTTTTTTCTACCTCACTCAAACGCATTTTTACAATTACCTCAGCTTTTTTAAAAATATCTTTTCCATCATGTGCATTAGGATCCGCGTATTCTATTCTATCTCTCTTTTTAATTAACATCCGTTTTAAACACCCTGAATGCTTTAACACCTTTGAAAACATCATCAAAGAAATACTAAAAAGCATTAGGCCAAGAGCCCAATGGATTAATCCTAACACAAGAGATATACTTAAAATACAAAGTACATAAAAAAAGAAAAAAAGCATCATAAACTTTTCAAAGGCCATCACCCTGAGAACAATAAAGATCCCTTTAAATAAGACCAAGTAATTTTTAATAGTGTCCTTAATCAAGAGAATCTTCTTGAAAGTCTTTTTCCCAAAAAAACTCTATCCATTCTTTTGCTTCATGCACACAAAAATCGGGTTGAATAAGGGCTGTTGGTTTATAAAAAAGGGTCGCAATCTTAAACTCCACCTCAGGAAAATCTTCCCTTAACAAAGAAAGAACTTCTTTTATGGTTTGACCACTGTCCACAATATCGTCTAAGAGTAAGACTTTTTTTGCATCCTTAAGGTCTGGCATATTAAATATTTCACAGCGTGATCCTTTTTTATCTTTTTCATAAAGTATAGAGTTTATAGTAAAAAGGCGTCGTGTATTTACCGCTTCAGCAAAGGCATGTCCTAAGGTTAGCCCTCCTCTTGCTACGGCCAACAAGGTATCTGCTTCATATTCTTTACAGAGTTTCACAAGTTTTTTTGTATCTTTTACAAATTCTTTATAAGCATAATATTTCATAAAGATGATTGTATCTCAAATTGTGCTAAAATCTTTTTAAATTTATTATACAAAGACATTAAAATGAACACCTTCAACGAACTCTTACAAGAAAACTTTTTTGATAATACAGGACAACAATGGCTAATATCTTTTGCTATTTTACTCTTTTTCATTTTTTTACGAGGTCCTTTGGCCCAAAGCTTTATTTCTATACTTCATAAGGCAAGTTCTCAGACTAAAAACACCTTAGATGACGAAATCATTACCGCTATTGAGCCGCCTCTTCGTCTTGTGTTCATTTTACTTGGTCTTTATGGAATGCTTATTTTTTTAAAGCTTCCTGCCCAACTGGATGCATTTAACTCTCACTTTTTTCATTCTATGTTTGCCTTTACAATTTTTTGGTCCTTATACCGTGTCATAGGAATTTTTAGCACCTTTGTATCCAGTGTTCAAGGGAAAATTGCTAACCGTTTTTCAGCTGATTTAGCCTTATTTTTAATCAAGGGAGTGAAGCTTGTTCTTGTTATCATGGGTTTTGTTGTTATTGTTCAAGAATGGGGGTACAATTTCACAGGTTTTTTAGCCTCGTTAGGCTTAGGTGGTCTTGCCTTTGCCCTCGCGGCAAAAGACACGGCGGCCAATTTATTTGGTTCTTTAGTTATCTTCTCAGATAAGCCTTTTGATGTGGGAGACTGGATACAAACACCTGGTGTTGAAGGAACCGTGGAAAGTATAGGTATTCGCTCAACTCGAGTAAGAACCTTTGCCAAAGCTCTTGTTGCTGTGCCTAATGCTACCCTCGCGAACAGTCCCATTACAAACTGGTCAAGAATGACTATGCGCCGTATAAAGATGACTATTGGCCTTACCTACGATACCAACTCAACACAGATGCAAAACATCCTTACTCAAATACGACAAATGCTTAAAGACGATTCTGATATTAATGATGGCACCATTCTTGTGAATTTTACCGACTTTCAAGACTCTGCTTTAGGAATTTTTTGTTACTTTTTTACCAACACTACTAATTGGAATGAATACCTTTTAGTACGCGAAAAAATCAATCTAAATATCATGAAAATAGTAGAAGACAATCAGGCAAGCTTTGCCTTTCCTTCTCAATCTATGTATATAGAATCTTTACCTGAGAATCCAAAGCTAAATTTATAAACGGCCATTAGCTCAGTTGTAAATTTAAAGATAATAATTTTTTCTAAGCTTAATTCTATGGTAATTTTTGCTACAATAAACCCAGATATAAATATAAACAAGGAGTTTTAATGAAAAGTACTATTGGATCATTAGCATTAATTGCACTATTAACAGCTACCTTCACAGGTTGTGGGGACAATGCAAAACCAAGTGATGAAGTTACCTTTAAATGTGAGCAAGATGGTGTTCTCGCGCCAAAATGGACCTGTAATCCAGGCGTAGGTTTAGAAGGAGCAATTACTGAGGTTGGTTCAGCTCCATATAGTAAATTAGGTGCGGGATTTACACGTAGAGAAGCACTTGCTAATGCACGTTCTAACCTTGCTCAACAAATTGAGTCTTTAGTAAAAGACAAGGTTGAAACCTTTGCCCGTTCTACCGGTATTGGTGGGAGAGAAGTTGCGGATAAAGTGTCTACTCAAGTGTCCAAGCAAGCAGCTAAGGTATCTTTAAGAGGTTCTCAACAAGTTAACTTTTGGCAGCACCCACAAAATAAGGCTATGTATATCTTAGTGGGTATGGATGAAAATTCTATGAATAAAGAAATTAAAAACAATGTCCAATCATCATACAAAAATGATGAAGCACTATGGCAACAATTTCAAGCTAAAAATGCCTTAGAAAGTTTAGAAAAAGAATTTCCTTCAAACTAATATATATGAGAGTAGGAAATTTCCTGCTCCCCATAAGTGAGCAAGCCTAATGAATCGCATAATTCATTAGGTTTGCTCATTTGTAAAGGCGTACAATGTTCAAAACTTTCCTCCCCCTTCTTTTTATCTTTACATTTTTTCTTGCATGTTCACAAAAAGAAGTCATCTCTTATGAGCCAAAATGGTTAAACAAACCAAATTTAGAAGGAAAAGTTGGTGCGATTGGGAGTTCTAAACCCCAGTTTAAAGGGGAGGCTGTTCAAAGAAAAGTCGCTATTTCACGCGCTATTGATGAACTTGCTCAACAAAGTGGTGTGCACGTTGATACTATCATTATCCGAAATGAAAAATCCACCGCCTTGCAAGTTCGCTCAAGTACAGAAGTTAAAAGTACACAAACAACCAAAGGTATTTCTATTAATGCTCATATACAAGAGACTTGGACAGACCCTAGGACTAAAGAACTTCATATTTGGTTAATCAAAGACTAAAAGCTCTACTAAACTTTCCAAAATTTTATATAAAGGGCACCTCTAAAGTACAGATAGGTTATACTTAGGTAATTACTTTATAGAAAGCACCCAAAAATATGAAAAAACTAGCCATTATTGGTAGACCAAATGTTGGAAAATCCTCTTTATTCAATCGCCTCTTAAAAAAGCGTGATGCGATCACTTCAGATCAAGCAGGAACTACACGAGATGTTAAAAAAAGAATAGCCAAAATTCTAGACAAAGAGGTTCAAATCCTGGATACAGGTGGATTAGACAAGGGCTGTGAGCTCTTTGATAAGATAAAAGAAAAAGCTGTTAAAGCTGCTTATGAAGCTGATATCATTTTATATATGGTGGATGGCAAAACTATTGCAAATGATGAAGATAAAAAATTCTTTTATGAACTTCAAGCTATGGGAAAAGCCATCTGTCTTGTTGTTAATAAAATCGATAACGATAAAATGAAAGAAAAACTTTGGGATTATTATGAATTTGGAACCGATACTATTTTTGGTATTTCAGTTGCGCATAACCGTAATACCATTGCCTTAATAGAATGGATACATGCCTCACTTCCAAGCAATGAAGAAAAGCGTGAGGCAGAAGAAGAACTTCTTAGACTTAAAAAGCTAGAAGAAGCAAAGGCTGCTCATGATTATCATCTTAAAGAATTTGATGAAGATGTAGACTATAAAGAGGTAGATGAAGACCCCACCGTTTTTGAAGAAAACGATCAAACTCGTTGGTATGACCCCGAGCGTCTTAACCAAGTTAAAGTGGCCATTATTGGTCGTGTTAATGTGGGTAAATCTTCTTTACTTAACGCCCTTGTTGGTGAAGACCGTTCGGTAGTTTCAGATGTTGCAGGTACAACCGTTGACCCTATTGATGAGCTTATAATAGTTGGAGACAAACGTGTCACCTTCGTTGATACCGCTGGTCTTCGTCGTCGTGGCCAAATTGAAGGTATAGAAAAATACGCATTAAACCGTACTAGAGAGATGTTACAAGATGCAGATGTTGCACTTTTAGTACTGGATGCTTCTCAGCCATTTAAAGACCTAGATGAAAAGATCGCAGGCCTTATTGATGATAACCGTTTAGGGTGTATCATTGTATTAAATAAGTGGGATTTAACGGATAAAGATTATGAGAAATATGTTGAAATGATTCGAGGTCGTTTTAAGTTCTTGCATTATGCACCTATCTTAACAATTTCTGCTTTGACAAATCGTCGTGTAAATAAAATCATGGATATGATCTTACAAATCAATGAAAATTATTCTCAACGTATTGGTACGTCTAAACTTAATAGAGTTATTGAACTCGCCCAAAGAAAGCACCACCTGCCTTCTGTTAAGGGTAAGACCATTCGTCTTTATTATGTAACTCAGTATGATATTAGACCTCCTAGAATTGCCCTCGTAATGAACCGCCCTGAAGGACTTCACTTTACCTACAGACGTTACCTAACGAACAAGCTTCGTGAGGCCTTTAACTTTGAAGGAACTCCTATTCTTTTCCATGCCCGTTCTAAAAAGCAAAGAACAACTATTGAAGATGAGCCAAATTTTGTTGAAGATATGTTTGGTGGCACTAAGGCCGTTACAGAAGAAGAGATGGAAAATATGTATGCTGAGTTTGAAGAAGGTCAAGGTGAGTCTGAATTTGAAACGAATATGGACAAAGATAAAAAAGCAAAAGATGATATTAAAGAAGGGTTCGTAGATATTGATTAAACTTTAGAAGGTTTAATCTTAATCAGAAACCTTGGCTTTGCCAATGGCTTTTTCTCATTTGTTGCCGTCCCAAAACAAACTAGTTTGATATTTTCCTTAGATACGCACTACGTATATATTTAATTTCTCCACTTTCTTTCATCTTTTCTAAAACTGGTACTAGTTTATCGATAAGATAAGCATTTTTTTTGTGTACAAAATGATATAAATCAAGTCTCATTAAACTCGAATTTATTACATCTATATGTTGATGATTATGTTTAAATATCTTATATATACCAATGAGTTTAGGTACAACCACAATATCAATTTTATCTTTATCTAATAAGCTAAAAACTTCATTATAACTTGCAGCAACAAGTTTATCAAAACCATGTGTCTTTTTTTCGATAAATTTCACACCTTTAACAAGTCCAATTTTATAGGCCTTTAAATCATTCCAGTTTTTAATTTTCATAGTCTTGTCTTTACTAAAAGCAGCCGCTTCAATATAATTGATTGCTATAGGTACTTTTATTAAGTTTGGATAAGATTGAACTATCTTTTCAACACGAGAGACTTCCCCATCAGTGTGACCTGAGTTAGATGATATCAAGGCATCAGAAAAGCTCATCACTTTAAAGTCTACCTCTAATCCTGCACGTTTATATGCCCTTTGCAAAACATCTTTTGAAATATTTTGGATGACACTATTTTCTCCCATAGACAAAGTGACCTTGTCTGCAAGTAAGCCTAAAGATATAAAAAAAATTATCACTAGTATCTTCATTAAGACACTCTCCTTTTATAGGTAAATATTAAGATAGTATAGTGTTTTATACTAAAGGGCACCTCAAAAAGATACATTAAATACTTCCAATTACTTTTCCCAACAATTCAAAAAGGTTTGACGATTACCATTGCTACAATAATAAACATCAAAATTGTTGGAATTTCATTATATTTTCTAAAAAAACTACTACTTTTTTCACATCTATCTTCTAAAAACTGTTTTCTATAATGCCCCATTGAAAAGAAAAATAGTATTAAGATAAAAACTAAGGCAAGCTTAGCATGCAGCCATCCACCACTTTGAAACAGACCGGGGTTTAAAGCTATCATAACAAGACCTGACATAAGTGTTGCCCAAAATGCTGGAATACCTATAAATTTATAAATCTTTTTTTCCATCACCTTAACCACATCTACAAAATCTTTTTTATCCAAGTTTTCTACATGATACACAAAAAGACGTGGCATATAAAAAAGTACCGCGAACCAAGAAATTAAAGATATAAGATGAAACCACTTAATCCAGTCATAATATTGCATTAACATCCTTTTAACACTAACTTTATGCTTCAAACATCTCTTGTTTAGTGTTCTAAGCGGGTATTATATAATATCTCGATAGAATTTCGCCAATGATTTAAGCATTAAGGATATTAAGTGAAAGTATTAGCAGGAATCCAACCTTCAGGTGATTTGCATATAGGAAATTATTTCGGCTCTATCAAAAAAATGATAGACCGTCAAGACAAAGATAACGTATATGCCTTTATCGCCAACTATCATGCCATGACCTCTGTAAAAGATGGACCTACTCTTTCAAAATTCACGATGCAAGCAGCAACGGACTTTTTAGCACTTGGAATTAATCCTGAAAAAACTATGTTTTGGGTTCAATCCGATGTTAAAGAAGTGTTAGAGCTCTACTGGATACTTTCGCAATTTACGCCCATGGGTCTTCTTGAACGTGCTCATTCGTATAAAGACAAGGTAGCTAAAGGTTTATCCGCCAATCATTCTTTATTTTCTTATCCTGTTTTAATGGCAGCTGATATTATTCTTTTTGATACTGAAGTAGTGCCTGTGGGAAAAGACCAAATTCAACACGTTGAAATGGCTCGAGATATCGCTGTGAAATTTAATAATGAATATGGAAACACCTTTCACCTACCGGAACACCAAGTTGAAGCTGAAGTAGCAACCGTTCCAGGTATTGATGGAGCTAAGATGTCTAAGTCTTATGGAAACACCATTAATATCTTTGGTGAGGAAAAGAAAATTCAAAAAGTCATTAAAAAGATAGTGACCGATACCACCCCGCTTGATGAAGCAAAAGAATATCTTGATTGTAATATATACGCTCTGGCTAAGCTCTTTTTGGATGATACTGAACTTGTGGCCTTACAAGAAAGATATAAGACCCCAGGAGAAGGATATGGACACTTTAAGCTCTATCTTCATGATGTGATGTGGGAATACTTCAAACCATTTAGAGAAAAACGTGAATATTTTCAGAACAATCAAGATGAAGTACGTGCTATATTAAAACTTGGTGCAGACAAAGCTAAAAATATAGCAGCAGAAAAAATGGAAATTATTCGTCAGAAAACAGGTATTTCTTACTAATTTATCATGTTCAGGCACTTACTTCAGGAAACAAGGAAGTGAATCTTACTTGTTTCCTGAATAAAATTCGATCAATAAAAAGTCTTGCTTTCCCCTAAACTTTATTCAGTACAATTCCATAATTTTTCAAAATGAAATAATTATAAAATAAAAGGTCAACAATGTATAAAGTAACAGTGCCACAACAATGTGGTTGTTTTAGAAGAGCAGGAAAAGAAGCACTTAGTGTGTATGACGATAAAGATGTAGCCCTAATGGAAGCTACTGAGATGGCAACTGAGATGAATGAAAACTTCTGTCAAAAGCATATGTTTAATGTTATTGAAGACGGGGAAAATTTCGTAATTTTAATGAATGCAGGTCGTTAAAATAGCCATAGGCTATTTTGGAAAACGGATAGAAGCTTTGCACGTTGTGACTTAAATGGCTCTTTCCCTTAGCGAAGCGACCGTTTTCCAATTACCTCTTGCCAAAACTCCTAAACGAATTTCATCTATGCAAATCCAACCAAACCATCAATCCTTTTTGAGCATGAAGACGGTTTTCAGCCTCTTTAAAAATCAAACTTCTTGGTCCTTCCAGAAGTTCTTCACTCACTTCTTGACCTCTATATGCTGGTAAACAGTGTAAGAAAACAACACCCTCTTGACCTAAGTCCATCATGGTGTCATCCACCATATATCCAGCAAAAGCTTTTTGTCTTTCTTCTTTTTCATCTTCTTGACCCATTGATGCCCAGGTGTCTGTTGTTACAACACTCGCACCCTTAACCGCAACATTTGGGTCATTACTTACAGTGATTTTGCCACCACTATGTTGACAAATTTCTAAGGCTTCTTTCATTACGTCTTCATTGACTTCATAGCCTTTAGGCGTTGCAATGCGAAGTTCAAATCCTAATTTAGCCGCTAACATCATCCATGAATGTGTCATATTATTTCCATCACCTATATAAGCAACAACAGCATTTTCATGCATATTATGTTCTATCATTGTCATATAATCAGCTAATAACTGCACAGGATGGTAGGTATCGGTTAAGCCATTAATAACAGGTACACTTGAGTACTTAGCAAACTCTTCTAAACGAGAATGCTCGAAAGTACGAATCATAATAATATCTGTCATAGACGAGATTACTCTTGCTGTATCTTTAACAGGTTCACCACGACCCAATTGTATATCTTTATTAGATAAAAATAAACCATGCCCACCCAGTTGAAAGATGCCCGATTCAAAACTCACACGTGTTCTTGTTGAGCTTTTTTCAAATATCATAGACAGTGTTTGTCCGTGTAGGTATGGAGGTTGAGCCTTAGCCTTAAACTCTTTTTTAATTTTTAAACCAAGTTCAATGATTTCTAAGATTTCTTCTTTTGTATAATCTTTTAATGTTAAAAAATGTCTCATGATTTTTCTCTCTTATTTCTAATTTCTACTATTTCTTCGCAACTCATAACATGTCCTATATAATATCCTTGAACATATTCAATACCTATATCCTTTACTATCTCATACAGGGCATCAGAACTCACAAATTCAGCAACAACTTCTATCCCTAAGTTTGATGCAAAGCTGTATATACCTTCTACCACTTGACGGTCTTGTATACTTGTGTCTATGCCTTGAATAAGTGAACCATCAATCTTAATAAAATGAGGCTTTATCTGGGTGAGGTAGGCAAAATTTGAATACCCTGTTCCAAAGTCATCAATAGCAATTTTAAAGCCCGCTTTTTTAATCCCTTGAATTATTGTAATATAGTTATCATTAAGTAGTTCTTCAGATTCAACTAATTCAATAACAATTGACGATGGTTTTATATTATGACTATGTGCTTTAGTAATAAGATAATCAAGCATATCTTCATCTAAATCATCTTTTGTCATATTAATAGACAAGTCTATCTGACATACTTCATAGGCTTGAAAGCTTTGACTAATAACAAGCTTTGTTAATTCTTTTTCATGTCCTGAATTTTGTAACACAGATAAGAACTCTGCCGGAGAAACCATCATCTCTTTCTTTTCATCATACATACGAATTAAAACCTCATATTTGAGTATTTTTTTTGTTTCAACGCAGGCAATAGCTTGAAAATGCACAGCAAAGTCTCCATTTAAAAAAGCATTAGCAATTTTTTTTAACCCATTCTAAATTTGCCTTATGATGATTTTCTAGAAGTGCATTTTCATCATAATACGCAAATCTTTTATGAGAACTAATAGCATAACGAGAAGCAATTTCAGCTCTTGAGAGTAAGGTAGCTTGAGAGTGCACCGTATCTGAATTGGCTATACCAAAAGTAAAAGAAAGAGGCATATCAATACCATCATGACTTATAATGTAGGTTTCTTTTAACTTAAGAATTAACAACTCGATATACTCAATATGCGAACATACTAAAACAAACTCATCCGAACCCATTCTAAAAATAGAAGTATCAAGAATTTGATCCGAACTGATAGAGCCGGCTATCTCTTTTAATATTTGAGCCGTTTCTTGTAAATAAATATCACCAATATTTTGACCAAAACTATCATTTATGTGTGAAAAATTATGTATGTCAATATAAATGATAGAAATATTTTGTTCATTTTCTTGTAAGTTTTCCATTTTTTTCAAGAGCTTTATGCGATTTGGAATAGAAGTTAATTGATCTACTTCATAGCCCTCGCGAATAATATCAATTTGTTCGTGTATCTTTTCATTAAAATCAAAGAGTGTCCTATAAATGGTGCCTAATTCAGACTTAGATTCCATTAGCAAGAACTGTTCAGGCTTTTGCGGAGCCGTTTTATTTTTTAAAAATTCTAACAGAGTATGGAGGGATTGCTTAATGTCAAAAAAGATCAACCAAGCGATGATAAAGGCCACAATTAAAGGAATTAATAAAAGGCCTAAACTACGTATAAGGGTGTTCGACTCTTCTTTAATCTTTTGTTCTATTTTGAATTGTACAAGACTACTATTAAGCTTCTCCACTTTTTTGACATGATCCATATAGCTATCATAATATATCAGCCATTGAACAATATCAATACCTTCAACCTTCGAGCCCACTTGCTCTTTTAAAGATTCAAGGTTCTGTGTTAAATGAATAAAACAAGGACTAGAGTAAATTTTATAATATGATTGAATAACAGAAGGCTCTGCAAAGGTTTTAAACCGGTCTAAATAGGTCTGAGATTTTGCATCTTGAGCTATAATAAGATCATACCAAAGTTGATCAAACACCTCGTCTCTACCTACTGCCACTTGCACAAGATCTTGTTGTAAGGCAGTGTATTCTATGGCTGAGATAAGATTAGAGTAGGCATTAAAATCGTTTGATCCAATTCTTGCTGTCATTAAAGTAATAAGATCAATAAAATGTTTTATTAATGAATCCGTATAAAAACGTATGATTTCATCCCCATCAATATTTTTAAGATCCACTTCATTGCGTATGACTTTTAAGCTTAGAATCTCTTTCCTTAAAAAAGCAACCTTTGCATTAATTTTTTTACTAGGAAGCTTTTCTAATTCTAGAGTACTTGATAAGAAATTTTCAATTAAGACATCAGTTTCTTTTCGAATATAATCAAGCTTATCACGATTTTGTCCATGTTCAACAATCGCTACTGAGTAAGTACGCTCTTTTTGAAGAGAAAATAAAATCGTATTAACTTTTTCCGCAGTAATAAAAGCAAATAAAACTTTTTTAGTTTTTTCATTGTTTTCTAAGCTGTTTTTTAGATAAGAAATGTTCCAAAAAAGCACTCCTGAGATTAGAAATACAATTAAAAAAGCGACCTTTATCTTAACAGAAAATCGAATAAGAAAGTACAATATAAATTTAATCATTATTTATTTTTTTAATAACTCCGCTACTTCTTTAGCATGATAGGAGATAATAATACTCGCACCCGCTCGTTTAAATGCAATCATGGTTTCCATTAGCACTCTATCATAATCTATGAGTCCCTCACGTCCGGCAAATTTAAGCATAGCATACTCTCCACTCACATTATAAACGGCTAATGGACGGCTTGTATTTTCTTTAATGTCTCTAACAATATCTAAATAAGCAAGGGCTGGTTTTACCATTAAAATATCGGCACCTTGAGCCTCATCTTCAATACTCTCCCCTATTGCTTCCATTCGATTTGCTGGGTCCATTTGATAGCTGGTACGATTTCCAAACGAAGGGACAGATTCCGCAACATCTCTAAAAGGACCATAATATCCACTTGAAAACTTTGTTGAATAGGCCATAATGGGTAAATCACTATAACCACCTTCATCAAGTGCTTCTCGAAGACTAAAAATTATTCCATCCATCATTCCAGAAGGTGCTATCATATCCGCACCTGCTTTTGCGTGAACAAGGGCTTGTTTTTTTGAAAGTTCTAAGGTAGCGTCATTATCTACCGTTTCTCTTTGCATATCTAATATACCACAATGACCATGATCGGTATATTCACAAAAACAAAGATCTGTTACTACAAACATATCAGGATGAACTGCCTTAATCTGCCTAACAGCTGAGGCAATAATGCCATGTTCACATAAGGCGTCTGAGCCAACAGAGTCTTTGACCTCAGGTATGCCAAAAAGTATAATAGAATAAAGACCTAAAGACTTAAGTATCTCACATTCTTTAATAACTTCATCAATACTCATTTGAAAGACACCGGGCATAGAAGACACTTCGGTCTTAATACCTTTACCAGGTTTTACAAAAAGGGGATAAATAAAGTCATCTGTACTCACGGAGGTTTCTCTTACGAGGTTTTGAAGCTTAGAATTGATACGTAAACGACGGAAACGATGAAACATAATATGCCTTCATAAAAAAATGATATAATTATACGAGATTTAAATTAATATATATTTTATCAAATCAATATAAAAAAAGCAGTTAAATATGAATATAGAGATATCTGAAGTTGCCAATTTACCCACAAAATACGGAACTTTTAAAATCCAAACCTTCAAAGAGCACCATAAAGAACATTTAGCCATTTTCACAAATGAACTTCCAGACACACCCATTGTTCGTGTTCACTCAGAATGTCTTACAGGGGATGTTCTTTCATCTTTAAAATGCGACTGCGGTCAGCAACTTGACATGGCCTTAGAAATGATTGCAAAACAAGGAGGAATGATCTTGTATCTTCGTCAAGAAGGAAGAAATATTGGTCTTTTAAATAAGGTCAATGCTTACGCCTTACAAGACAAAGGTTTTGACACTGTAGCAGCAAATCATCAACTAGGTTTTCCTGCCGATGCAAGATCGTACGAGATAGTACATGATATTTTAAAACATTTTAAAATTAACAAAATAAAACTTTTAACTAACAACCCTGAAAAAATAAAATCTCTACAAGCCATAGAAATAGTAGAAAGACTGCCTATAATCGTAGAAAAGAATGAACATAATAAAAATTATTTAGAGGTTAAAAAAGAACAAATGGGTCATCTACTTTAGTTAACAATACTTAATCGATAGCAGAATAGAAAGAAGAAGTACCTTGCCCAAAGGCAAGGATAAGAACTAAGAAGAGGTTCTTAGAAATTGTATGTTAGATAAACCTGAAGCATTTTTTGAGCGTCAGAATTTCCATCTGCAGCAGCGCCAAGAACTTTGCCATCTGTATTAATAAATACAATTGATGTATCAACAGGACCGTATGACTTAGATGCAGTTAATGCAAATTCGTTTAAGTCAGTTGCGCCAGCAGTCTTATGATCAATCATACCATATGAAGCAAATAATTCAATATCAGATACAGTACCTTCAGCAGAAATTAAAATAGCATCTGTGTTGGCTGTACCAATACGACCATAATTCCACCATAGCTCAGTATACATTTTTGTCTGCGCACCCGCAAGGTTTCGACCAACACCATTTTGTTTGTCATTCGTAGAAGAATACGCAAGTTTAACCGTTACTACATCTTTCATTTCATAACCAACCATTAGGGCAATCGCTGTACCCGTATCTGTACCAGGACCTGAAGCAGAAGGGTCTAATGTAGCGTATTGTGCACCTACAAGAATTCCTTCCATATCTAAGTCAGCTTGAGCCCAAATAGCAGAAGCAAAACTTGTTACTGAATAATACCAAAGTTGAGCAGTTAATGGTTTCCAAGAATTATTAATAACACCCATTGTATATGCACCGCTTCCACCTAGTGGATTAAAACGACTATCATTGTTTATAATACTTGGAGCCGTTACAACACCACCAATACCAGCACCCCCACCTGAGTTAGTAGAACCAACCCATGCACCTACTAATGTTGTATCTTCAATGTCTTGATTGATTAATAAAATTGACTCAAATGTATTAGGAACAATTGACCATGTTTCTGTAAATACTAAAGGAGTATCTAAGGTTTGGCGACCCGCTTTAGCGCTTGTCTTACCCATAGTTGTTGCCATCCATGCTTCTGAGAACCAATAATCACTTGTCGTTCCAGCCCCTGCGCCAGCTTCCCATACATTTGATACTAAGTTACCCTCTAAACCAAGAGTTGAAAGAGCATGTAAACTTGCACCCGCTGAAATATCTTCAGTTAAGTCCGCTGTAATCCCTAAACGTAAAGCAGCTTGTGCTGCACTAGAATCTTTATCAAATAGACCGCCTGTACCAGTTGCTGTTTTACCATCATCTGTATGATAATAAAGTTTTGCGTCCCCATCAACCTTAACATTCTCGATTGCATACAGGTTTGCCCCTAATAACATTCCTGTAACTAAACTCATTTTAACTATTCTCATCGATTCTCCTTAAGATACACTTTCGTCTATCCATTTGTTTTGTAGTGAATATTCTAGCACAGATTAGTTAATTATTTCTTTTATAATTATACTAATAATATTTTTATACCCCTTGTTTATGGGATTTATCACTAATCACTATAGTTATATATTATATTAACTATATATTTTTATTATTATTTATACTAATAACTTTCTTAGTAAAATTTGATATTTTTGTTACATTTCACAGATATAGATCATATTTATAATCGTAGAGGATAATGTGAAAAAACTACTATAGAAAAGTCTTTAATTTTAGAATTTGATTATGATAGAAGTTAAAAAATATTTCAATGAGGATAAAAAAGCCGGATTCATGCTAATGGATAATGAACACCTGAGCTTTTTAAATGAATCAAAGAGTAGAATATTATACTCGGGCACTTAACAAGCTAGTCTAACTAGCTCTAATTTATATAATATTATTTATTTCTAGCGTCCCAAGAAAGAATAGTCTTTCCATCTTCGCCTTTTTGCGCAGCAGCCATTCCCATTACATTATAACCTGAGTCAACATAATGGATCTCGCCGGTAACGCCTGAAGCAAGATCAGAAAGTAGATACATAGCAGAATTACCTACTTGATCTATCGTTACATTCTTTTTAAGAGGAGAATTTGTTTCATTCCAGTTAAGAATTTGTTTAAAATCACCAATACCCGCTGCGGCTAGTGTACGAATTGGACCTGCTGAAATAGCATTAACACGTCTTCCAACCCCACCCATATCAACTGCCATATACCTTACCGTTGCTTCAAGTGCTGCCTTAGCCACACCCATAACATTATAGTTCACAATGTATTTTGGTCCACCAAGATAAGACAAAGTTAAAATAGAAGCATCTTCTGTCAGAACAGGTGTTAAACGGTTAGTTAAATCAATTAAAGAGTACACAGAAACATCCATAGCAACCGCAAAGGCTTCTTTAGTAGTTTGCATAAAAGGATTACTCAAAGCTTCCTTAGGAGCAAAAGCAACAGAATGAACTAAAAAGTCAATCTTTCCAAAGTCTTTTTCAATCAATCCACAAATTGCGTCCATATCGGCCTCATCTCCAACATCTAGCTTATACACCTTGTCAGAGCCAAATTCAGCTGCAATGGGTTCAACTCTTTTTTTAAGTGCATCATTAAGATAAGTAAATCCCATTTCAGCACCTTGAGCCGCGCAGGCTTTGGCAATTCCGTATGCTATTGACTTGTTGTTTGCTAGGCCTACTATTAGACCTTTTTTTGCCCTTCATTATCATGTATATTCCTTGTGTTAAAATTATTTAGTGTTTTCGGCTTCGCCTGAAACTT
>NZ_JAEMVE010000234.1 GCF_029216045.1 Sulfurimonas sp. MAG313 | reverse complement strand
TTTTTATTTGAATACTCAGTTGTCGTTTTTTCAACTCGAACCGACTTTAGGCCATCATCTAGGACTTGCATTCCATAGCCTAAGGTGGAAAATAGTATGACTAAGGTGCTCACTAAAGGTAAAAGAGCTAAACCCATAAAATAAGAGGTAAAGAAGTCTTTTATAGATAAAGTTAATAGGTTTTTTGGTTTTATCATACGGCTGTGTTCCTACTTATATATTGTCTTGGATTAAGCTAATAAGCTCTAAGGTTTCTTCACTACTAAGTTTTCCTTTTTTAATAAAAAGCACTCTGCCATCTTTAGCAAATAAAACAACATTAGAACTGTCATCTTTTAAGTCCCACTCTTTTACTAAAACAGATTGTAAATCTTTAACATATAAGGTATCAGGATAGGTCTCTTGTTTAGACTTAAGTTTAGAAGCTATGGCAAAGTTAGGCAACCATGTAGCCGCCATATTAATGATAGCAACAGAAGCATAAGCATTTTTATCAAAGTTTTGCTCTTTTAAGGCAGAACTAACATGTTCATTCATCTCTTTTTCATCGGGATCAACATAAAAAAGAATATGAAGCTTAGTTTTGAGAATTTCACTAGAAAAGGCTTCTCCATTTACTTGAGCTCCTTTATCTCCTTCAAGTACGATAGTCTTTGGAATCTGTCCCAGTTCTAAGGCCAGTCCTAGACTTAGGATTGATACGAGTAGGCTTAGTAGTTTCATTTTATATCTCCATGTTTTTAGAAGCTTATCATATCTAGTATTAAATAGTATTTGTACTCTTACTCAATTGAAGTACTTAACACTTTTATTTTAGCTCTGAGTCGTATTTTTTCTTCTTCATCATTAATTTTTTTTATTTTCAGTTTAAGCCAAGATAGAAGGGGCTTTTTATAGCCTCTAAAAGAAAGTTCTTGTATGAGAACGTTTATATTTTCAATACTAATATCTTTTTTGACTAAGGCTGAGGATACAAGACGTGAAGATAGGATTTCTATCTCTTTAAGTGTTTTGTTTATTAAGGAGGTGTCTTTATTAAGTTTGGCTCTTGCAAAGTCGTGATAGTGTTTTGGTAAAAGTTTTATATCACTTTCTTGAAAAGAGTTTTTTAAGAGGTGTAAATAAGCAGATTGAGCACTATTTGGCTGAAGAAGTAGTAGGTCCGAAACAGATTCACAAGAGATCTCTTCTAAGACGGATATTTGCATAGCGCAGGCGGTCAGTTCAATATCTATTAGTGTTTTAAAATTGGCAGATTTTGAGGCGAATTGTCTGGCATGTCTTAAGTCTGAAGATGCTCGTAACTCTTTGTCTTGTAAAAAGTGTTTGGTATAGGAGGATGAGAACTTAGCGGACTCGTATTGCCATGAATTTAAAGGGGACTTACTTGAACAAGCGCTTAAAAATAAAAGACTAAATAAAGATACTCTAAGGAAGCTCAACATCTTGGCTCCCTTCTTCTCCTATGATAGAATTAACCTTAGTAGAAATTTCTTTCATCTCATCTAACAAAACCTTCATCTCGTCTTTAAAATATTGTATCTCTGTATGTGAATTAGAAATGTTAGTAACAAGTTTATCCATATTTCTGAGCTTTTTATGCACATCTTTTAAGATAAGATCCATCTCTTTTATACCTGAACTTGCAGGCTCTATAATGTTCTTTTGCGAACTCGAAATACTATGATTAGCATTTTTAATTATGCCTTGCATATCTATGAGTGTACGATTTAAGTTACGTATAACCTCATGTAAGAGAAGGGAACTTTGTTTATCTCCGGTGAGTGAATCCAGAAGACTAGGGGACGAAGCCAGTTTAGATGAAAGGGTTTGTATATGATTTAAAGAACTTTGAAAACTTGCATTTTTATCGGCTAAAGAATGGGATAGAGTATTGATATTAGTAACAATACTATGCAGATCAAGAATAAGAGGTTGTACATTAGAAATGATTTCATTAATGCCATCTTTAATATGCAATCGTGATATGACCTTTTCATTTAATGCCGGTTGAGCCATATCTGATTTTAAAACGATGATGGCGGTTCCTATAAGTGGTTTTTCTAAGATGAACTGAGAATTTCTACGTAACCATTTTAGATTATGCTTGGCAACGCTTATGGTTATAAGGACCTCACCATTATCATCTAAGGCCAGTTCATTGACCTGAGCAATCTCAAAACCAGAAAATAAAATAGGCATCCCCTTGTCTATGTTTTCCCCATTTTTTGAAATAAGCTGATACTTTTTATGTACCTCAAAAATCCCTTTTTTTTCTATAACATAGACCAAAGATATTAGAATGAGTATGGAAATAGACAGTATGAAAAGACCTACGCTAAAAACTATTTTATTATGAGACATGGGCTCTCCTTGTAGTAGTTTTTTTGATGATTTAAGTCTAAAATCAGCACTGTGTTAATGGATATCTTTAATTTTTCTAAGGCTTTAAATATAAAGTCTAGACTGAGTTCTTCACGGACTAAAGAAAAGGGTTGGTCAATGATAATTTGTGAACCTTTAATCATAATAGCACGTATTAGTTGGATATGAAAAGTTTCTTTTAAATTACAATTATTATAACGAAATTCACAAAGGTAGCCTAAATCTAAACTTTCTAAGGCCTCTTTTGCTTGTTGTAAGGCATCCTCTCGTGAGAGTTTCTCATGTACTTGTAAGATGAGGGCAATGTTTTCTGTGATAGACAGATTAGATAAAAGAGGGGTTTGTCGTGACACAAAGCTATAGGTGATATTTTCATAGTTTTGGATTGAAAACTTATCCAGTTCTTGTAAAGAATTGAAAAGTTTTATACGTATTGTATTATTAATATTATCCCCTCTATGCTCATAATAGCTATGATGAGTTTTACCATGCCATTTAAAACAGCAATAGGAATACCGGTATAAGATTGACTTGAGTTTAAACCTGAATAAATAGGAATGAGTGTAACAAAAAAACCAAATAAAAAGCTTTTAATAAAAAACCAAATAAAATCATTAATACTAACAGCATGAATGAGGGTTCTTACATAGAGTTCTAATCCTGTTTCAAAAAAAAGTAAAAGGTAAATATAGCCACTAATTAACATAATGATACTTAAAAATGAAGCTAATAAGATGGTTGAAATGACACCTGCCATAATACGAGGTAAAAATAGGTACTCGATAATATCAATATTAAAAGCTTTTAGAGTGTTTAGCTCCTTTGAAACCTTCATCACAGCGATTTCTGTATTAATAGCCGCGCCAGAGCGAAGGGCAAGAAATAAGACAGTCATTAAGGGAGCAAATTCACTAAATACAAGTATAATTAAAATATCTCCAATATGATCTTTGAGCGCGTAATCCAGTGCTAATTGAACAATAAGACCAATGATAATACTTCCAAAAACTATGCCGATAAAACTTAAGATAGGGAGGGCTTGAACTGCAGTAAAATAGATTTGTTTTATTAAAATATCTCTCGTTGCGGAGTTATAAGACTTCAGAAAAAACATTTTAACCAGACATTGATAGGTGAAATATAAGGCCTCACTAAATATAAAAAATACCTTGATAGCCGTACGTCCAATCCCTTCTATAAAAGCTCTCATTTTGTACTACTTTTTATAAGTTTGAATCCTAGATTTATGTATATTGTCCTAATCATAAGAATATGTTATCATAATAAAATATTAATAGATACAAAGAGGGAAAAATGCAAGCTTATAAGTTTCTCATTTCGGGTAAGGTTCAGCATGTTTGGTACAGAAAAAACGTATGTGATAATGCACGAAAACAAGGTTTTAGTGGGTATGTTAAAAACTTAGCTGATGGCAGAGT
The DNA here is from genome assembly GCF_029216045.1 of Sulfurimonas sp. MAG313. Taxonomy (GTDB): domain Bacteria; phylum Campylobacterota; class Campylobacteria; order Campylobacterales; family Sulfurimonadaceae. Next base: position 8,738 of record NZ_JAEMVE010000234.1, on the reverse strand, counting down.
TGAAGCCGGTGTATACTTAAAAGATGATGACTTTGCCTTATTTATTTCTATTCTAGAGTCGGGTTCATTAGAATCAGAAGTTGAAAATATTGAACAGTTTTCTTCAGAGGAAAGATATGTAGGAGAGTTTATTATCAAAGACTAGAAAATTTGTTAACAAAGGACCAGATTTTTAAAAAAAAACTTTGATTTAAAAGCCTTGTTTCATCCCCTCTGACATCTTTTGAAACTTAGTCTGAGACTCATTGCTTTTTGAAATATTATGTTTAGCGGAACCTATTGGCAGTACTAGAGCCAGCATAATTAATATTAGTGAAAAAAGTACAGATGAAATAACTGTCAAAAATAGTTTAAGTTTGTAATCAATCATCTTAATCCTTAATATGTAAGTATAACCTACTTTTCTCGTACTAGTCTAAACCCAGTGGTATAAGAGCTTAAGCTGGCATTTCCTTTGCTTTTATATGAGAGGGTACTTTCTTGTGGCGTTGAAAACCATGAACCCCCTCGATATGTTTTTAAATAGGATTTTGCTAGGCTCGAATTAGAATCATTTTTGTTTGCGCTTAAACACCATTCTTCTACATTTCCTGTAATATCAAAAAGCCCCCAAGCATTGGGTATTTTTGAACCAACTATATGGGTGATGTCTTTAGCATTTGTTTTAATCCAAGCATAATTATGTGCATTATTTGGGTACTGTGTTTTCCAAAATGAGGTGCCTTCAGCGGAAGTGTCTTCATCTCCCCAATAATATTTTGTTTGAGTGCCTGCTCGAGCTGAATATTCCCATTCTTCTTCCGTAGGAAGTCGGTAGCTTTTACCTGATAATTTACTGAGCCAAAGAGTATAAGCAACGGCGTCATCCCAGCTAAGACCAATGGCGGGTTGTGAATCACTTGTCCAATTTGGGGGAATTAAGTTTTTTCGTTGTGTATCATGAAGAAATTCTTTATATTCAGCGTTGGTGACTTCAAATCTACCAATATAAAAATCATTTTTTATCTGAACAAGATGCCTAGGTGCATTACTTATATCATCTGAATGCATCTTAAAACTTCCAGCCTTAATCTTAATCATAAGAGGCTCAATGAAGGGCGTATTTTCTCTTGTTATACGCTGCTCTTCTAAGAGAGCTGCTTGAATAGATGCGTCTTCCTTTTTCTTAGCCTCAGCTTTAATCTCTGCTTCTTTTTTATTTTGTTTGAGTACAAGTAAGACTTGTTCTGTTTTTAAAACTTCTAAGGCTTCTTCTGCGTAAATATCTTCTTGAGCCCTTTGTTCAAGTTCTTTTTGTAATTTTAAAGTGTCATCAGCTTTTTTACTAAGGGCAACGAGATCAAGACCTGCTTGTTTAATGTGCTTTCCTTGTGGAAAGGCCAATAAGTACAATGAATACGAAGAGATAGAGTTAAGCCTAAGTGCTTTCGTCCATGCTTTTTTATCTTTGTCTTCAAGCTTATTAGGGACTTTAAAAAAGAAGTCTTGTTTTGAAGTTAGAGTGTAAGATTGTGGATAACGTGAAACAAAAGTTTTTAAGGCTTCTTTATTGGAGATGCCCTTTAATGAAAGTACGGGAATAAGCTTTTGAGTAAAAGGATAAGGTTTTAAGGCAGTATTTGGATGAAGAGAAAAAACTACATCGAAATTATCGTGTTTTTTTAACTTAGCCAGGCCTTTTTCTTTTGTTCGGAAGCTTTTACCAAAAGGGTCTTTATATCCTGAGTCTATTATAAGTATGTTTAAGCGACTACTTGAACTTTGCATTTTATTTAAAATTGCTTTAAAGGCGATGGCTTTATATAATACATGATAGTCATTGCTGATACCTGCTTCTAGAGGGATAAGATAGTTTTCTCCCTTCATTTGAACCATATGTCCACAAAAGTAAAACAAACTGATGCCATGCGGTCTCATTGTTGAACTAAATTCACGTAATCCTCGAATGATATCTCTCTTGCTTGCGTCTTCTTTATAGATAATATCAAAGTTATGCTCTTGTAAAAAGTTTTTCATTAACTGAGCATTAGAGCGAGCCTTATCTATAGGAGAATCTTCATAGTCTGAATTCCCAATGATATAAGCAGTTCTTGGCTCAGTATTTAAGGTTTGTAAAGAGATTTTACTAGCTTGAAGAAGACTAACAAATAATAAAAAGAAAAAGATATAACGCATGTAAGCCCCAGATGTAGTAATAGTTTTAATAACTGATCTTATTGTTAAGTACGTAAGGTCAGTTAATAGTACACTTAATGGGCTTAATAAAAAGCTTATATTATAAAAACTAAGATTGTTTTAGATTAGTTTTCCATTTTTAACATATTTGTTTAGGAATTTCATATTTTTCATAACACGCTGATAATAGGGATTATTTGACATTCCTCCATTGTAACCACTAATCATATTAAAATAATGTTTCCGGCTTTTTTTCAAAATGGTAAGATAGTAGGCTGAAATTTGTGCAGATGTTTTTACATCAGTTAATAGCTTATTAGCTATTTCTGCGTCACTAAGCGTATTAATCCAAGTCAGCGCTTTAATTCGCTTAGCAATATAGCGAGCGGTAGCGACTTGAATTTGCATGCTTCCTAAAGACGCTTTAGTGATAATAATACCTTTTTTAAAGTCCCCTATGATATTCTTTCCGGCACTGCTTTCGGTTAAACAAATTGCGGCTAAGGTGTTTTCATAGGTTTCACCCCTATAGTCTGGTATAGTACGTGCTACATCTCTTACAGTTTGTAAGACCTTGAGTTGTTCGGGTGAAAGTGCAAAAAGCTGAAGTGTTAAAAGTAAAATAAGTAAAAATAAACGAATCAAATATACCCCTTGTGAAATAAACATGGAATTATACAAAAATAAGTTCAACTTATCTATTTAATAGTTTTACTAAATATTTAACTTAAGTAAATGAATGGTAAATATTCTTTAAAAGCCTAAAATAAAGGATGAACAAGCTTAAGCTTAGAAGTGATTTTTGAGTTATTTCTAGTAAAATAAGTAAAATTTTGTCTTATGTTTAAGTTTACAGAGTAAAAAATTTCTTATATTTGGGATTTAAATTACTAATAGTAACAGTGAAATATCTATTAAGGACATTTTTTTGATAAAAATTAAATTGCTACTTCTGATTGTCTTAGTCTTGAACCTTTATAGTAATGAAGTGGTAGCCTTGTTAAAAAGCATTGAAAATAATCATCAATTGCACCTTCGTTATAAACAAACCCCTTTTCTTTGCAAGCCGTATGGAGTAGAAACAATCAGTCAATTAGTTCAACGCACCGATATCAATAGTTCGTGTATGCAATATTTAGATGCATTTAGAATCGAGCACCCAAAAGAAAGGTTTTTTGCTGAAATGACCTTAAAGCTAGAACAACAATATAGTGTTGAAGGGATAGGCTCTTTGTGTTTGTTGTTTCTTTCTAGTGAGCACTCTTATAGTGAGGCCTTATTAGAAGAAGGTTACGCTCATATTCCTATGTCATTTAGATACGATGACCCTATTTTAGAATATAGATTTAAAAGAGCGATTAAAGGGGCAAAGGTAAAAAAAGTGGGGATGTGGTCCGATATTAAAGTGAAAAATTGTTTTTTAGCGACACCTTCAAAATAGTGGTTTCTTACGTAGACTAAGCTTTATTCGCTCGTAAGGTAAACCCAGAAGTCTTTATGGCTTTTGCCTTGATTTAAAAAGTAAATTTGTAAGATAGCTACTCGGTATAAGGTAAGTGCCATTTTGGCAAAGGGGATAAGGATACTTAATCGGGTGATAGTTGATTGTTCTTTTTCGCCCTTAGTTTGCATCATCTCTTGAATGCCTATAATATTACTTAGATATAAGCCAAATAAAAGTGAAAAAACGAAGTTTAAAATAATACCAAAAAGAATATAAGCCATAAGCTCTTGTTGAAACATACCAGCAACCATAAATAACCTTGAAAATATAATGACCCGATTGTAACCAAGATAGTATTAAAAAATACTATTATTCGTAATTATCTATGGCTTCTTGTAATATTTTTGTTGCTACTAGCTTGTTTTCAAAACCTTGAACCTTAACCCATTTATTGGGTTCTAAAATCTTATAGGTTTCAAAAAAGTTTTTTATCTTTAAAAGAGTATGTTTTGGGATGTCTTCTAAGTCTTGTATCTCATTAAAACTTGGGTCCACCTTATTGGTTGGAACGGCAAGAAGTTTTTCGTCTATTCCACTTTCATCTTCCATAATAAGTACACCAATTAAACGGCAGTTAAGGACACATCCCTCAACCAAAGAATAAGGGCTTAAGACTAAAACGTCGGCTGGGTCTGAGTCTTTTGAAAGTGTTTTGTTGATAAAGCCGTAATTAGCAGGATACACCATAGATGAGTGCATGACTCTATCAAGAACAAGGGCACCACTTCCTTTGTCTATCTCATACTTAATATTTGAACCTGCCGCAATTTCTATAATGACTATAACTTCGTCAGGGTTTTGTCCATATCCAATTTTATCTAGGTTCATATCGGTGGTTTCCTCATTATGGGCACCTCTAAAAACTCTATATTCACTCAGAGTATAGAGTTTTTAGAGGTGCCCTTATTTATGTTGCTATATGTTATCAAAAAACAAATAAAAAAACAAAATCTTTTTATACATAGCAAATCTGATTTTATTTTAACGTTAAATTGTAACAGAGTGGAAAATACTTTTTTACTTTTAGGATTTACATGATTTCTTAAACATCTTTACACTATTATTAGCAAAACTATTTCTAGAAAAAGGGAAAAGATGGAAAATCTTGTTTTCGAAGGTTTTAAATTTATGGCATTAGGAATGGGGACAGTGTTCTCATTTTTAATCATTATGATTATCGCAATGAACTTGCAGTCATTATTTATTCATAAGTTTTTTCCTGAACCAATGCCTACTATACCAGGTAGCACACCAAAAAAAAATAATGATAAAGCAAAAATTGCAGCAATAAGCGCAGCAATACAGCATCATAAAAATGTCAAAGGGTAATAATGGCTAAGAAGTTTATTGATATTATGGACACAACCTTTAGAGATGGATTTCAATCTGTCTTTGGTGGTCGTGTATTAATGGATGATTTTTTTCCTGCAGTAGAAGCAGCGAAAGAAGCGGGAATTACTCACTTTGAGTTTGGCGGCGGAGCACGTTTCCAATCTTTATATTTTTATCTAAATGAAGATGCCTTTACAATGATGGACCGTTTCCGTGAAATCGTTGGACCAGACGCTAATCTTCAAACCCTTGCTCGTGGTGTAAACACAGTTATGCTTGACACAGGTTCTCGTGAACTTGTAGATATGCATGCTAAACTTTTTAAAAAGCACGGAACCACTACTATTCGTAACTTTGACGCACTTAATGATATTGAAAATCTTAAGTACTCAGGTGAAAGAATTTCTCATCATGGTCTTAAGCACGAAGTTGTTGTGACAATGATGGATTTACCACCTGGATGTTCAGGTGCTCATGATGTAGACTTTTATGAAAAGAAACTAAGAGAAATTCTTGACTCAGGAATTCCTTATGACTCTATCTGTTTTAAAGATGCTTCGGGTACTTCTAATCCTAAGAAAGTATATGACACTATTAAGATGGCTCGTGGTTTAGTTCCTGAGGGAACTCACTTACGTCTTCATACTCATGAAACTGCTGGTGTTTCAGTTGCTTGTTATTTAGCAGCTTTAGAAGCAGGTATTGATGGTATTGATATGGCAGCGGCTCCTGTTTCTGGTGGAACTTCTCAGCCTGATATCCTTACTATGCTTCACGCAACTAAGGGTTCAGACTTTGACCTTGGTGGTTTAGAGATTGCTAAAATCCTAGATTATGAAAAAGAAGTTAAAAAGTCTTTAGAAGATTATTTCATGCCTCCTGAAGCGACTATGGTTTCTCCACTGATTCCATTTTCACCAATGCCAGGTGGCGCACTGACGGCTAACACACAAATGATGCGTGATAACAATATCTTAGAGCGTTTCCCTGAAGTAATTGACGCGATGAGAGAAGTTGTTGAACGTGGTGGTTATGGTACGTCCGTAACGCCTGTGTCTCAGTTTTATTTCCAACAAGCCCTTAATAATGTCATGCAAGGTCCTTGGAAGGCTATCGCTCCAGGTTATGGAAAAATGGTTCTTGGTTATTTTGGAAAGACTCCTGTCGCTCCAGACCCAGAAATTGTTAAAATTGCCTCTGAAAAGCTTAAATTAGAGCCTACTACAGAAAACGCAATTGATTTAGCTGATAAAGATGAAACAAAATCATTATCATATTGGAAAGCAAAACTAGAAGAAGAAAATATTGAAACAACAGAAGAAAATATTTTCATCGCAGCCGCTTGTCAAGAAAAAGGTATCACTTTCTTAAAAGGTGAAGCCGTTGTTAATGTTAGAAAAATTTCAGATATGCCAAATGAAGGAAGTGAAATGAGTTCAGGTTCATATACAGTAGTAGTAAACGGAGAAAAGTTCAGCGTTCAAGTTGCTGAAGGTGACGCAGATATTCAAGTAACTGCAGTAAATGGTGAGTCAGCTATAACGTCTCTTCCTAGTACAAGTGGTGACACTGAAGATATTAAAGCACTTCTTCCGGGTTCAGTTTGGAAGATTGTTGCTAATCCGGGTCAATCTGTTCAAGAAGGTGATGTTATTTTAATCCTTGAGTCTATGAAAATGGAAATTGATGTTATCGCACCTCATGGCGGTGTTATTCAGTCAATCAATGTGGCAACTAACGACACGGTTGTCGAAGGTCAAGTCGTTGCAGTTATAGGATAAATTGAATGAAGTTTTTAGTTAATTTAATCCTTCTTGCTGTGTTTACTCTAGGGCTTAATGCCTCAGAACACGCAGTTGCTAAAGAAGTTTCAAGTACGCATAAAGAAGAAAATTATAAGTCTCAATCTATGGGTACTATGGTGGTTGGTTTTTTAAAGTCAACAGGTGTTTATGCAATTATGAATCCTAATCCTGATGAGATGAATGCTCATGGTGAAGAAATGAGTGATTTTCATAAATCATGGGGTCGTGTTATCATGATTATTGTGACTTTTTTTCTTTTCTATCTAGCGATTGCTAAGGGATATGAGCCATTATTACTTCTTCCAATAGCCTTTGGTGGACTGTTAGCAAACATACCTGTGGCTAACATCGCAGGACCTCATGGTTTCTTAGGTGTTATTTATCAGATGGGTCTAGCTAATGAGATGTTCCCAATTTTAATTTTTATGGGCGTTGGAGCGATGACGGACTTTGGTCCTCTTCTTTCAAACCCTAAGACAGCACTTCTTGGTGGAGCGGCTCAGTTTGGTATCTTTGGAACACTTGTTGGTGCGGTGGCACTTTCTCAGTATTCTGACCTTTTTGATTTTACTCTTCAGCAAGCAGCAGCCATTTCTATTATTGGTGGAGCTGATGGCCCTACGTCTATCTTTATTGCCACGCGACTTGCCCCTGAATTATTAGGAGCGATTGCGGTGGCTTCATATTCATATATGGCGCTTGTTCCAATTATTCAACCTCCCATTATGAAACTATTGACTACGGAAAAAGAACGTAAGATAAAGATGGTTACTAAGCGTCATGTAACGCGTTTAGAAAAGCTTACTTTTCCAATCTTAGTGCTTACGCTTGCGATAGCCGTACTTCCAGAATCAACACCTCTAATTGGTGCCTTTATGTTTGGTAACTTCGTAAAAGAATCATCTGTTGTTGAACGTCTTAATGACACACTACAAAATGGTCTTATTAACATCGTTACTATCTTTTTAGGTCTTGGTGTTGGATCAAAACTAGCAGCGGATCAATTCTTAGTATTTGACACCCTTGCAATTCTTGTTCTTGGTCTTACTGCCTTTTCAGTAGGAACCGCGGCGGGTGTTTTAATGGCAAAGATTATGAATCTATTCCCAGGTTCAAAAATCAATCCATTAATTGGTTCAGCTGGTGTATCAGCCGTTCCAATGGCCGCGCGTGTTTCTAACAAGGTTGGTATGGAGTATGACAGAACGAATATGCTTCTTATGCACGCTATGGGTCCAAATGTTGCCGGTGTTATCGGTTCAGCAGTTGCAGCGGGTGTAATGATTTCAATCTTCGCTAAATAGATATTCTTTCTTTTAAGGGCTTTGCCCTTAGTTCTCTTTTCTTATACAACTTTTTACTATTAGTATATTTATCAATTGGGTGGTTAAGTTAACTGGGGATCACAGCTTAAATTAATTGCACATTTAGTGGAATTAACTTAAGTAATGACCCCGTGCCCATAGGTAAGTACCTTATTTAGTTACTGCTTCTAGGCACTGTCTTTTTTAAGAGAAAAAGAGAACAGTGCATTGTATCAGTTGTAAATTATTATGCTCAGGCACTTAACTACCCAGTTCTCAGACACGATAAATATTTTCTACCAATTAATTCTTTGTTGCTTAGGCATTATCCCTAAGTCTACTTCTTTTCCATCACATACATGGGTTTTTGTAAAATCTGTTTCTTCTATCTTCATCAAATTTCCTAAAGAAGACAGTTTTGTACATTCTTGTATTTGAGAAATTATTGGCATGGATAACATTCTTTTAGCAAAGCTTATAGCAACTTTTTGAGCCTTATCTCTTTGGCCATTAGCACACATCTCTTTGACATCTTTTTCAGTGTTGATAGCTTCTGTTTGCATCTTTTGTAAGGCGGACATATCTAGCTTACTCATGCACACTTGCAAGTCTTGTAAA
>NZ_JAEMVE010000233.1 GCF_029216045.1 Sulfurimonas sp. MAG313 | reverse complement strand
TGTGTCAACGGCGGAGTTAAAATGGGCAGTATGAAAGCTGCTTAATAAGTAGTTTTTACAACCGAAAGCTTAAAGAAACAGATTAATTTTGTTAGAGTCTTTTATCAAGGAGATTGATAGGAGGCATATGCTTAAAAAAGGTGAAGTAAAAATGATTCATAAAATGCTCAAAGATGGACTAAGCAAGAGTGAAATTGCTCGTCGTCTTGGTATTAACCGAGATACTGTTGCTAAATATGCAAAGTTACCAGAAGGTTATATCCCTTCAATAAAACGTGAAAGTGTTGATACGACTGTTGATCCATACCTTCCCAACATTGCAAGAATGCTAGAAGAAGCCCATAAGCTTGGCGTTCGTATTCCAAACACTGCTATCTACCAAGAAATACAGAAATTAGGATACCGAGGTTCACTTAGATGGATGAAGGATATTATTCAACGTCACGAATTAAGACGTAAAGTCAAAGAAGAAGATCCTCTAGTTCGATTTGAAACAGCTAAAGGGAAACAGATGCAAGTAGATTGGGTAGAGTTTCCTAAAGAAGGTTTATCTGCCTTTGTAGCTACGATGGGATACTCACGAGCATCTTATGTTGAGTATGTAACAGATGAACGGGTAGAGACCCTTATAAAGTGTCATATGAATGCGTTCTCTTATTTCGGAGGCGTTCCTGAAGAAGGTTTATATGACAACATGAAGACAGTAATTATTAAACGTAATGTATATGGCTATGGAAAGCACAAGTTTAATGAACAGTTTCGAGACTTTGCAGAAAAGCATTGTGGGATGAAGCTAAAAGTATGTAAACCTTATCGTGCACAAACTAAGGGTAAGGTAGAACGTTTTAACCATTATCTTAGATACAGTTTTCACAATATGTTTAAAACAAGATTATCAATGATGGGCTATAAAATGACTTTGGAGAATGCCAATGCAGAAGTGATGGATTGGTTAGACTTTAGCGCGAACTCAAGAATACATCAAACGACTTTACATAAGCCATTTGATTTACTAGCACAGGAACAGCAGCAACTGTTTCCTCTGCCTAAGCCTTATAAAGGTATCCACCCAGTAAAAGCTACGGCTGACAGTGTAACACATGATTCTAAGAAATCCAAGCGTGTTACTATCCATATTCCTTCTCGTGATTTACAAAGTTATGATGAATTTATCCCGGTAATGACCTATATGCTAGTACCTGCTTATGCTCTAGGAGGTGTACTATGGAATTAAATGAAAAAGTAGAAAGTTTATGTAAAGAGTTACAACTACCTACTGTAAATGAGATGCATCATGAACTAAATAACCGTGCAGCTAAAGAGGGATGGAAGTTTAGTGAATATCTTGTGGAGATCCTCAAACTAGAAGCAGATAATCGGGCTAAAAGATCCCGTGCAACTTTAACTAAAATGGCAGGGTTTCCTACAATAAAAACACTGGAACAGTTTGACTTTAATTTTACGATTGGTGTCAATCGCAGACAAATAGAAGAACTTTCAACCTTAGAGTTTGTCAAACGTAAAGAGAATATTATTTTACTTGGTCAATCAGGAGTGGGAAAGACACACTTAGCCATTGCCTTGGCTTACGCAGCTGTACAAAAAAGAATTAAAGCAAGGTTCATTACAGCAAGTGACTTAATTATGCAGATGAGCCATGCTAAAAAAGAGAAGCGTTATGACGCATTTATTCGTCAAGCCATATTAGCCCCACCTTTACTGGTGATAGATGAAATAGGTTACTTCCCTATGAGTAAAGAAGATGCACATCATTTCTTTCAGGTAATCTCTAAACGTTATGAACGTGGAGCAACGGTTGTGACATCAAATTTAGTTTTTAGCCAATGGAGTGGTATATTTGCTAATGACAAGGTTGTTACAACAGCTATTTTAGACAGACTTTTACATCATTCTCATGTGATTAATATACTTGGGGACTCGTATCGTTTAAAAGAGAAAAAAGAAGAAGGCTTAGTCGATTCAGATTTATATAAGTTTCAAGCCACTAAATCAGTAAAAGGAGATAAATAATTATTGTCGCTTAAGGTTACAATTCGTAATTTTTTTACGAAAAAACTGCCCATTTTAACTCCGCCGTTGACACTGTAAAAAATAGCAGTCTTGTAGCTATACCTTTTCTTGTATATTGATCAGATGTAAGCAGTCTTGTTATTTTTAATGCAGGTATAGGATAGTTTAAGCCTAGTGGTACATCAAGATAATTTTTTGCATCATTTCCCTCAATGGTAGTTAGG
>NZ_JAEMVE010000232.1 GCF_029216045.1 Sulfurimonas sp. MAG313 | reverse complement strand
CCTAAGACATTTCCTTTCTTCCATCCTCCATCTTTCATCATCTTTTGTGAAGACTTATACAACCCAACATCTCCCTTAGGTGCCTGAGTGACACTTGAATAATGGAAGGCATGTCCCTTAATTAGGGTCTGGCTTTGAAAATCTAGACCGTAGTAATAGCCTAATCTTTCTCGTTTTTTCCCTAGTGTAAATTTTATATCGAGTATTCCGCTCATGGGCTTATCATCTATGCTTTTACCCAGGTAAATAAGACCCGCGCATTCGGCGTATATTTCTTTATCTTTTGAAGCATGCTTAATGAGAGAGTTTTTGAAATTATTTGAATTCTTGATTCTTGCATAAGCCTCATCTGTTTCTACATAGCCCCCACCAATAATTACTATATCGGCGTTTTCGGGAATAACCTCATCTTTGGTAGAATCAATAAAGACTACTTCTTTATAGATCTCTTTAAGGTAGTTAATATTATCAAAATACATAAATGAGAAGTTTTTGTCCTTGACTAAGGCGCAGACCTCATCTTTTTTAACTATTTCCTTAAAGGGATAAATATTTACTTTTTGAATATTGATAGACATAATTGCTTCAAGAGCCTTCATATCTATATTTTTAAGTACGTCTTTTGAGATTTCGTCTAGCTGGGCAGTATCCAATTCTTCAAGATCAAGTCCTAAATGTCGAGAGCTAATGGAAGGAAGATCTTTTTCTATCCAACCTGCTACAAGTATGTCTTCACATTCTGCTTCTATATGTTTTTTTACTAGAGCAAAGTGCATCGCAGAAGAGATTCTGTTTAAAACAACCGCCTTAATGGTATTGCCTTTTCTAAACTCTTTTAGACCCTTTAAAACGGCAGAGGTCGTAATATAAGAACCTCCTGCATCTAAAATCAGAAGACTTGGTATATCTAATATTTTTGCCACATCATAAGCACTTGAACCCTTATCCATACCATCATAAAAGCCCATAACACCCTCACAAATACTCACTTCTTTGTCTGCGTAATGTGAAAAAGTCCATCTTAGTTGGTCTTCATTCATAATAAAACCATCTAAATTCACAGAAGGTGTATTAGAAATTTTTTCATGAAACTGAGGATCTATAAAATCTGGACCACATTTAAAGGGTCTTACTCTGTTTTTATAGTGGCTCAACAAGGCCATGCTTAACAGAGTTTTTCCTTGGTTTGAGGCTATGGCTGAGATTACTAATGCTTTTTTCAAGTTAACTCTTTATAATAACGAAAAAATTTGGATGATACATGAAACGATATCGACATTATAACAAGCAAACCGCCATTATTCTCTCATGTTTTGGTTCTGTAATCGAACAAGACAGATATTTTAAATTTGAAGAATACATCAAAGAACAATTTCCTGAAATACCTCTTTTTACTGCCTTTTCTTCAAAGATGGTGATTAAGGCCCTTGCAAAAGAGGGGCAAAGCTATAAAAATTTGCCTCAGGTTATGGCAGACGTAGATATGGAAGGATACAAACGCTATATCGTAGTATCGGTAAATATCTTTCCTACAGATGAGCATGAGGTCTTAATCCGTATGGTTAAAGGTTTTAAAGAATTTTCTTTGGCCAACATACGTTATACCAATGCCCTTCTTCATAAGACAAAAGAGAGTTCTTTATACCTTAAAGCTCTTGATGAAAAAATTAGAAAAGGTAATGAAGATACCATTAATCTTTATATCATTCATGGTGTACCTGTTTTAAACCTACCAGGTCTAGAGTCTGTTCGTTATGCAACAGACTTTTTAAAGATGCTAAACCCTAATAACCTTTCATGTTCACTTGAGGGTGAATATCCTTTTTACGCGGTTAAAGACGCTATTAAAAGAGAGATTTTAGAGCGTATCAAAGATAAGCCTGAGACTAAGGTTCAAATTGTTCCTATGTTACTTGTTAGTGGTAATCATTTTGATAAAGACATGCATGAGATCACTGAAGAAGTAGCTGAGTATTGTAATGCCTCTATAGTTGATTCTGTCGATGATACAAACAAGTTTAACTTCCTTGGACAGCCAGAAGTCATGGAAATATTTAGAGATAATATTAAAGAAGAAATTAAAAAATTGGGGATGTAAATATTTGAAATTTAGGAAGAATATTTAACCCGAAAAACTCGGGTTATAGAAGTTAGGCTTTGTTATAAAGTCTTTTTTCGAAAATATTTATTTTACTTGCACTGTCTTTAACAGACTTTGCAAGGGCTAAGATAGCTAAATCAGCTAAAGGCTCGATGATAACTACTAACATATACGCTGATCCAAAACTTGCAATTGAAACTAGGTTTTCTGCCCCAAATCCTTGAGCATACACTGCCCAAAAAGCAACCCATGAAACAATACCACCTTGAAAAACCAGAGACAGTTTAAGCACTTGAGAATATTTAAGTTCTGTGTAGCTCACGTCTTCAGGAATAACTTTTTTAGCTAAATAAGCAATACCCATTAAAGGTACCAATAAAGAAGTTATATTCATCCCAAACTGAGGAAGATCAAATGGTGCAAAGAAAACACCCTGTACCAATAGACCTACCGCTAGTCCTATACTCGCAGGAGCTATTCCAAAAAGTAAAAAGAGGGTTGAGCCCATAATTAAATGAACCTCTGAAACCCCAATTGGGTAATGAGGGAGTACCTCAAAAAATGTAAATACTAAAAATGTTGAGGCTATTGCCTTGATTAAAAAAGAGATCATATTATTCTCTTTGATGTTTTCAAATGAAAGTTTTGCTGTAGCGGCTAAGGCTGCAAAGGCGGTTGCGTAAGATAAGCCCATCTTTGCGGCATCTACCATATGTGGTTCTATATGCATTGTTGAAATCCTTGATTTATTTTTTTGTTAAAAGTCTAGGTCAACAATGGTGGTGATGTCTTATATTCTTGATACTTTAAGGCCCGCAGGTGATATACTAAGGCATTCTCAATCTTCATTAACTTGTCAATTGTAGAATACATAGCAATCACAGCAAGAGAAAAGTATCTTTTCTTATAACCGTTTAGGTGCTTCATGATGTCGTATTTTACACTAACATTCATCTGTTTTTCATTAGAGTTTTGAAAGATGTTTTTTTCATTGTATAATTGCGTCAATAGGAGCTTTTTATGGGATATACGGACTGGTTTAAGGCTCACGCTGATAAACATAAAATCATTATGAATAAGTTAATTACACAAGACCTAAATAAAGAGCAAATCATAGATTATTTTGACTTTGAAAATATGGTGGAAAAAGAACAAGACTTTTGTCCCTTATATAAAGACAATAAAAAGTGCCATGATATGGACTCTTTAAACTGCTATTTATGCGCCTGTCCTAATTTCAGATTTAAAGACGAGGGCATACAAAAAATAGAAGAAAAAACTCAATACAGTGTTTGCGATATAGAATCCAAAGATGGAAGACAGGGTGTTTATGGAGAAAAAATCCATCAAGACTGTTCAAAATGTGGCGTTCCTCACCACCGAAGTTATGTTGAAAAGCATTTCAATTTAGACTGGGAAAAGATTATGACAAAGTGTATTTTATAAGTGGGTGTAAAAACTGTAATATCCCTAGATGAGTTAAACATTCTTTTTCCAAGCTATGGATTTAAGGTCTTGGATTCTACTAGTTCAGGGGTCGTTGACACTACCTATATCATCTCAGATTCCTCAAATTCATATATACTAAAAAAATATGAAAGAGATATAAGTTCTAAGATAAATGAAGATATCAAACTCTTAAAAGAACTACATTCTTTTGGGCTGAATGTTCCCTTATGTCTGGATCAAAATAAGGGCTGGTTTGTATACTCAAAACTGAAGGGTTCACAGCCCAAACATATTAAAAGCTATCATGTACAAGCTCTTGCACGATTTTTGGCTAAACTTCATAAAAAGACTTCAAAACTAAGTTCAGAACACAATTTTGTAGACTCATATAAGCTTCCTCAACTCCTAAGACAAATTAAAAGCAAACATTATTCTTATTACAAAAGACTTCAGTTTTTAAATGACTATAATACTCTTACTGATGGTCTTATTCATGGAGATATATTTAAAGACAACACAGTCTTTGATAAAACAAAAATCGGTGTTTTTGACTTTATTGATGCAGGTGAGGGAAATTTTTGTTTTGACGCGGCGGTAGCTCTTATTGGCTTTGGTATCAAAAACACGTATTTTATTAATCTCTTTTTACTTAGCTATAATCAAAATGCACCCAAAAAGCTTTCAAAAAAAGAGCTTATGCAAGAGCTTACCACAGCATCTGCCTTTTACGCACTTTTACGTATAAACAATTATAAAAACACACAAAAGGCAAAAGAATTATTATGAAACACGGAGCCAATATTTATAAATATTCTTCTACTTTGAAGTGTCAACCTAATGAAATTATAGACTTCTCTTCAAATATCAACTTGTATCAGCCAAGGGCAGACCTTCAAATCTCAACTGAGATGATAGTCAAGTATGCAGACAGTTCTTATAAGACTTTAAAAAAGTCTATCTCTAAAAGATATGAGATTAAAAAAAGCCAGATGGCACTTTATAATGGGGCCACCTCAGCTATCTTTGAACTTCTTTCATCTCTTCCTCAAAAAGATGTATGTCTTTATGCGCCCTTGTATGGGGAATATGAGAAAGCATGTAAACAGCATCATAAAAAAATAATTAAGATTAATAGACTTAAAGATTCTAAACTCAAACCAAAAAAAGGCTCTATTGTCATCTTCGTAAACCCTTCTACTCCAGAAGGAAAATATTATAAACTTGACGTCCTTCTGAAAGAATGGAAAAAACGAAACATTACTGTTATTTTGGATGAGTCCTTTTTAGAATTTGAAGACCTTAAGTCTTACAGACAAGAGATTAACACCTATAAAAATCTGTATATTATCCAGTCGTTTTCAAAGTTTCATTCTTGCGCAGGAGTAAGAATAGGTGCTATTTTTAGCCATAAGAAAAACATCAAGATCTTAAATACTCCCTTATGGAATCTGTCTTCTTTTGATGTTGAGTTTTTAGGCCAAAGACTTTTAGATAGGGATTTTGAAACTCAAAGTAAAACCATTCATAAACAACAAAAAGAAGAACTCTTTAACATATTAAAAAACTCAGATCTTTTCACAAAAATTTATAAAAGTGATTCTAACTTCTTTCTTTGCAAGTCCCGCCTTGCCCCATTAATCTTCAAGAAGCTCTTGGAAGAAAAGATTCTGGTTCGTACCTGTGATAGTTTTGACTTCTTAGGAAAAAAGCATCTTCGTTTTGCTGTTAAAGATAAAATATCACATGAAAAACTAAAAAAGGCCTTAGATGAGATCTCTTAGTATTTTTGGAACCAGTTCTGACGCAGGTAAGTCCACCTTATCCTTTGCACTCACCTATCTTCTTCATCATAGAGGTCTTAGTGTTGCACCTTATAAGGCTCAAAATGTTTCTAATAATTCGCAAGTTACAGATGAAGGTGGAGAGATTGCCATTCCCCAATATTTCGCAGCTGAGGCCATAGGTCTTAAGACCACTCCTAACATGAATCCTGTGCTTTTAAAATCAGGGGGCAAATCAAGGGCGCATATCATCCTCAATGGAAAGAGCATAGGAAACAAGGATGTATGGTCTTATTACAGAGATATCAATACGCTTAAGCCTCACGCTAAAAAAGCCTTTGAAAACCTCTTGCTAGATTACGACTGCGTTATCGCAGAAGGTGCGGGAAGTCCTGTTGAGTTAAATCTTATGGACAGAGATCTTTCAAATATTTACATAGCCGATACCTTTGATACTAAGATTGTCTTAGTCGCTGATATACAAAGAGGCGGTGTATTTGCCTCTATCTACGGGGTGTATGAACTTTTACCTCCTAAGCTTAGAAAAAATGTTATTGGTGTTATTGTGAATAAGTTTCAAGGAGATATGTCTCTTTTTGATGAAGGTGTAAATATCATTCAAGAACGTTTTGGTATTAAGGTCTTAGGTGTTGTGCCTTTTAAGCCTTTTAATCTTGGCTTTGAAGATAGTCAGTCTATTATGAATTATGTCCAAGACACTAAGGATGCCATTATTAAAGTAGGTGTTATTAGACTTCCTCATATCAGTAATTTTACAGACTTTGAACCCCTAATTACGGATAAAGAGATAGAGCTTAGTTTTATTTCTAATGCTAGTGAGCTTAAAAACTGTGACGCTATTATTATTCCCGGAAGTAAAAGAGTTATAGACGATTTACTCTGGCTAAGAGACAGAGGCTTTGAAAAGTTTCTACTTTGTGACACTATCCCAATCATAGCCATATGTGGTGGGTATGAGATGATGTTTGAACATATCCTCGATCCAGAACAGGTAGAATCAGACAATCTTGACATCTTGGGTTTTGGAAGGTTCAAGGGAAATATCGTCTTTGAAAAAGAGAAGATTGTGTCCAAGGGTAAGTATAATATTTTTGATCTTCACATCAGTGGATATGAGGTGCATAGTGGGATAGCAGATACTACGTCTAAGATGAAAGACAATCTCTACGGTACCTTTGTACATGGTCTTTTTGATAATGACAATCTTAGAAATAAGCTCTTTTCCAAGATTAATCCTTCTTATAAGGGATATGATTTTAAACAGTTCAAGGCCGCATCTATTAAAGACTTTGCAGAACATATAAACAAACATGTAGACATAGACTTTATTGAAAGTGCTTTAAAGTGAGTAATC
Organism: Sulfurimonas sp. MAG313; assembly: GCF_029216045.1. Classification (GTDB taxonomy): domain Bacteria; phylum Campylobacterota; class Campylobacteria; order Campylobacterales; family Sulfurimonadaceae. Next base: position 5,600 of record NZ_JAEMVE010000232.1, on the reverse strand, counting down.
TTGTTATTTCTGTTCTAGCCTATCTTATAGACAAGGTCTTTGGAGAATTTAAATTTATCAAACATCCTATTATTTTTGTAGGAGACCTTATTAGTTTTTTTGAAAAGAAATTTTATAAGGACAGTATCTTAAGGGGTCTATTTTTAGTCTTATTTATTTTATTTAGTGTAGCTCTTCTTTCTACATCTATCTTTTATCTTCTTTCTTTACTACCTTTTTATATAAACATAATCTTTACATCCATCCTTGCTTCTATGTTTATAGCCCATAAGATGCTTCATGACGTGGTTAAAGACATCTTGAGTGCTGATAACAAGAAAGAGGCTATTTCTATGTTGGTAAGCCGTGATACTAAGGATATGAGTCCTAGTGACATTAATAAGGCGGCCATAGAAACCTACGCTGAAAACCTAAGTGATGGAGTAATCGCCCCTGTCTTTTACCTGCTTCTTTTTAACCTTCCTGGTATTATCTTGTATAAGGCTATTAATACTATGGATTCTATGGTTGGGTACAGAAATGAGAAGTATGAAAACTATGGGAAGGTCGCTGCTATCTTAGATGATATAGTAAATTACCTACCCTCAAGACTAACCGCTGTTTTAATTATGTTAGTAAGTTCTAAAAAAAATATATTTTCTTTTTACAAAGACGGGAAAAAACACGAGAGTCCTAATGCAGGACATCCCATAACCGCTATGGCCTTAGCCTTAGATATTAAACTCGGAGGGGATACCTCTTATTTTGGAAAAATAAAGTCTAAGCCTTATTTTGGAGAAGGAAGAAAAGAGATACAAGACGAGGATGTCTTAAGAGCCTTGGACCTGCTCAAACCATTTTAATTGTTCACGCAGTGTAACAACCTCACCTACTATGGTTAAAGCAGGTGTAGGAAGACCCTTAGCCTTTAAAGCTATATCTTCTAAGGTTCCAACAACTACTTTTTGATCTTTAGTGCTTCCCTTTGAGATAACTGCACAAGGAAGGTCTTTTGGTTTGCCTATCTTAAGTAGTTGTTCACAAATATGTTCAAGTTTTGAAAGACCCATCAAGAAAATCAAGGTATCATCATTTTTAAAGCTTTCCCATTTAATTTGGGTATTAGGTTTTAGAGGTGACTCATGGGCCGTAACCACTCTAAAAGAAACCGCTATTCCTCTATGCGTTACAGGGATACCAGCGTAAGCTGGAACAGAAATAGCTGAGCTAATTCCAGGAATGACTTCAAAGCCTATCTTTCTTTCATGTAAAAAAATACCTTCTTCTCCACCTCGTCCAAAGACAAAGGGATCGCCTCCCTTTAACCTAACAATAGTCTCATACTTTAAAGAAGAGTCATAAATCAATTGATTAATCTCGTCTTGAGGTAAGATGTGTTTTCCATCTGCCTTACCAACATAGATAAACTCACATCCACTTTTTGCTTCTTTTAAAATATCTGCATTTGCTAGACGGTCATAAATGATCACATCTGCATTTTGAATGACACGAAGTGCCTTGATTGTTAATAATTCAATATCTCCCGGCCCTGCACCCGTTAAATAGACCATGTATATCCTTTTAAGAAGTGCAATTATGCCATAAAATATGAACTATAGGACAACATTAATTTCTTATCTCATAGTCTCCGCAAGTTCTCTTGTTTGAGAAAACTTTTTCAAAACCTCATCTAATCCTTCAAAAAACTTATCATTTACTGCTAAGGCACCTTTCTTATCTAAAAGGTTTCCTTCTAATAACTGGTGGGCTAATTCCATTGCTTTTAATGTACTTTCTGAGTTCATTATTAATCCTTTAAAAAGTTTTGTTTATCAAGCTAATATCTTCTTAGAACCTTAGCTCTAACGAAACTTAAATGTACATCGGCTATATCTATAAAAAACTTTAATCCACATTTTATATTAAAATTTGATATACTTAAAGAATGAAAAAAATATACCTAACACTCATCCTGAGTATCAGCCTTTATGCCCAATCTTTTTATGATTTTAATGCCCTTTCTATTAAAGGAAAAGAGATTTCCATGTCCACGTATAAAGGAAAGGTTGTCTTAGTGGTTAATACCGCTAGTGAGTGTCAATTTACCCCTCAATACGAAGGATTGCAAGAACTCTACTCTAAATATAAAGACAAGGGTCTCGTTGTTCTAGGCTTTCCTTCTAACCAGTTTAGAAAACAAGAACCTGCTTCTAATAAAGAGATACATTTCTTTTGTACTTCCACCTATCAAGTAGACTTTCCTATGTTTGCAAAAATCGATGTTAATGGGGATAATGCCTTGCCCTTGTATAAATACTTAAAAAAAGAAAAAACAGGCTTTTTATGGACAAAGTCTATTAAATGGAATTTTACAAAATTTTTAGTGGATCAAAAAGGGAAAGTATTAAAACGCTATGGTTCCAGCACAGAGCCAAAAGAAATTGAATCAGATATCCTTAAGTTATTACGCCACTAACTAAACAGTCAAAGAAAGCCACCCGTAGGGAAGCGATTAGAGGCACGACTTTAGCACCTAAATACTTTTCTTTATTTGACTGTTTAGTTAGTGGCGTAATATTTAAGGATTAAAGGTGTATAGCTCAATTTATTACAATGTACTCTCTTAGGCATACCCGCGTAAAAGAGCAAACTTGAAAGGAGCTTAGTCTATAAAGGTGACAATTTCATCCAAAGATACACGTTCAGGCTGATAGGTATTTTGAATAGCCGATGTATCTTCATATCCAAGTACTACCGAATATAAAAGTGCTAAATTATTAGGTAAATCAAGAGTTTTAGCAATAATACGACCATACTCCGTAGTTGAACCTTGCGGACAAGAATCAATTCCTAATGCCTTAGCGGCTAACATAAGACTTTGCATATAAGCACCACAGTCTATTAAGGCTCCTTGAGCTCCCTCTATTAGGGATTTATCTGTACAAACAAAGAAAACCGTTTGCGCACCAAACCATCTATAATTATCGTACCAAAGCTCTTTTCTTTTATCTTTATCTTTTCTATCGACTTGCATTTGTTCATATAAGCCAACCCCTGTTTTTATACGACGAAGCTTGTACGGATTTTTCCATTTTAAAGGGTAATATTGAATAAACTGATCTACCTCGCCTCCTGCATCTATATGCGAGATGATAGCATTTCCAATTGTCTCTAAAACCTTTGTATTAGATACCGCATAAACGATCCAAGGTTGCATGTTTGCACCTGAAGGTGTCATTGACGCTGTCTGAAGAATCTTTTCTTGTATCTCTTTTGGTACAGGTTTATTTAAAAATTTTCTTTTTGATGAACGTGAGGTAATCGCGTCTAGCACTGAGAGTGTATTCATAACTATCCTAAAACTTAATAATCAAGGGTAAAACCAATTCCAATATTATACCCTTCCAGACCTTCAGCTCTTACCGTACTTACCTCAGTATAAAAACGACTTGCCCAAAAAGGAGTACTTGGAGTGTTATAATAGGCAACCGCGCCTACATTTAAATAGTTATCAAATAAAACAACATTTTTTATATCTCCATGCAAAAAGTTTGCCTTTATATATCCTTCAAGATTTAAGAAATTTTGTCCATATTTTAACAAGGGTGGTGTTTGTGAGCCTAAAGAAAGAATAGATACCCTTGATTGTGTTGTAAAACCAGAAAGTGCATTAAAAGTAAAGTCCGCCTTTGTATCATAGCTCTTAAATGTACCCTTAATATAAGGAGTATATCCGCCGATCTCTTTTTCATATTCAACCGCTAGCAACACTTTATAGGTGATATTGTCATTAAATTTTCCATCAAAAAAGCTCACTACCGCATCGCCTATGTCATCTTGTGGGACAATGCTAATACCAACACGCGAATATATCATTCCTATACTTGCTAGAAAGTCTATTCCAAAGTCATTTTTGTACTTCATTCCTATTCCTAAACCACCGGCATAAGTCTGAAGTTTATTATCATAGGTAAGATTAATATCTGAAGGTGCGTTCATTGTCTGAATTTGTTTATCATTTAAGCGAGTGATGGAATATCCTACCCCGCCATTTACAAAAAGATTAATTTTATTACTAAGAGTACTTATTTGATATCTAAAAGGAACCGAGATACTTTTAATGTTAAAGCCTGCTTTTGTAAAGTTATATTTACCAGAACTCAAACCTGATTCGGAAGTAAATACCAACAAGGTATTGATATTGGCTAGATAAGCTTCTTCGGCAGCCTCTTCAGGGGTTTGGGCGAACAAAGCTAAACAAAATATAAAAATAATAATTAATTTCATAATGAAAGTATACTAAAATAAACTCTTAAACTTCTTTTAAACTTCTCTATCAAAAAGGGTTTTTCTAGACGTCCTTAATGATGAGAATGGGCAAGACTCAAAGAGTTTCCTTGTGCATCAATAATATTTGCCTCATGATGTGAAATGAAACCAAGATTAATCATCTTTCTAAAAAATGGATCCGATTCATTATCTCCAATATCTGCGAAATCTGTTCGATCATAAGCTTGAACTGTAGTTATATGATTATCTTTAGTATCTATATTTTTTAACTCTTTTAAGACATAAATATAAGAAACCTTACCCAAGTCCTTTACCTCTAAGCTCACTAAAATTTCTTTTTCATCATTCCAAATCATATTAATCTCTCTATCTTGTGTTCGCTTAGTATAGTGTAATAAAGAGCATCCTTGGCTTTTATCTACAACGCCATTATCAAAATCAAAATTATCAGGATTCATTATATTTTTCTTTTTATTCCATGAACTACTTTGATTTTCCATGCTGAGGTCAATCACCTCATATTCAATACCACGTTTATTTCTATCAAAACCACGAATTAAAAAAGCTCTGTCTGTTTGTGTTTTAGTCCATATCTCTGTTATCCCTTGATTTGGATATTCAAAAGCAGACACATTATTCATACGATAATACTTAAGTTGATTCTCACCCTTAGGGGTGCTAATCTCATAACTCGCTTGAAAATTAGTATTCGTCTCAACGTCACAAGAATTTACATTAGCAAAGACCTGTGTGCTTAAAAAAGCGAGAGAAAGATAAATTTTAGCCATAGTGTTCATAATTATTCCTATACAGTCTAGGGGCTAGGCCCTAGTTTTTACTTATTTGTAAGATTTTTCATTCTTTCAATTACATGGAAAATAAGGTTTTGTTCATTTTCTCCAGAAAGAAGTGAAGAACCTGGACCCTTAGCATAAATCCCAACATCTTCACCTGCGTGTGTTTCAGAACTTCTAGGAACACTCACTTCTTGGTGAAAACCAGAAACTGTAGTATCTACTGCACTTAAATCTGTTCTTCCAGCAAAAACAGGTTGAGCATATCCAGCGTCAGCATTTGTTTCAGTACCAAGATCCATAAACCCTCTACCATTTGTATAGCCTAAAGTTGTATACGGAAGGTCATCTGCTGCTAAATCATCTGTTGTTTTTCCAGCACCACTTGAATCTGTACCTTGAACCTTGCCCAAGATAGGGTTACCACGTTTAGGATATCCTGCGATTGTAAAAACATGTGAATGATCCGCAGTTACAATGATCAGAGTATCTTCATCTGAAGTCATTTCATCTGCCATTGCTACAGCCTTTGCTAGT
>NZ_JAEMVE010000231.1 GCF_029216045.1 Sulfurimonas sp. MAG313 | reverse complement strand
GGGACCTCAAGCATCTCTTCATCTACTATTTTGACTTCATAACCATATAAAGGCAAACCAATAGAAAGTGGTTTTTGTTTAGTAATAGGATTAATAGCCACCGCAGGTGAACATTCGCTAAGACCATATCCTTCAAGCATAGTTGCGCGTTTGAAAATAGAATTAAACTTCGTAAGGGTGTCTTCACTTAGGGCAGACCCTCCTGATACAAAAGCACGTACAGAGTTAAACCATACGAAGTACCATGGTAGTTTCGCTCTTACTAAGGCATTGTACACATCAGGAATTCCTAAAAATACGGTAACACGCTTAAGAAGTGTTTGCTTAATTATATTTGAGAAAGGAAGAACAGAGGGAACAATAATCATTGAACCCCCAATAAAGATAGGTAGAAGTACAGAAATAGAAAGGGTAAAAGAATGGAACATTGGAAGATACACTATAAACCTGTCTTTTTTTGTTAGGTTAAAACGTTCTTGGCCTCCATATAAATTAGAGAAAATATTTTTAAAAGAAAGCATTGCTCCTTTTGGATGACCTGTCGTTCCAGAGGTATAAATCAAAAGCGCTAAGGAGTCTAATTTCTTATCTGCATGAACCTCATCATTAACGGAAGGTAAGGACATCGTATCTGAGAAAAGAAAATGTTTTCCTTTGGCTTCAGGTAAGGCATCTATCCATACTGTTTTTTCTATACCTGTTATTTCTTGAAGATTAGCCGTTTGTTTTGCATACTTGTTGGAGGTAATAAGCATTTTCACTTCTGCATCATTAAGTATATAAGTATATTCTTCTTCTTTTAACATATTGTTGATAGGAACAATAATCGCACCTATCTTAGATATGGCAAAAAAAGCTATTAAGAATTCAGCCGAATTGGGTGTGATGATGGCAATTTTATCATCTTCTTGCATCCCACTATGTAATAAAAACCGTGCAAAGCTATCTACGCGTTGTAAGAGTTGTAAGTTGGATATTTTTTCATCGCCTATAAAAACAACTGTTTTTTTTGCGTATTGATTTGCATTTTCAGAAATCATTTCATAAAAGTTATTGTGTGCATAGGTCATAAGGGATCCTGTTTATCTTATTTTACTCTTATAAACCTGTCCTTAGGAAAAGTTTATCGAGGGATTCTTGTCTTTTGAGTCAAAAAAACAGTATTAAGGGCGTGACCCAAAGGCAAGAGCCTAAAACTTGTAGCCTACACCTATACTTAGTAAATAAGCTGCTGCATTTGAAAACGTTCCATTAAGTTGGTTTCCAGTGGGACCTGTTTGAGCAACATCTAACTTATCTTTTTTGTCATATAATCCTGCAATACCTATACTTAAGTCATCATTGTAAGAATAACGCGCCCCTAATGAAAAGATATTTGCATTTGATTCTGGAAGTTCGAAACTTACTGTTGATTTAGGAGAGGGGGATTCATCATAGGCATATCCCGCCATACCTACCCATTTTTTATTGAACTCGTGTGTTACTCCAAGGCGAAAAGTGTTAGTATCTTTCCAATTTCTATTTTTAGGATCATCATACGCTACTTTTAATACACCGGTTAAAGCCGGAGCGTAACCTGTAAAATCTAAAGCCTCATAAGAGCTCCATCCAGTACGTTCATATACAAATTCAACTGTTGTTTCTTCATTAAACGTATAAGCTGTAGCCAAAGATAGAACAGCAGGAAGAGGGACGGTAACACCTGCTCCACCATCATAGGTTGCTCCATTTGTCATAATAGGCCTTGCAACTCCATCTGTTATTGCAAATGCATCACTAGCAGATAACTTAGCAGTTCCATCTTCTTTTAAATCTACCTCTGACCTATAGGTAAGGGCTAAAGACAGTTCCTTCATCGGCTTATATGCTATTGCTAGGTTGTAACCAAATTCTAAACTATCACCTTCCATATCTCTACTAATTGTTTGATATATTGGACCAGCTGCAACAACTGTAGTTCCTGAACTCTTGATAATACCTTCACTATAAACCATTCGCACACCCGCGGCAATAGAAAGGTTATCTAATATCTTGTAAGAAACAACAGGGTTAACTTCAATAACTTTTAGAGAAAATTCTTCCGCTATCGTTTGACTTGGACCCCCTTCTTGCCATCTTTTTGTAAGACCAGCAGGAACTGTTAAAGAGGCACCAAAACGAAAATCGCCATAAGCATTACTTACATAGTGCAAGCTTGGTAATAGAAAATTTTCTGTTTTAGAGTTCGCATCCGCTTGAGCACCTCTAACGGTTCCTTCAAATTTAACAGGAGTTAAATTGATGTAAGTAAAGGTACCTTCCATATACTGTCCATCTTCCATAAAAGCCATATTTGCTGGATTAGAATAAGCAGCATCAGCTCCATGTGTATTAGCCACATCTGCACCTGAAAGTGCTACTGAATTTACTGACTGTTCTGGAATCTTATACCCAGAGGCCATAATAACCGTTGTTGTTACAAGCGACATTAATATAACTTTCTTCATTTATTCTCCTGTTATAGTACTTTTAGTTTTTAAGAAATTTAAAGACATTAATACTAATTTTCTAATAGCTTATATTTGTTCTACTATCATTAAACTATCAATATACTACCAAATTGTGCCCTAGAAACATCATAAGTTTCTTTAGTTTTAATATTTTCCCTTTCACTAAACACATTACATGCATCAATATGGGTACTCAATTGACTTGTTTTTTTTCAATTTTCTATATTAGAGTTATGCAATAAGCGTAATGATGTATATTGTTTTTTATTTTATTTTGATATAGTGATAATAACTTTTAGCATCTGAAGGATAAAAATGAAAAAAAATATATTATACAGTGCCTTATTAACTTTAAGCTTTTTAGGTTGTGGAGGAAATGAAGAGGGCACCCTAGCAGAGGGTCCATTAGAAAAAAATGCTGAAACGATAGCGGGATATACAATCTTTAGCCCAACAACAGGGGATATTCCTTATCCAAACAATATTTTGTTGGCACCAAATAGCTCAACTACTAATGATTATGATTTTGGATCAACCCTAAATATTCCTTATGAACCAGAAGATACGGATGCCAATATCAAACGTCAGCTTAACAAGTTAACTGGATTTTCAACTATATCACCTATATCTATATCTATTACTGCAAATATAGATCTAACTACTATTACGCAAGATACTGTTCAATTATATAAGGTTAATATTAATCCATTAACGGGCGCAGTTGTAAGTATTGATTCAGCCTTAGCCTTTGGTATAGACTATGTTGCAACACAATCTGGTGATAAACTTGTAATTCTTCCTCTTAAGCCTCTAGATGCATTATCAAATTATATGCCGGTCTTAACCAATAAGCTAAAAGATACAGCAGACCGTTTCTTGAGCTATGATTTTGTCACAAGTTTACTACTTAGCTCTAATCCAATAGAAGAAAATTCAATGTTTGATGCAGATACAGCCGCAAGTCTTGAGCAAGTCAGACAAGGAACTCAAGCAATGCTCGCTGCATTAAACGCTTATGGAAAAGATGCTTCTACTACTGTTGCCATTTGGAATTTTAGAACACAGGCTATTGGCGCTGTTCAAGCTTCTATCGCTTCTATCCCAGCACAAGCTACTTTGGCCCTTGGTTCAACAGGAAGTACTACAAAAGATCTTGTGCCTACGCTTAATGGTATCGCAAATATATATGCTGGTACCTTAAGTAATTTACCGCAATTTATGCCTCAGGCGAGTACTCAAAATCCGACAAATGCCTTTGAAGGTGAGTTTACTTATTCAGCTACTTTTACACCTTCTATTTCCAGCGATATTAATATTAGCGCCTTTGCAACGGTTCCTAATGCTACTTCAGGATGTAGTGAACCAGCTGCTGGTTGGCCTGTTGTAATTTATCAACATGGGATTACGCGTTCTCGTATGGACTTAGTTGCTTACGCCGACACCTTCGCTTCACAATGTTTTGCCTCTATTGCTATTGATCTTCCTCTGCATGGAGAGACCAACACAAATTCACCTTTTTACACCTCAATAGAGCGTACCTTTGATATTGATGTAGTCACTGAAGTTGATGGTATCATTACAGCAGCAGTTCCTGATGGAATTATTGATTCCTCAGGTGCTCATTATATTAACCTTACTAATGTAACCACAACACGTGATAACCTTCAACAAAGCACGTCTGATCTTCTTCAATTAGAAGCATCTTTAGGCACAGCTTTGGGCATTAACTTTGATGTAACTAAGATACACTTCTTAGCACATTCATTAGGAGCGATTGCAGCGACAGGTTATCTCAATACCTCTGCTTCTGTTAATACCATCACCTTAGCTATGCCAGGACAAGGTATCGCAGAACTTTTGAATAACTCTGCTGACTTTGGACCTATTATTGAAGCGGGTCTAGCTCAAAAAGGCATTATTAAAGGCACTTCTGCATATGCTTCATTTATGTTAGCAACACAAACGATTTTAGATGACGCAGACCCTGCAAACTATGCTCTTTCAATTGGAACACGCCATATGGGGAAAATCTTAGCCTTTGAAGTAGTTGGGGATGGAACAGCTGAAAATCTAAGCGATCAAGTTATTCCAAACCGTGTAGCAACGGCGCCACTTTCAGGAACTGAACCATTCTTAGCCCTTATTCAAGCCCAAAAAATTAACACGCAAACTAATCCATACTTTCCAGGAAACACCAACACCGCGACACGTCTTGTAGTTGGAGCTCATTCATCTCCTTTAGTACCTGACGCAAGTCTCGCAGCAACAACAGAGATACATACAGAATTTCTCTCTTTTATCGCAAGTGATGCAGCTCTTATTAATCTTGCAGACAGTACTACAATCCTGCCATAACTATTAATCTTCTTGGGGACCAAGAGGATTTTTTTAATCTTCTAAAGAGTATAAAAGTTCAATTTCTTGTGTCCAAATACTATCATCTATGGTTTCTAAAATTAAAGGAATGTCATCCATACGGTCATCATTCATGATAAACTTAAATGCATCCACTCCGATTTTTCCCTTACCAATACTCTCATGTCTATCTACATGAGAGCCAAGTTCAGGTTTAGAGTCATTTAAATGCATTCCCATAAGATACTTAAAACCTACAATACTTTCAAACTGAGCCATTGAAATATCATAGGTTTCTCTTGTTCTAATATCATAACCCGCTGTAAACATATGACATGTGTCAATACAAACACCAATGCGGCTTTTATCTTCAACCTTATCAATGATATGTGCGAGGTGTTCAAACTTCCATCCAAGGTTTGAGCCTTGCCCTGCTGTATTTTCTAAAACACATTTAACATTTTTTGTTTTGTCATGAGCAAAGTTAATTGACTCTGCAATCGCATCTAAACATTCATCTTCAGAAATCTTTTTTAAAAATGAACCCGGGTGAAAGTTTAATCTGTCTAATCCCAGTAAATCACAACGTTCTAACTCATCTATAAAGGCATTTAAAGATTTTTCACGTTTTTCTAATTCAGGATGTCCTAGATTTATTAAATAAGAATCATGGGGCAATACATGTTTCGGCTCTATACAAGCATCTTCAAGCTCTTTTTTAAACGTATCTATAGTTGCCGCGTCTAAGGGTTTTGCATCCCAACGTTTTTGGTTTTTTGTGAACAAGGCAAAGGCCTGTGCACCGATTTTTTTTGCGTTTATTACGGCGTTAAAGACTCCACCTGCTGCGGAAGTATGTGCACCTATATATTTATTTGACAAATTAATTCCTTTGATAAAATTACTGATAGTTATGTTTATATTTAGCGTATTGTTTCGATTTTTATTAAAAAGTGGTTTTGTTTATCTTTAAAAGATATATTTTTATTGTCTACCTTATAAACGATATTATACCTATCACTTTTTAGTTTTTGTATAAATCCTGTTTTTGTTCTTTGTAAAGAAACTTTCGAAAAAATCGGCTTACCTAATAGTACATTTCGCAAAAGATTATCTGGGTAATATTTACAAAGGTAATCTTCATTAAAAGAGCTTTTACTTATACACCCTTCATCAACACAAATTAAGGTGTTAATTTCTATACTTTGGACTAACTGCCCCACAGAAAAAAGCTCTACTTTAACTTCATCCTTTGTGTGACGTATGTAACCAAGGTCTGCAAACTTAATCTGAGGGGTTTTCAAAAAAATAAAACGTGCTTCATTATGCTTATACGTTTTAGGAGCACATGCTAGGGTTAAAAAGCCAAGACTCACGATAGACAAAAATTTTATTAATGTATTTCTCATATCTACCACGTTTATATTTACCTTCTTTATAGTATTCGTGATATTTTATCCTTCTTTCTTTAAATAGATATTTTATAAAGTAAATAACTGTCAATTTGTAATATTATCATTTGTGTAACTAGAATTTGACTATACTATTTTCATGAAAATACATATAGACCTAGACTGCTTTTTTGTTTCTGCTGAGAGAACTGTTGATGCCTCTTTAATTGGTAAACCCGTGGGGGTAGGAGGTAGGTCTGATCAACATATCTTTTCTAAAAAAAACACGAGACAAACCATGAGCCTTGCCAATAATGGTGCCTTTGTTATGAGCTTTTTTCAAGACAGTCCTTCTAGTGGTCACAATGACTTACACAAGTTTATTGACCCAGATGGTAGGGTTAGAGGAATGCTAACGACCTCTTCTTATGAGGCAAGAGCTTTTGGTATTAGAACGGGGATAACGATTAATGAGGCCTTAAAAAAATGCCCCGGAATTATCATTAAAAAGCCTAATATGAAGCTTTATCAAAGGCTCTCTCATGAACTACATAATTTTTTACGACTTCGTATTCCTCTTCTTGAACAAGGTAGCATCGATGAGTTTTATGGAGATTTAAGTGGATGGATTGAAGATGAAAATGTACCTGAGTTTATAGACAAACTCAGACATGAGGTAATGCAAGAGCTCAATCTTCCCCTTTCCATAGGTGCAGCACCTTCAAAATACACAGCTAAACTTGCTACCAACAAAGCTAAACCTTTTGCTTGTAAAACTATATATAAAGAAGAAGTTGACTCTTTTATTCACACAATTCCTATAGATGATTTTCCCGGAATTGGTAAAAAAACTTCTCTTAAACTTCATGGATATGGACTGCATACCTTAGGCGATATACAAAAGGCCAAAGAACTTTTTTTGCACCAAACGAAATCAACTTGGGATTTATATCTAAGGGTTTGTGGTATCGATAACACCCCAATAGAAAAAGAACACATCAGAAAGTCTATTGGTATTTCTAGAACCTTTGACCCTATTAGAGACAGAACAGAAGCTCTGCGTCGTCTAACAATTTTATCAAGACATCTTAGTTTTGCCATCATGAGGATGGGTGTTATTCCTACAAACTTTCATGTAGGTATATCTTATGAATTAAGAGAAAGCTCAAAGGCGAATGCCTCATACAACCGTCTATTTTCTGAAAGATTTTTTAAAGACACGTGTTTAGAACTTTTTAAACAAGCAGATACAAAAGGCCTTAGAATCATCCGCATCTCTATCTCAAGCTCTTCATTTACCACACATTCGCATAGAACACTTTCTCTTATAGACCATGAAGAAGATAAAAAACAACATGCACTTACCCTCAAAACTAAAAAACTTCGAGAAAAATATGGACTAGACACTCTTAGGTGGGGAAGTGAGATATGAAGCTTTATCTTTTGTGAAAAGGGCATCAAGTCATGGTTTATGATGTTAATTCATTCTATAAAGTATACCATTTACCTGAGGCAAAGCCTTCAAGTGCTACACTTATACATGGCTAAAAATAAGAAAAAAGTAATTAACTTATCTGAACAAAACATCTCGTTTGAAGAGAATGAACGACATATAAAGCTCATCTCTTTTAATCCTAATACTATGGACTTAGATGTATCCATTTCTGAAGTCGGGGAAAAGAACAAAAAAGTGATAAAGTTTCCATTTGCCCACTTACCAAAAGATCTAAAAAAACTTGTTAAACCTAATTAAGTTATAATCGCATACATTAAAACTTAAGGACTATGTATGACAGAATTTTCAAATGTAACAGTAAATCAAGAAGCGAACTTCTATTTTGATGGAAAGGTGACGTCAAGAACATTAACTTTTTCAGATGGAAGTGTTAAAACACTTGGCATTATGATGCCAGGAGACTATGAATTTGGTACAGCTCAATATGAGGTGATGGATATCACTAAGGGTGAACTTGATGTTAAACTTCCTGATTCTACTGAATGGATGAGTATTAAAGGTGGTGAAACATTTGAAATTGAAGCCAATAAAAAGTTTCAAGTCAAAGTTAAAGAAATAACAGACTACTGCTGTTCATACTTAGATAAATAATATGGATCCCAAGGCAGCTATGTCTCAAACCGGAGGTATGGACCTTACGGTTTGGGGAATCATGTTTGGTGTATTAATTGTGATAGCTCTTGTGCTTGCATATATGAGTAAGGACATGGAACGATAG
>NZ_JAEMVE010000230.1 GCF_029216045.1 Sulfurimonas sp. MAG313 | reverse complement strand
GTAGTCAGTACCCCTGTTATCTATATTGATGGGAAAAGAGATAAAAGTAAAATCGCTTATAAAAGTTTAACACTTGTCAAATAATTTTTATAAGAAGCATCTTTCTTTATTAAGCTCATTTGTTCTAGTTTTTTTGTTAGCTACAACTACTTATGCGAGTGATGAGAAAATTCTTTCTTTTTTTAAAGAAAATATTAAAAATTCAAAGATAATGTCAGAACTTGGATTGCCTCTTAATAAAGAAAGTATTAATGTTTCTATTGTTACAACAATGAAGCTACAAAAACCAAAAAATTGGACAGCGTATTTAATAGAATATAAAACGAAAACAAAAACAGTATACAAGAGCTTTTACATTGGTGATGGTATTATGTCAACGCGTTTATTTGATATGAATACGGGTGAAGAATTTGAAGACCCTATTGCATTGGCCTTAGAATTTAATGCCAATTATTATGATGAAGAACACCTTATATATGGAAATAAAAATGCTAAGCATAAAATCGTTATTTTTGCGGACCCTTTATGTGTTTATTGTAGAACAGCTGTGCCTGAAGCAATAAAATATATGCGTAAATATCCTAATACCTTTGCTGTGTATCATTTTTATTTCCCTATGCTCAATGCATCATCGCCTTTATTGCAAGCTTCTATAGCCGCGAGAATGAAGGGAAAGAAAAATATATATCCAGAACTTTATGAGATTGATTTAGACTACCATGAATTTGATTTGATAAAAATAGTCGATGCCTTTAACAAAAATCAAGATACTAAAATTGGTTTATTTGATATTATGAGCCCTCAGATTCAAAAGGCTTTACAAAAAGAGTTAAAGGTTGCTAGAGAACATCTCATTACAGGAACACCAAGTTTCTTTGTGGATGGTAAAAAAGACCCGAGCAAGGTTTTATACAAAAAAATGAAAATTGTACAATAGGAAAATATAAGTGAAAAAAATAGTTATTGCAACACGTGGGTCTAAATTAGCATTATGGCAGTCTGAACATATAAAGGCGCGTTTAGAAGAACTGAGTCCTGGTTTAGAGGTATCTTTGAAGATTATTGTTACCTCAGGAGATAAAATCCAAGATGTTTCTCTTTCTAAAATAGGGGGAAAGGGTTTGTTTCTGAAAGAACTAGAAGAAGCAATGCTAAGAGGCGAAGCTCATATGGCGGTTCATTCCCTAAAAGATGTTCCAACGGTGATGCCTAAAGAACTTCCCTTAGCTGCCATCACGGAGCGTGAAGACTGTAGAGATGCACTTTTAAGTGAAAAATATGCTTCGATTAAAGACCTGCCTAAAGGTTCAAGCGTGGGAACGTCATCACTACGTAGAAAAATGCAATTATTGATGATACGACCAGACCTTGAGATTAAAGACTTACGTGGAAATGTAGATACACGTATTCGTAAACTTAAAGAAGGTCAGTTTGACGCTATTATCTTAGCCTCTGCAGGGATTAACCGCTTGGGCTTTGTTGGACTTGTGAAGCATGTGTATAATATCGAACAAGATGAAATGGTTTCGTCTATGGGGCAGGGCGCCTTAGGACTTCAAACAATTGATGATAAAGAAATCTTTGATTTAGTACATCAGTTAAATCATAAAGAAACACAAATGGAAGTAACGGTTGAACGTCATTTTGTAGATATTTTAGAAGGAGGCTGTCACGTACCCATTGGCGTGAATGCAAAGGTTATGCGTGATGGCACAATAAATGTCTTATGTACTCTTGGCTTACCTGATGCTTCTGAGGTCTTATGCGAACATTTAAGTGCTTCGCATGATGATTATGAAACACTAGGAAAAGACTTAGCTCAAATTGTTATAGACAAGGGTGCAAGGGAATTGTTGGCTCGTGCTGATAAAATGGACTAAGGTCTTTATATGCGCAATACAATAAAACTATTACATTCACACGGTGAGCTTCGTGAAATCCATGACGAGCTTGACATCTACCTAGAAATCCCCCATATTGCTTATATTGAAGTAAAAAAAGAAGAGTCTAAGGCTCTTTTGTTTACTAATGTTGTTGATAGAAAAACAAATAAAAAGTTTGATGAACCTGTTTTAATGAATCTTTTTGGCTCATTTTCTCGAACACAGCTTCTGTTTGGAAGAGATGTTGAGGGTATTGCAAAAGAGATCGAATCACTTTTACATATGAAGCCTCCTTCGTCTATGAGAGATAAATTTTCAATGTTAGGTGATTTGTTTAATTTAAAAAATATTTTTCCTAAGCGTTTAAAAAAAGAAGGGGCTTGTCAAGCCTTGAAATTTTTAGGGGAGGATGCTAAGCTGTCTAAGCTTCCTATCTTAACGACATGGGAAGAAGATGGTGGTCCTTTTATTACTATGGGGCAAGTATACACGCAAAGTCTTGATGGTGAACTTGTCAACCTTGGTATGTATAGGCTTCAGATGTATGATGACCAACACCTTGGTATGCACTGGCAAATTCATAAAGATTCTTCACATTTTTTTGATCAGTACCAAAGAGAAGGTAAAAAGATGCCTGTTTCTATCGCTATAGGCGGAAATCCTTTGTATACATGGTGTGCTACCGCGCCCCTTCCTTATGGAGTAAATGAACTACTTTTGTATGGTCTTATTACTAAAAAACCCGCTAGGTTAGTTAAGTCCTTGACAACACCTTTATATATTCCGGAAGATGTAGATTATGTGATTGAGGGATGGGTGGACCCTAGTGCATTAAAAGTGGAAGGTCCATTTGGTGATCATACGGGGTATTATACCCTTGAAGAGCCTTATCCTGTGATGAAGGTTAGTGCTATCACGCATAAAAAAGATCCTGTGTTTCTAGCAACGGTTGTTGGAAAGCCTCCCTTAGAAGATAAGTTTATGGGTTGGGCTACAGAACGCATATTTCTGCCTTTATTAAAGACAACAGCGTCGGATTTACTTGATTATCATATGCCGGAGAATGGAGTTTTTCATAACTTGATTTTGGCTAAGATGAAACCCTTATATAAAGGGCATGCCAAACAGTTCATGCATGCTTTTTGGGGAACAGGACAGATGAGTTTTGTTAAACATGCTATTTTTGTAGGAGAAGATGCTCCCCGTTTAAGTAATTATGAACCCATAGTAACGCATATATTAAATAGATTTCATACCTCGCGTGTTCTCATTACTGAAGGTATTACAGACGCGCTAGATCATTCGAGTCCTGAAGCACTTATTGGTGGAAAGTTTGGACTAGATTGTACAGGTGCACCTATGATAGAGGCTCCTGAACTTTTAAAAGATGAAGAACTCTTTCAAAAACTACAAAGGTGTGATGCGGATATAAGAGGAGTGCGTCAATACATGAGACGTACACGTAATCCTATAGCCGTTATAAGTGTACAAAAAACAAAACCCATAAAAGAAGTTTTTGAAATGATTCAAGATCTTCAGAAAAACCTTCGTGTTATTGTTTTTGTTGATGAAGAAAAGAACGACCTAGATAATGCTTATATGTTAGTGTGGCGCGTAGTTAATAATATTGATGCTCAAAGAGATTTTTATATGAATGGGGATATGATCGCAATAAATGGAACAAATAAAAACAGTATAGATGGCTTTACTAGACAATGGCCAGGTGATGTTGAATGTACAGATTCTGTGCTTAAGTCTTTAAGTGATAGAGGGATAATTGAACCTAATGACGATCTATATCATAAGTTTCAGTTATGCAATATACACTAAAAAAATATAGTGATTTGTATGAAGAATTTCATGTAACCTTTTCACCCAAATATGCCTGTAAAGAGGTTTTTTCTTACTTATAGTGGTATTCATTTATTCTACTAGGGCATATTTAAGCCTTTAAACATTAAAATAGAGATAATTAATTATATTGGATTAAGAAAGCCATCATGAGAAGGTGGCTTTTGCCTTATGGGAGTGTGTTTATGAAGTTTTCTGTTCTTTTAATGTTTGTGTTTTCTTTACTCTTTTTACCAGCCTTAGAAGCTGCTGTATATAAGGGCCAAAAGGTTTATGTAAAGAAGTGTCGAAAGTGCCATGGCGGTGGACAAAAGGTTGCTGCTAGTAAACGTATGAGAGAGTGGAAGAAGCTTTTAAATAGAAAAAACAAGGGTATTAAACTTGCTAACCTTCATTTGGAAAAGAACAAGGCCAAGAAATCTTGGAAATACTTTGATAGTAAAAAATATCGTAAACGCGCCCGTCACCTAAAAGACTTTATGGTTGAATATGCAAAAGACAGCGGCAATGTACCCGCGTGTAACTAAAGATATGCAGTTTTTTAATCAAAGTGCATATGGTTTACTATAAATTAAGGCATGAACTTATTTCTTAAATCTTCTCTCTTTATTCTTTTATTTATATTGTCTGCTTGTACACCAAAGCTAGGTGTTCAAGCAGATGCTTCTTATACTCAGGCTCAACTAGATGAAAGAAAGACTCTTAATGAAACCTATGAATCCTTACAGCATATTAACAATATTGACGCAGCCCTTTATCTCAATTCAGAAGACCTTAGTAAGACTATAGAAAAAGAATTTGAAAGCTTTACTAAACGTTTTATAAAGCTTGATGCACCTGGATTTTCAAAGGCTTCTTTTGGACGGATTAATGTTATCTTAAAAGGAAGTGGGATTTACTCAAAGGTTGACTTTTCTTTCGAAGTTGATTCTTTAAAAAGAATTATTTATGGCCACTTAAATGCTAAACATTCAATCAAGGCTGGGAAAAATACTTTCATCATCAATACTAGTTTTGATGATATTGTTTTAGACAAAATTGATCAATCTCAAAAATTAGAAGAAAATAATGAGAACAAAGAACTTATAGCCAGTGCCGTTCAAAGTTTTCTACATATTCTAAGGATAGAAATTATCAATCTACCCCTGCGCCTTGAAGTGGATATGAATAGCTTACAAGGTATTAATGGAAAAGATATATTTAGCTCTAACGATTACAAACTACACACCGCCTCTGCAATTAATATGCAAACTAAGATGCAAACGTATTTTTCATATATCAATGAGAAGGGTCTTATTCTGTTAGGCTCAAGTGAATTTAAAGAGTTTAATAACTACTTAGAACATATAGATTTAGTGGAATTAAAAAGTATATTAGATGATGAAATAGATCTAATGCTTACTGAGAGTATGGGTGTTAGTTTAGAAGTTTTACAAAAATACTCATCTTATTATCTTAGTAAAAGTTATCTGTCACAACAAATGAGTAAATCCTTGGCAAAAATGGACTTACGTGTCATAAATAAGTTTTTTTTAAACATCCCTAAGGAAGAACAAAAATTTCAAAAAAGCATATACTTTTTTGATAAGGATAATCTTCCTTCATGCCAAGGTGTTACTAGTAAATGCTCAAAGCTTTTGCACTCTTGTCATCTTCAATGCAAGGTGAAATTTGGCATTCATGAATGTATACAATGTGATGACATTAATAATCCTTTTGGCAAAGTTCGATGCCTAAGTGAATTGGAAGCGTGCAAGACAAAAGAAGATTTAAACCTGTATGAATGTAACAAAAAAGAAGACAGTTGCAAGGTTGAAAATATTGAAATAAAAACACAATGTGAGGTTGAAAACCTAGCTCGTATTTCACTGTGTCAAGAAGACAAGGATGCTTTAAAATTTATAAATGATGAGATTTTATTAACAAAGCTAAACTTTGATTTTAATATTGCAAGCTCTTATGCTGTTCAACGTATAAAAAGTATACAGTTTTCAAAAGACCTTAATAAAGTAAAAATCAATAGAGACTTGCATGTCTCCGTTAACTCCAATCTTAGTATAGACACACTTAGGACTTCCGTAAAAGATTTAAGATGTGTATTAGCTATTAAGAGACCCTTACGTACCCATTCGCAAGTTGATTTCATTAACCAAGTAAAAGAGATTACGCTCTCAATCCAAAGACTAGAAAACGGAAATATAGAGTTGAAAGCCGTATCCCAACCCCATACCATAAATGTAAATATGAAAATAAACCCTTATGATAAACTAATGGACGACAAACCCTCCCATTTAAACTGCTATTATAAATTTATGCCTATGCAAGCTATTGCATCACGAAGCTTATTAGAGAAAAAAGATATACCTTCACAACTACAAGCAATACTGGGTTATATAGAAATTAAGTTTGATAAAGAAGAACTCTCATTTTTAATTTTACCTGTAAAACTAAATACAAATACTATCTTTTATCCAACCATAGAAAACAAAGCCATAATCTTTTCAAGACAGGCTCATTTTTATTAATAAGCAAAAAAACAAGATTGAAAAGTATACGTTACGCTGAGTAAAAAATCTATGATGAAATCACATCAATTTTTGATTCTATCAAGGCGGAAACATATGAAGTGAGTTTACTACTGGAGCATGTTGACAACGAAGGGTTAAATGGGTGAAAGATTGCTAATGAAATCACATCAATTTTTAATTCTATCAAGGCGGAAATATATGAAGTGTAGTTTACTACTCGAGCATGTTGACAACGAAGACTAGAATGAAAAAGTGGTGTGATTTGGTGATCCCAAGGAGATTTGAACTCCTATGGCATGGATGAAAACCATGAATCCTAACCATTAGATGATGGGACCACAATAAAAAGTGTTACAACTGATTTGTTGTGGCGAAATTATAATGTTTTAATCCTTAATAATTGATAAATTTTCTTTATATATTTTTATTTCTTTTTAGGTCTCACTTGGCATTGTTTTTAGTTATAATTATTCAATGAAACAATATGAATTAGTCTATACAGACGAAAAAAGCCTACACTCTTTTATACAAATAAACGACCTTTACACTCAGTCTTTAGTTCAGATACTCACTTCAGATCAAAAGCTCTCAAATGAGATCAAAATCAAACTTGAATCGATATCCCAAGAAATAAACATTCAAATTGTTGTTTTAAATAATGAATCATCAACGAAACTAAATTTTACAAAACTTTCAAACCTTTCAAATAATCAAACAAGTGCCTCCGAGTTTGATTTTTTCCATTCAGGTCCTGTTGTTATTTTCAAGCGAATACCTAAAGATGATTGCTGGATCGTTTCTCATGTGACTCAAAGTGTTGAGCAATGGGGGTATAAACCCTCTTATTTTATAGACAATAATGAGGCTATGAAAACTGTATTTTATAAAGATGATATGAAGCGTGCGCGAGACACCTTAATTGAGAGTATTGAAAAAGGAGACAACAAGCTAAACCAACAATATAGAATTAATAAAACAGATGGAAGTTTGGCTTGGATATCGGAATACACACAGATTGTTCGAAACAAAAATTCTGAGCCTATAGCGCTTATTGGATACCTTGTTGATATTACATTAGATAAGGAGCGTGAAGTTCTTTATTCAAGTATTATAAACACAACGACAGAAGGTTTTTGGTTGCTAGACGATAACTTGAAAATTATTGATGTAAATTATTCTTTATGTGCCATGCTTGGATACACAAAAGATGAAATGATAGGAAAAAAGCCCTTAGATTTTATTATTGATGAGGACCATAAGTTTTGTCAAGCTCAAGTTGAATCAATAAAAGATACCTCAAGTAGAATTTATGAAATTTCTTATAAAACGAAAAACAATGCAGTACTACAAACACTTAGTAATGCTACCACAATGCACGATGAAAGTGGTACGGTGCAAACCTTTGCCTTTATGACAGATATCTCCAAGCAAAAGAAAATTGAAGGGGACTTAAGAAAGAAACAAGACGCTATAAAAGAGCTTAACAATTCTTTGGAATCAAAGATTTCACAAGAGGTTCAAAAGAACAGAGAAAAAGATCAAATGATGTATCAGCAATCTCGCCTCGCGTCTATGGGTGAGATGATTGGTAATATTGCGCATCAATGGAGACAACCTTTAAATATAATGGCATTAGTTATGCAAGACTTATATATTTCTGATCAATTAGGAAACTTGACGTCAAAAAAAGTAGAAGACTCTTACGAAAAGTCAAATAACTTACTTCAATACATGTCACAAACCATAGATGACTTTAGAAACTTTTTCCAACATGGATCTGAAGAATTACCATTTAGTGTCAAAGAAGTAGTTGATTCAGTACACAGTCTTATAGGAACAAACCTTAATTATCATCATATTGAATGTGAAATCAAGGTGGTGCATGACAGTATTGTCAAAGGGGGCTTAAATGAATTTAAACAAGTTATCATTAATATCTTAAATAATGCTCAAGAAGCCATTGAAAGTAATCCTAGTTCTAACAATATGATTGTTATAAAGATTTCTCAAGAAAAAAATCAGGCTTTAGTTTCTATAAGAGATGATGGGGGAGGTATTTCAAAAGATGTGATTCAAAAGATATTTGATCCATATTTCACTACAAAAAATCAAACGCAAGGTACAGGTTTAGGTCTTTATATGTCTAAACAAATTATTGAAAACTCTATGTGTGGTTCTTTAAATGTAAAAAATATCAAAAATGGGGCTGAGTTTATTATTAGTTTACCACTAGAAAAGTAAGGGTTTAAGGGAATAAAGAAAGTAGGGCAAAGCCCTAGTTTATATTATTGGTCGTAGAAAGAACGAAGCGCGCGTATAATAACGGCATTTTTAGAAATACTTTCTGTTTTAGCATTTTCATCAACTAGTTCGTACAAGTTTAATGGAAGTGAAATTGAAAACGTTTTAGTTTCTATCTTTTTCTTCTTACTAATAAGCGCTGTAACATTGCTTAATAATTCAATAATCTTTTTAGTATCAATTGGTTTTTGAATAAAGCTGTTAACCCCAATTTCAATTGATTCAGAGATTTTTTGAATATCATTAGAAGCAGAAATAACGATGATGATTTGGTTAGGATTCATTTCACGTAGTTTACGAGATAACTCAATACCATCCATTTCAGGCATAACAATATCTACAAAAATGATATCTGGCTTAAGGCGCTCAAATATTTCAATTGCTTCTTTACCGTTAAAGGCAGAAGATACATCCGAAAAAAAGTTTTTAAAGGTTGAACTTAAAAGCTCGTTTGCTACACCCTCATCTTCAACTACCATTGCCGTTAATTTTTTTGTTTGTTCTGTCAGTTGGACTAAATCAACATTTGCCATACAATCTCCTGTGTTTTATTAATTATTATTATACATTGTTCACTATATACGTAATTAAACATATAATGTTAGTTTTTGTCGTTAACGTTAGCTTAAGCAAAAAAGAACATTGTGATAAAGTGTTGCAATTATATTTTGTTATTGCTTAAAGAAGGGTAAAAAATATTAAGCAGCATATATAACAAGTATTTTTCTTAAAGTTCTTTTTTAAAACTCTCTAACCATTGCCTATCGTCTAAATGATGTTTTTTGCTCTCAAGAAGAGACTTTTTAATCTCTACTAAATCTGTCTCTTCTAAAAATTCCAATACACTTGGATTAATACTCGAATTTGAACCGTATTCATTTAATAATTCTACTATCTCTTTTAATAATTTTTCTTTACTCATTTAT
>NZ_JAEMVE010000229.1 GCF_029216045.1 Sulfurimonas sp. MAG313 | reverse complement strand
CACTAAAGCTTGCATCGGCAATAACAAAGTTTATATTCGTACCATTTTTCATTTTAATAGTTTCATTTATATTTTTTAAATATCCACTAAATTCTTGTGTTCCAACACCATAGCTTATATGGTATAAAAGTGCTTTGTTCTTAATGAGTTTACTTAATTGTTTAGCCAATACCTCGTCATTTTTGGCTAAGTCTTTGTATGAATCTTTTGAAAGTTCAGCGGGATATATATCAATATCTATATTTGAAACAAGGGGTATGTTAAAGTAGCTTATATCTGAAGAGATAGTAGAACCATCTAAAACTGCGGAAAGATAAGGAGGAATTTGTTGTTGAGATAAATCAGATAAATATTTATGCAGTTTATCTTTATCTGAAACAGTAAAATCATAATGAATGTTTGTATTAAAGTAGTTACTCTTTGAATCGTTTTTTTTAATACTTATCCCAGCCGCCTCAACTGCCTTAAGTCGCTTGTCAATACTCGTTTTTAAAGTGGTGTTTCCTATCAGTGGGAGTGCTACAATAAGGGCGCTCAAGCCTAGGCCAGTAATTATGATTTTCTTTAACATCTAAAATCCTTTTATTTTTGGAAGTTTAGCCGAATAGAAATTAAATATAATTAAAAATTATTTATTTTAATCATTTTATGAATCATTTTCTTTTGAATTAGTAATAATGCTATAATTTTGCTCATAGGACTCATTTATATATGAAAAGAAAAATACTTATTTCAGCATGTTTACTTGGTGAAAATTGTCGATATGATGGCGCTACAAAAACAAATCAAAGTATCTTAGATACCTTTGAAAATGACGTAATCATTCCTTTTTGCCCAGAAGCACCCGTCTTAGGAACACCCAGAGAACGAATTTCTATTGTACTTATAGATAAGCAATATAAACTTATAAGTGATGAAACACAAAAAGATGTAACAGGTTTAATAATAGAGCAGGTAGACCTAGCGGTTAAAAGTCATCCTAACCTAGATATGATAGTCTTAAAATCAAAATCACCCTCGTGTGGTTTAGGGACGACTCCCATTTTAAATGAAGATAGAAGTATTTTAAAATATGCTGATGGCATAGCCGCCGCAAGATTAAAAGAAAAGTATCCAAATACAAAAATAATAAGTGAATTAGACCTATAAAAAAGAACAGTGCGTAAATTAAGCTACTAAACATGTAAGGTAATGAACTTACTCACGGGGACATTGCTCGACTTTTCTTCCACTAAATGTGGAAAAAAGTAGAGCTGTGTCCCCAGTTAAGCTTAACAGCACAGCTAATTAAACACAAGGAATTATAAATATGTTAGAAATAGGAAAAAAGGCACCAGAATACTGTCTGCCAAATCAAGATGATGTAGAAATCTGTTCAAGAGACTTAAAAGGCAAGTGGATAGTTTTATATTTTTATCCAAGAGATAATACCCCGGGATGTACAACAGAGGCATGTGAGTTTACTGAAGCAGAACCTCAGTTTGAGAACTTAAATGCCATCATCTTAGGCGTTAGCGCAGACACAACAAAGAAGCATAGAAACTTTATTGAAAAACATTCTTTAGGAATAACACTTTTGGCAGATGTTAGTACTGAGATGATGCAAGAATTTGGTGTGTGGAAGATGAAGAAAAACTATGGAAAAGAGTACATGGGCATAGTTAGAACGACTCTTATAATTGACCCAGAAGGTGTTATTCAAGAGATATGGAATAATGTTCGTGTCAAAGAACATGTAGCTAAGGTTCAAGAAAAGTTGAAGGATTTGCAAGGATAAGCTTCTAAAGTTCACAATATCATCATTCAATAATGTTTTTTCGCTAAATAAACCCAATTGTAATAATTTAACACTATACTTCTTTAACATAATAAATAATTAAAAAAAATAATTAAAATTATTTGTTGAGAGTTTAGTATACGTAGGGTATTTTAACGAACTCTTTTAGTCACGTTAATAGGGAAAACATGAACGATTTTACTAATCTAATTGATGTATTAAGACATCATTGCAATATAAAAAAAGATGAACTGTTATATAGATATATAGAAGATGAATTAAAAGAGCCTTTGTGCTTAAGCTTTGCTCAGGTTAATGAAGAAGCCAAGGCTATTGCCCATAACCTTTTAAAAACTTGTACAAAAGGCGATAGAGCATTGATGCTTTATCCTTCTGGATTAGAATTTATTACAGCTTTTCTAGGCTGTTTATATGCAGGTCTTGTAGCAGTACCCGCCTATCCCCCACGAAAAAATCAAAAATTAAGTCGCTTAAAATCTATTGTTAGTGATGCGGATGCGGCTATTATAATGACGGTAAAAAGGAGTGCGCTGATAAGTAAACCTCTCTTTGAAAATGATGAAAGTCTTGCTTCTTTACCTTGGTTTGTAACGGATGACTTTGATATGAACTTTTGTGAAGATATAGATACAGATATACAAGATGATGATATTGCCTTTTTACAATACACTTCAGGTTCTACAGGCGAGCCTAAGGGTGTTATGATTACGCATAAAAATATTATGAGTAATATGGAATCAATATATCAATCATTTTCATCTTCTACAAACAGAGTCGGGGTTTCATGGCTTCCTCACTTTCATGATATGGGACTTATTGGAGGGGTCTTACAGCCTCTTTATGGTGGTTTTGAAGTGACGCTTATGGCGCCTGCTTATTTTTTACAAAAGCCGATTCGCTGGTTAGAAGCTATTAGTAAATACAAGGGTACAACAAGTGGTGGGCCTAACTTTGCCTTTGACTTATGTGTGGACACGATTAAAGATGAACAGCTTATTGGATTAGATTTAAGTTCATGGAAACTTGCTTTTAATGGAGCAGAACCTGTTCAAGCAAGCACATTGAAGAGATTTTCTGAAAAATTTAAGAACTGTGGCTTTGAGCATTCTAGCCATTATCCTTGTTATGGAATGGCGGAAACAACCCTTATTATTGCTGGGGGAGAAAGTAAAAAAGAGGCACATCACCTTAGGATAAATAAAAAACAATTGCAAGTGGGTAAGGTAGTTAAAGATGAGAATAAAGAATATTCTCAAGAGATGGTATCAAGTGGGTTTTCATGGCTGGATCATGAACTTATCTTAGTGAATCCTTCTACACAATGCAAGGTTAATGATGGTGAAGTTGCTGAGGTATGGGTAAAAGGAAGGAGTGTTGCTAAGGGATATTGGAAAAATCCTCTGAAAACAGAAGAAACCTTTAAGGCTTATACTGATGATAAAAAAGGCCCGTATTTACGTACAGGGGATTTAGGATTTTACCATGATAATGAATTATATATTTGTGGACGTGAAAAAGATCTTTTAATCATAAGAGGAAGAAATTTTTACCCACAAGATATAGAAGAACTTTCTTTTAATGTGCATGAAGCTTTGATGGGTGGATCGTGCGCGGCATTTAGTGTTTCTATAGATAATGAAGAAAAACTTGTGATTGCTCAAGAGATAAAAAGAACTTATCTTCGTAAGGCCGATATGCAAGAGCTTTTTCGTCTGATTAAGCAAAAAGTGGCCCTAGAACTTGAAGTTCAGGTTTATGATATTGTCTTATTAAAACCCGGGCAACTTCTTAAAACATCTAGTGGTAAGATTCAAAGACAGGCTAATAAAAAAGCTTATGAAACACAGACTTTAAAAAGCATTATTAAACTAAGTGAAGAAAAATCTCAAAAAGAAGATGAACACGCCTTAGTATTTAGTGAAGATAGCTATAAAAATCTTTTAATGAGAGATAAGCATGCTTATTTAAGTCAATCTTTAAAAACAGCCGCCGCGAAGATAACCAAGGGACGTATCGACAGTATAAATACACGAGTGAGCTTACTTGAAAACGGTTTAGACTCTTTAGCTATGACACGTTTTTTATCTCATCTTCAAGACTATTATTTGCTAGATTTAAGTCTTGACACCTTGTTTCGACTCGAGTCTATGCAAGAATTAATAGAACTAGTGATAGACAAACTTGATAATGATAAAGCCCATAGTTTTAAAAAAATACAGGCGATTTCACAAGAAGAAGCGAGTCTTTCTTATGCCCAAGAGCGTTTATGGTTCTTAGATCATTTAGAAGAACCGGGAAATAACTATCATGTGCCAGGTATCTTAAATTTAGAGGGCAAGATAAATATTACAGCCTTAGAAGATGCTTTGAAAACCGTTATTAAAAGGCATGAGGCGATACGAACTAACTTTATAAAAAAAGACAATGTTATAATTCAAGAAGTGAACGAAGAGGTCGATTTTAGTTTGACTCAGCGTAACTCGACACAAGAAGACCTTGATGCACATATTCAAGACGCCTTACAAAAGCCATTTGAGCTTAGCTCAGACTTGCTTTTTAGAGCGCATCTTTTTATTATAAATGAAGGCAACGCAAAACTTTTAATTAATATGCATCATATTATTTCAGATGGATGGTCTATTGGTGTTTTAGTCAAAGAATTTGTTAGTATTTATAATGCCTATGATAATAAGCAAAAAAATCCTCTACCTGATCTTAAAATTCAGTACCGTGATTTTGCTGCCTGGCAAAAAGAGTATTTACAAGGTCCAGTACTTGAAGAAAAGCTCAGCTTTTGGAAAAATGAATTAAAAGACGTGGCGCATTTAGAGTTGCCAAGTTCGTATCCAAGACCTAGTATTCAAAGCCATAAGGGAAACAATATAAGCTTTGAAATCGATGCTAAGGTACTCAATAAACTCAAAACCCTTAACAAAGAACAAGGCAATACATTATATATGAGTCTTTTGGCGGCCTTTAGTGTCTTAATGCATAGGTATTCAGGACAAGATGATATTGTAATCGGCTCACCCATAGCTAATCGAAACCGTTCGGATATAGAAGCATTAATCGGATTTTTTGTTAATACCTTAGTGATGCGACAAGATTACAGTGAATCTCCAAATTTTATAGAACTTTTACAGCAGGTTAAGAGAAGAACATTAAACTCTTATGATCAGCAAGACGCTCCTTTTGAAAGAGTGGTGGATGCTCTTGGCATTGAAAGAGTGAGCTCTCATACCCCTTTGATCCAAGTACTTTTTATCTTACAAAACAATGAAAAGTCTCACTTTAATCTTGAGCATTTAAAAATCGATTTAAAAGAAGTTGATAATGCTACTTCCAAATTTGATTTAGCCCTAAGTATGCATGAAGATGAAGAGAAACTTTTTGCGTCGATTCAATATGCTACGGATCTTTTTAGTGAGTCGTATATTCATGAAATGATATACAGTTTTCAAACACTTTTAGCTGCGATTGTAGACAATCCTAAGGAAAAGGTTTCACATTATCCTTTATTAGACTTAGCGGCTAAAGAAGAACAAATTGTGCACTTTAATCAGAGTTCTTTTGCCTATGAGTCAAAGAGTCTTATTCATGAACTTTTTGAGTTACAAGTAGAAAAGACGCCAGATGCTATGGCTCTTGTTTATGAAGATGAAGGGCTAAGTTATAAGGACTTAAATGAAAAGGCAAATCGTTTAGCCTTTCATTTAAGGGCTTGTGGTCTAAAAGAAAACACCTTAGTTGCCTTATGTTTAGAGCGGTCTTTAGACATGATGGTGTCTATCTTAGCGGTGTTGAAATCGGGCTGTGCTTATGTGCCTATTGACCCCTTGTATCCGAAAGAAAGAATAGAATATATCTTAGAAGATGCTCATGCTCAGATTCTTCTTACCCAAGATGTGATTTCTTCTAATATGCCAAATATTAAAGAAAAAATCTGTGTTGATGCTCTTGATTTAGAAGCATTAAGTGGTGAAAATTTAGGCTTAGATATGAGTTCACAAGATTTAGCTTATGTGATTTATACATCAGGTTCTACAGGAAGACCGAAGGGAGTTATGGTTGAGCATAAGGCCTTAGTTAATTCAACACTTGCGCGAGAAGAGGTCTATGTTCAAGATATGAAAAATACAACCTTGCTTATCCCTTCGTATGCCTTTGACGCTTCAGTAGCTGCCATTTGGGAGAGTCTTATATTCTCCGGTACACTCGTTATTTTATCAAGCCAAGATCAAAATGATATTTTTGCCATTGCTAATAAGATTCAAAAACATAAGGTCAATAGAACGCTTTGTGTTTCTACGGTGTATCAAGCTCTTTTACAAGCACCCGAATGTATTGATAGACTTGATAGTTTGCAGAGTGTGAGTGTTGGTGGAGAGAGTGTTGATAAGCTTTTAATTGAATTAAGTCACAAACACTTACCTGCAGTACGACTTTTTAATGAATATGGTCCAACTGAGGCTACGGTCTGGTCAAGTTTTGCAGAAATCACGCAAGGTTCTATTAAAAAAGAATATTATGAGCATGGGATTATTCCTATTGGTAAGCCTATTAATAACACGCGACTTTATATTTTAGATAAACAACTTAGTCTGGTGCCAAAGGGAGTAAGTGGGGAACTTCATATTTCAGGTGATGGCCTGGCTAGAGGGTATTTAAATCAACAAACCCTGAGTGATGAAAAATATATTAATAATCCTTTTGAGACAAACTCGAAGATGTATAAGACAGGAGATTTAGTACGCTATTTACCGGATGGAAATATACAATACCTTGGAAGAATTGATGAACAAGTGAAGGTCAGAGGTTTTAGAATAGAACTAGGAGAGATAGAATCTCTTGTAAATCAAATCCCTGGAATTCAAAGTTCCTTAGCCCTTGTATCAAAAGAGCATAATTCAAGCATCCATTTGTTTTGTGAAAAAGAAGCCGGTTGTGACGCTGATGTCGATGAGGTGAATCATGAGGTCACTGATATGTGGGAAAATATCTTTGACGCAAAATATGAAGAGATTTTAGATGATGATGAAGATGAGTTTAATATAACAGGCTGGAAAAGTTCTTATACGGGAGAAGATATACCTAATGAGCAGATGCAAGGCTGGGTACAAGCAACAGCGGACTTAGTTCAATCAACTGGGGGCAAATATATCTTTGAAATTGGATGTGGTTCAGGTCTTATCTTATATAAATTGCATGAAAATATACATCATTATCATGGCATAGATATTTCAAAAAATACGATTTTAAAACTAGAAAAGTCACTTCAAAAAAGAGAAATGAAAAATATCTCTTTAGACTGCGCTACAGCAGATAATTTTGTAATTCCTAAGGGAACTAAAGTCGATACCGTTCTTATAAATTCTGTGATTCAATATTTTCCTAATGCCCATTATCTAGATGAGGTGATTAAGAGGTCTATAGAAGCACTTAGTTTTAAGCAAGGTAAAGTGATTATTGGAGATGTTTTAAACCTTAGATTACAAGAAGCTTTTTATTATTCATTAATCCAATATAATGAGACAAAGACTTTAAGTACACAAGAACTTATAGAGATGATTGATATGAAAAAGATTAGTGAAGAAGAACTCTTTGTTGACCCTAGTTATTTTGTTTTACTAAAGGATAAGTTCAAGGCTATTAAAGATATAAAAATCCATCTTAAACATGAGTTAGATGATAATGAGATGAATAATTTTAGATTTGATGTTATCTTAGATATTGACAAAGAAAATATTGAGATTAACAGTAGAGAGGTGATATTAAATCATTATGAATTTGGACTAGGGGATACGCTTTCTTCTATAAAAGATTATATTAACACTTCTAATGATGTAGTAGTAAAAATTTCTAATATACCTAACAAAAAGCTGATTCAAGAAAAAAGTATTTCTGATTTAAGGCAAAGTCGAGAAGAAAAAAGAGATGACGCACTGTATGTTAATGAACTGTATAAAAGTTTACAAAAAGACTCCTTCGATTTTGAAATATCTCCATCAGAAAATAATAAATATTTTGATGTTCTTATAAATAAAACAGACAAAGAGATATCGTTTTATAGTTATCAAGCCGTGAGTGAATATTCGCATAAACTTACCAATAACTCTTCTTTGTCTAATATGTTTTTAATAGATGATATTAAAGAAAAACTTGAGCGTTATCTTCCGGCGTATATGATTCCTTCACGTATCAAGATGATAGAGTCTTTTCCTTTAACGCCTAATGGAAAGATAGATAAAAAAGCACTCTTAAAGCTTGAAGACGCAAATCAAAGCACCCAGGAATATGTAGCACCAAGAGATGAAAAAGAAGCGATTTTAGTAAAGGCCTTTGAGAAGGTTCTAAATGTGGATAGAGTGGGGATTTATCATAACTTTTTTGAGCTTGGGGGGAATTCAATTTTAACCGTACAGCTCGTAAGCCTTGTAAAAGCCTCAGGTATAGCCATGGATGTTAAAGATATATTCCAAGCACAAAATGTAGCAGAACTTTCTGCTTACCTTCAAAGTGACAAGGCAGGCGAACTCGTTGATCTGAATCTTGAAGCATATATTGAAGATGATATGCAAGTACTTCATAGTGAAAATGAGACCTTTGAGCATTGTGATATTTTACTAACAGGAGCTACGGGTTTTGTAGGTAGATATCTTTTACATGAGATATTAAATCGTACAGAGGCAAAAATATATTGTTTAGTGCGTGCTTCAAATGAAGAAAGTGGCTTTGAGCGTATTAAAAGATCTTTATGTGATTATAATTTATGGGAAGAATCATTTAAAGAGCGTATTGCTGTCGTCTTAGGTGATTTAGCTGAGGAAAAATTTGGTTTAAATGATACCGTGTATGCGTCTTTAAGTCATAATATTTCTCAGGTATATCATTGTGCTACGTATATGAATCACCTCGCAAGTTTTGAATTTTTAAAGAAGGTTAATGTTGAGGGTTTAAAAGAGATCTTGTATTTTGCAAGTCATAACAGAGATAAAAAAATTGAGTATATTTCTACTATTGGGGTGTTTAATGAACATGGAGACAAAAAATTTGATGAGCATACTTCTCTTCATGAACAAAAACATTTTAAGTCAAGTGGGTATTCTGCTAGTAAATATGTAGCCGAAGAAATTTGTTTCTTAGCGCAAGAAAGAGGCTTTAATCTTAATATCTATCGTTTAGGTCTTATCACCGGAGATAAAATTATTGGTAAAAATGATGAAACCCAATGGTTCCAGCAGTTATTAGAGGCGGGGATGAAGCTTTCGTGTATGTTTGATGTTAAAGGTTTTGATATCCCCATTGCTCCTGTGGACTTTGTAGTAGATTCTATCTTTAGCTTAGCGAACTCATCTCATACCAACAAGGTGTACCATTTAACGAATAGTTCGTCTTTGGGTTTAGATGCCTTGTTACAAATGTATAATAGCTCTGAAAATACTCTTGAAAAGGTCTCTTTATATACCTTTACACAAAGACTTAAAGCCTATAATGAAACACAAGAATATCTTAGTATTTCCACCTTTTTTACAAAATATATTGATTTTAATGAAGAAGCCTTTAAGGCCTTAGAATATGAGGCAGCAAAGACTAGAAATAAGATTTTAATGGAAGAAACATTGGGTACTTTAAGGGAACTAGGTATACACTTTCCTGAAATAAATAAGAGGCTAATAAGAAAGTATTTTAATTCGAGTACAGGCAATATTTTAACAGATATCCAACTCAATGAAAGTCTTTTAACAAATAAATGAACCCAATAGATATATGGTATTTTCCTTTTGATAACGTAGAAAAAGCCTCTATTAAAACGCTTAATACGCAAGAAAAGCAAAAGGCAGAGCGTTTTTATAAAGAGATAGATAGACAAAGGTATATACTCTCCCATACTTTTTTACGAGAGGTCTTAAGTAATTATTTCCCTGATATTAAAGAAGAGGCTTGGGAATTTTCTTTTAATGCCTTTGGCAAACCTAGTCTGTCTTCTATACACGAATGTAAGCTTTATTTTAATCTCTCTCATAGTGATTCTAGGGCCTACATAATTTGTTCTAAAGACTGTGAATGTGGTATTGATGTTGAAGAGGATAAGGATATGGACTTAGATGAGAGTATCTTAGACCTTGTGCTCAGTGTGAAAGAAAAAAAAGGTTTTAAAAACAAAGATTTTTTTAGGTATTGGACTCTTAAAGAGGCATATGTTAAGGCAGTTGGTAAGGGTTTGAGCCTGTCTATTAATCAAATTGAAATGAAGTCTATACAAAAATATGTACACTCAAGTTATAGTTTTGACAATTATATGCTTTCTTTTGTAGTACTTGAAGAAGATAAGAAACACGAGGTAAGGTTTTATACTTTGGATGATCTTTAAAAAAGAAGGGTGAAAACACTTCGCCTAAGCGAAAGCTTTCTTAATAACGATACCTTAGATAGATACGTAAGTCTTGAGCTACATCAACAACATTACCAGCAACACCAGATAGGAATGGATTAGACTGTAAATCATCAATTGAATATGGTGTTCCTGAAGCATTTCCAAAGAAACCATTTGAACCAGAATAGTCATAATCTATATAAGTATAACGGATTTGTAAGCTTAAAACATCATCTACTAAAGGTTCGGTAAAATACATTTCATAAGCATTACCACGCGCAGCTACTTTAGATCCAATCATAGTGTCTTCACCATAAGTAATTGGTCTCCAATATTTTGAACCATGATTGAACTCTAAACCAAAACGTCCATCTTCTGAAATTAAAGAAGGCATATTTAAGCCAACCCAGTAAGAATAACCATTTTGCATATCCGTTGAACCAAGCATAGCTTGTTGTTGTCCAAAGTTATCGAGTCTATTATCTGGATTGGTTCGTGACATAGATCCTGATACAAAGAAGGTAGTGTCATCTAAAAAGTCTGATAATTCATCGCCTATACCATTCATCATAAAGTAGACAGAACCAGAATATAAGTCACCTGCTTGGGTAAGTCCAGTGATAGAACCACGGGTAGGACTCGTAGGATTAAAATCAACATTTTGTCCAGGTAGGTTAGTCGCTCCATAAAATTGTGTTCCAATTGCATATTGGCCATCGTCGTATGGAACAAAAATTAAACCAGCTAATATGACATCATCGACTCCTGTATTTCCAGTATTATTACTATAAGGAGCTGCACTGAATTTTTCAGAAGCTGAGGTTGCGCCTTGCCCTGCACAAAGCTTAACATACATACCCTCTATACCTGTTAGTTTTTCAAAAGAAAACTTTGAGCTAAGACCATCAAATTCAACATTTATTGAATGTCCGGAAGGGGAGGCAGCTGGATCATCATCACGAAGATTAATAAGGTGACCATTTGTTGAAGGTCTACGACCTAAAGAAAATGTCCAAGGAATATCTGTACCTAAGAAAGTTGTATTTCTGTAAAACCAGTATGCTGATTTAACACGAACATTTCCATCTCCGTTAGCATTTTCATTTACAAACCAATCGAAATCTTCAAAGCCAGAACCCATTCCAGTGTTATTAAAACGTCCACCATAGGTTTTATTGTAAGCCAGTTGTCCCGTGAAACTGATGTTCTTATTAGCAGCCCAGTTCATATTTAACCAAAGTCTATTGGAAAAGAGGCTATTGTTTTTTTGATTTTTGCTCACTTGATCTATTACAGGTCTTCCGACAGCATAATCTATAACAGGTGAGGCCAATCCAGTATTTGGGTTTGGTGCAGAATATCGTACTACGCCTGTTCCTGCCATTTTATAACGTACATTATCATATGAAGTTCTAAAATCAAGACTTAGTTTAATGTGATTTCCTGAGGTTGCTTTCGTAAGATCTGTAATCTCTTCTTGCATCTCTTCAATGATTTCATTAATGTCTTCTTCTTCTTCCCCGTCGTCCTCATCATCTCCGTCTTCATCCGAATCAGAGTCTTCATCCTCTTCGGGCTCTTCTTCCTCCGCCTCAGCTGCGGCTTCTTCTGCCTCAAGTTGTTTAGCTTTAAGATCCGTTACTTCATTTTGAAGTCCCTTCATCTCTTTTTCCATAGCTTCAAAACGCTCATAGATGGTTGAAGCGCTAGCATCTCCTAATAACAAGGTTGCTAATACAATTGACCCTAATAATGGCTTGTTCATTTACTCTCCTAGTTTTGAATCTTCTAGTCTCCCAACTAATATTAAAAATTCAAATAATTCTTCTAATACTACCTGAGAAAATATTAAATACATAACTATAAGGATAAATCTATAAGACAAGTAGGTAAATAAGAGAAGAAAAGAAACAAAAAATTAAACTAAACTGTTGTTCATATGTAGTTTTAATTACTAAGCAGTAAGACAAGTCGAAAATTTGACTCTTTAGGCTTACCTTTTCCTTACTAAAATTTAAACACAACTTTTAAGCAAAATTAAATGATGATTTAACTATAATTACGCGCTTGATTCACTGGAAATAGTGAAAAACAAAGATGCAAGTGTCAATTCTTGAATTGGTTGCGACCACGGTTTATACTGTGACTCGTTAATGGACACTGAGGCTAAACCAAAAAATTTATAATGCCAGCTTAAGCTAGGCACACAAGGAACTTACTATGGTAAGCATGAAAGATTTATTAGAATGTGGTGTACACTTTGGTCACCAAACACGTCGTTGGAATCCGAAAATGAAGAAATACATTTTTGGTGTTAGAAAGAACATTTATATTATTGATTTACAAAAAACTTTACGTTTTTTCCGTGCAACGTATCAAATTGTTGTTGAAAAATCTGCTGAGGGTAAAACAATTATCTTCGTAGGTACTAAAAAACAAGCTCGTAACGCTGTTAAAGAACAAGCTATCCGTTGTGGTATGCCTTATGTTGATACTAGATGGTTAGGTGGTATGCTTACTAACTTCCCAACTATTCAAAAATCTATTCGTAAACT
>NZ_JAEMVE010000228.1 GCF_029216045.1 Sulfurimonas sp. MAG313 | reverse complement strand
TGGAACGATCAGGTACTTCTTTAACCACCACAGAATTAGCCCCTACCTTAGAGTTCTCACCAATGGTGATATTTCCAAGGACCTTAGCTCCAGCGCCTATAACAGCGCCTTTTTTTATAGTAGGATGACGTTTTCCTGTAGAAAGGTTAACCCCACCAAGAGTAACGCCTTGATAAATAAGCACGTCATCTTCAATAATAGTTGTCTCACCAATAACCACACCCATTCCATGGTCAATAAAAACTCGACAGCCAATAGTAGCCGCTGGATGAATGTCTATATTAGTAACGATTTGACTAATACCCATAATAACACGTGCTAAACGTTTCCATTTAGCTCTATATAGCCTATTAGCAACACGATGCGTAGCAATTGCCCACACTCCTGGATAGTTGAAAATAAGCTCTACTCTTGATTGAATAGCAGGGTCATTATTATAAACATTTCTAAAGTCTTCGCGTATTTGTGAAAAAAGTCCCAAAAAAAATCCTAGTTTGTTGTTCTTAGATATGTATTTTGATATAAATAAAGTTCTAACTTTTGAAGTGTATCAGATTTTTCTTCTTCTGTGATAAAACTACTACGCGCTAAAGAATTTTTTAGTTGGATTAAGATTTGATTTTCATCATACCCTAGTCCCGACATTATTTTTAATAAACTTTGTGATTCATTTATATTCTTTATTTTATATCCATTTTGATGTATTTCAATGGTGCATTCACTTGGATGAGCAAAAAGATTATGACTCATACCTAAGGTCTCTTGATACGCACCTACATTAAAAAAACCAAGAAAATATTCTTCTTCATCTAAATTAACATCATGCAAGTACAAGGGTGATTTTGATGAAAAGCCTATTTCTCCATCACTATCACAAGTGATATCCCATAAAGAAGCTGGAAGTAAAGCAGGTTGGTCTAACTTATGAAGCGGGATAGTTGGAAAATGTTGATTAATCCCCCAATAATCAGGAAGACTTTGAAAAATAGAAGCATTAATCAAATATCGTTCTTGCAAGGCCGCTTGAAGTTTTTGGAGTTCATTGTTTTGATTATTTTTATGAAGTAAGAGGGCTTTCTTAATAATTACATGTACTAAAATTTCAGCATTAGAACGGTCTTGTAAATCAATATATCCTAAATTAAAAAGAGTAAATAAGGATTCCATATGATCGAGTGCATCATGTAAATACTCAATAGAATGTTTAGCATTTAGCGTCTTGTTTAAGTCTATAAGCTCATCAACAAGAGGAGGATTCTTGTCTTTGATACGTAAAGATTTTTCTTGATGGTCTTGAGAAAACAACTCTAATACAGGGGTGATTAAGACCGCATGTGAGGCAACTATAAAACGTCCAGATTCTGTAAAAATATCGGGATGTTCGACCCCTTTTTTATCCATAATCTCACCCAAAAGAAAAACCACATCATTTGAAAATTCTTCTAAGGTATAGGTCTTGAGCCTATCTTCTTGGTATTGGGCATATTCAACAGCTAAACCTCCTCCTATATTTATAGAACGAAGACCCGTTGATCCCATCTTCTTAAGTTCAGCATATATATTTCCAGCCTCTCTTAGCGCTCTTTTTAAGGGTGTGATGTCTTCCATCTGTGATCCAATATGAAAATGAACCATATGAAAATGCTCAAGCATATCGTTTTCTTTTAAAAGATTAATAGCTTCTAAAAGCTCTGTAGCAGAAAGACCAAACTTAGAATCGGCTCCTCCACTTTTAGCCCATACCCCAGAACCGGTACTATGAAGACGAAGACGAATTCCAATAGAAGGTATTTTTAGCTTACACGACTTAGAGACTTTTATAATGGTTTCTAATTCAGCTAAACCTTCAATAGTCAGGGTGATATTATGGCCCATTTGCGCGGCCATAAAGCCAAGGCTAATCATTTCTTGGTCTTTAAAGCCATTAACTGTTATAGGCGCATCTTTAGACGTTCTCGCCATGGCTAAAATTAGTTCCGCCTTAGAACCTGCTTCTAGACCATAATTAAAGGCTTTTCCATGTGTGATAATAGAATTTATAAGTTCAGGGAATTGATTAACCTTTAAAGGGAAAACAGCAAAAAACGAACCCTTGTAAGATGTTTCTTTGATAGAGCGTTTAAAGCTTGAAAATAGGGTTTTAATTTGTTTTTCAATAAGATGGGGAAACCTTAGAATTAATGGGCCTTTAAGACCAGAAGAACGAACCTCTTTTGTTATGTCAAGTAAAGAAGGTTTACTAAGATAATTGAGTTTGACTTGGGCATCTTCAATGATAAAGTTATCATCTGCCCAGATATTAATTCCGTAATTATTCATAAAGTCCTAAATATGTAGTTTATGGTGAAAGTATTTGTCAATATCAAAAAATATTTCCCCGTTATTGTTTTTATACGAGAGAAAGTTTTTATTAAGCATATTGACCTTTTTTAAACCCATAACACTGAGCATAGTCTTGATGCCTTTTTTAAGATTATTATGATAATTAGCAATTTCATTAGATTTTCTAACAACAAGGTACGAGCCACGACGTCTAGGATCTTGGGTTGCAAGACCTACTGGACATATATGTCCTCCTGCACCATTACATACACGCGCACGGATACAGCCACCACTCATCATAAACCCTCTTGCAATGGCTACTGCGTCAGCACCTAAGGATAAAGAGATAACGGCGTCATCAGGGGTTAGAATTTTACCCGATGAGATAAGTTTGATATCTTCTCTAACTCCATGTTTACGCAGCATGGTATCGACTACATAAAGGGCATTGTTTGTCGTAAGACCTATGCCCTCCATAAGTTCAAGAGGTGCGGTAGCTGAGCCACCTTCACCACTATCAAGAGCCATATAATCAGGAAGTGTTTTTCCGTCTTTTTTACGTTGAGCAAAGGCTTCTGCCATCTCTTCGATTTGTTTAGCGTCTGAAACAACAATTTTCATTCCTACGGGTTTACCTGAAATTTCTTGACACTTAGAGATGAAATCATAAAGTTCATCAGGGGTATTAGCATAAGGAAAACGGTTCGGAGATATAAGGTCTTTACCTTGTTCTACACCACGGTAGTACGCAATATCTGCGCTTACCTTAGACCCCATAATTTTACCACCAGTTTGTTTAGCACCTTGGGCAATTTTAATCTCAGTCATCTTACAAAAACGCATAGCCTTAGCGTATCTATCGGGATCAAATTCTCCCTCTTTATCACGTACTCCATAAAGGCCTGAACCAATCTGTAAAACAAGATCTGGCATGTCTTCTGGTACTTCTTTTGGGAATGTTTCTATAGAAGCACTCCAATTTGGTCGAAAAAGAGAATGCGAAGCAGGGTCATAAATATATGTATTGTCAGTATCTTTATGTAAAAGTACCTTTCTGTAGGCATTTATTGCCATAGAACGGTTAAAGAAAAAGCTTGTAATATTAAAAATAACTTCTGCGTAAGCCGTGCTTTTAACAATTTCTAAATAATCAGCATTATCACAATCCGGGGCATGGGTTACAAAATAATTAGACGTAAGCCCACCTTCACCTGTGTTTAAAGGAAATCCTGCCTTAGTCGAACCAATAACAAAGGCACGTGTTCCCTCAGGACTTAAGGCACCATCACTCATGGCCGAGCGAAAAATTACTGATTTAGCGTGAAAAGGTTGTTTTTTATTTTCTCCAAAGGTAACGGAAAAATCATCCGATAGTTCATCTTCATTAAGAACCGTATTTGAATGTTTAACCATAATACGAGAACCATGAAAGGGTTGAGAAACAGAGTAAGACAAAAAGTTTGGAACATTCTTAGCTGCCTTATACACCCAATCAATTTTATCTCTAGATTCATAAAAGGTTTCTTCACCAAAATATTGGCGCATAGGATCACGTAACATTTCAAAAACGTAACGCATCCTTCCAATAACTGGGTAGTTGATAAGCAATTGATGGCGACGTTGAATAAATCGGTCATAGATAAAGAGATTGAATAGAAGAAATAAACTTATATAAAAACCGTATTCCAAAAACATTATAAAATAATGATTTAACGTGTCTAGTAGAGCCATGAAAATCCTTAATTAATAAATACTAGAACTCTTTTTGTGGTATCTCAAACTCTGTTTTATTTAAGAGATCTTTGACCCAAAGCGTCCCGTTATTTAATTCATTTTCACCGAGTATAACACAGTATTGAGCATTCGCCTTATCCGAAGCCTTTAAATGTGCTTTTAAGTTACGTGCCTTATATCCAATTGTAACCTTATCACTCACTCTTTTTTTCATACCTATAGCGTAGATTGTATGAATAGAATTTTCATCCATAGCCCCAAAATAATAACCTTCTCTACTTATTTCAGGCATTTGAATAAGTTCCATTAATCTTTCAATACCAATAGCAAATCCTATAGCTGGAGTAGCTCTTCCATCTAAAAATTCAACTAACCTGTCGTATCGTCCGCCACCAGCAATAGCAGACTGAGCACCTATCTCAGTAGAAATAAATTCAAAGGCAGTTTTAGAATAATAATCAAGTCCTCGTACTAAGTGAGTGTCTATTTCATAAGCCATACCATGTTCATCTAAGATTGAAGACAGGGCCTTAAAGTCTGTGTCACATTCTTCACAAAGATTTTGCATAAGTTTAGGGGCATTGGCATAAATATCTTGACAATGAGAGTTCTTACAATCTAATACACGGATAGGGTTAGTGCTTTTACGTCTTTGACAGTCTTCACATATTTCCTCTTGGTGCTTTTGTAAAAAGCTTACTAAAGAATCTCTATATGCAGGCATACAGTTTTGATCACCTAAGGAATTTAGCTTTAAAGTAAAATTAATTCCAAGGGCAGAAAAAATATCTCTTACCATTAAGATAAGGGAAGCATCTTCAAGTATATTAGACTCCCCAAAACTTTCGCATCCAAACTGGTGGAACTGTCTTAAACGACCTTTTTGAGGTCGTTCATATCGAAACATAGTTCCATGATAAAACAACCTTTGTACAGTATCTTGCCTGTCATATTTATTTTGAACAAATGCACGAACCACACCTGCTGTTCCCTCGGGTCTAAGGCATACATCGTTTTTACCCTTGTCTGTAAACTGGTACATCTCTTTTCCAACTATGTCAGAGCTTTCACCTACAGAACGCTTAAAAAGTGCAGTTTCTTCAAGTTGAGGGGTTTCAATAAATCTAAAACCATAGTTTTTTGCAATACGCGTTGCTGTTTGAATAAAATACGAAAATCGTTGTGAATCTTCTATGTCTAAGGTGTCATTCATTCCACGAAGTGAACGGATCATAAGGCTCTCTTTTCTAGTATAAATTTTGTTATTTGGGCATGTATCTCTTCAATACTATCTTGTGCATTTATAATAAGCGTTGGTATCTTCAGCTTTTTTGAAACAAGTTCAAGATGATTTTGAACATCTAACATATATTCAATGCCCCTTGACTCAATAATATCATTACTTTTACTGCCCAAACGTTCTTTTAGGGTTTTTACATTAATCTTAAATAAGATAATCGCGTCGGGCATAATATCTTGCATAGCAAATCGGTTTAAGGTCTCTAGCCACTTGAAATCAAACTTCTTAGAAGCTAAGGCGTAGGCCATCCCTGAAATCAAAGAACGATCTGAAATAATAAGTTTTCCTAGGTTTGGTTTAATAACAGAAGATGCATGATTAGATCTGTCTGCTAAAAATAAAAGAAGCTCTGTTACAGGGCATAAATCATCTGAATACAAAACAAGTTCACGTATTTTAGAGCCAAGGTTTGTAGCGCCGGGCTCTTTTGTGATAATGGCTTCAGCAAAGACACTTTCTAAAAGTTGTATTTGGGTGCTTTTACCGCAGGTATCTATGCCTTCAACTACAATGTACATTGATTCATCCTTTTGATAAGACCTTCAACTTTTTTAGGAAGTAAATGTGAAGTTTTACCATTAAATTTTAAAAGGTTACGTATTATAGATGAACTTACAAAGGCATGTTCAAGATTTGGCATCAAATAAATGGTTTCAATCTCTTCATTAAGTGAGTTATTTAAATATCCAAGTTGAAGTTCATATTCAAAATCGCTTACGCCGCGTAAACCGCGTATTAAAATCTTGGCATTTTGCGCTACTGCGAGGTCAACGGTAAGATTGTTAAAGGACATCACCTTAACGTTTTGGAGCTCAGATGTAGCTATTTTCACCATAGCAACACGCTGTTCTAAAGGAAACATAGGTTTTTTATCTGAGGAGTCTGCTACGGCAACAATAACTTCATCAAAGAGTTTAGCTGAGCGAGTGATAATGTCATAATGACCGTTTGTAATAGGGTCAAAGGTACCAGGATATAAGGCTATTTTTTTCACTCACTGCTCCATCGTTTATATAAATTATGTTCTATATCTAACAAGTCAAACCATTTTCCAATAAAAAAGTCTTCCATTTCTTCTATAGTCTTAGTTTCAGCGTAATACGCAGCAACGGGAGGGGCAATAATCACACCTAAACGAGATAATTTAAGCATGTTTTCTAGAGCAATTGCTGAAAAAGGCATTTCCCTAGGGGCTAATAAAAGTTGTTTATTTTCTTTTATCATCACTGAAGCTGCTCGTGTAACAAGGTCATCTGCAATGCCACAGGCAATTTTTGCAAGAGTGTTCATACTACAAGGTGTAATCATCATGATATCTGCTCCATAAGAACCTGAGGCAATAGAGGCACCAATATCAGAATTTTTATAGTGTTTGATATCCATCTCTTTGTCTAAAACTACCTTAGCATGCTCAGACATAACCAGATGTTTATCGGTGTCACTAGGAAGCGCTTTTAACACATTAAAACCAATATGTGCACCTGAAGCGCCGCTTATAGCTACGATAATCTTTTTTATTGTATCTCCACTAATTTAAAACTAATGACCTTAGCTCTAAGTTTTTTCCCATCTTTTTTCTTAATACTTATCTCATCTCCAATATGCCCATCTGCCAAGGCAATGGCTTGAAATTCTAAACGAACTTGTCCGCTAATAAGACGGACATTAACGGACTCTCCTTTAATCACAAGGGGAAGATTTTCTATATCACTTAGATATAAAAGCTTTCCCTTAATAAGACGTTTTTTAAGACGAACCTTCTGCTCCGTAAAACTACGAAGGGGCAAGGCCTTTAAACGTGTAAAAGTTATTGCCTCATAGCTCACGTCATTTAATGAAAGAATTTTACCCCGATTTATGTTATGACTTGCTTTAAAAGCCTTTATTGTAGCAAAAACCTTGTAAGAAAGAAAAAACTTCTTTTTAATAGAGGGGGATTGTATTTTAAGAGAAGACTTAGCATATAAATACGCCTTAGGTTTAAAACTAAGTACATAATCACTAGGCAGTTTTTTTATAAAAGTCTTTTGAGTAAAACTAATGTCTTGAATAAATATAGTAGGATAATAATGTTCATAATAATCTTTAATATCTTGAATGATAGGGGCATAATTAATATTAGATTTACGTTTAACATGAACCAGTCCTTGGCTCTTGTCTTCGTCTAAATCAGAAAATGGAAATAGCTTAAGAAGTTTTTTAGAAACAAAGGCTTTTTGATATTGATTGTGATTAAAATGATAAATTACAAAGTCGTTTTGAATACGAGAGTCTATAACAGAAGCATTAAAGTCCAAACCTGATATTTCATAATGCTTTTGAAATACAAATGCAAATACAGAGGAATTGAATAATAAAAAAATAAATAAGGGTTTGAAAAACAAAAATACTACTTTGTAAAAAATATATTATAGAGATTATAACACAAAGTATATGGTGCTATAAAATTTCTTAATATTTTTTTTAGATTCACAAGCCCAATTTTACACTTCCAAGAAGCTTAAGATAAGTTTAATATAGTAAGCTTACATTTACATTTACATTTACATTTACATTTACATTTACATTTACATTTACATTTGCAGGGCGGAGATAGTGATATTTTTAACATTTAATGATTTTGAACATGGGAGTGGCGGTACTCTTAGAATGAGAGGAATATTAAACGAGTTAGAGTCTAGCGGTCATAAGATTACACTTTTTTCAAACATAAAGGATAAGACTTTTTTGGCTGAAGGTATACAACATAAAAATTTAAATATAAAATTTTCAAGATATGAAAAGAGATTGTTCCAATTTCTGATGACTCTTTTCCCCTTATTCATAGTTGATTTTTTCTTTTTTAATAAGTTTAAAAATTTAAAGTATTATTTTACAAAAAATAATATTTTAGGCAAAGAGATAATATCATTTGAATACCTTGATAATACATTTGCATACTATTTAA
This sequence comes from Sulfurimonas sp. MAG313, assembly GCF_029216045.1. Taxonomy (GTDB): domain Bacteria; phylum Campylobacterota; class Campylobacteria; order Campylobacterales; family Sulfurimonadaceae. The sequence goes on along the minus strand of NZ_JAEMVE010000228.1, from coordinate 7,042 downwards.
AGAAAAAGTTGTTAATAAGTTCTTACACAAATGATTTGCATGGGATGGCGCCTAATGAGTTTAAGCATAAAACAAATACAAATATTATCTCTAAAATTTATAATAAATTTAGATTTTTTGTAGCAACAAGGTTAGATGAAAAGGTGTTTAGTAGTGCCGATGGCTTAATTTTTGCAAGTAACCCGATGAAACAATATTATCTCAATCAATACGAAAGTCTAAAGGATAAAAAGGCTTATGTTATTCCTTATGTTCTTGAAGAAAAAGCCTTTAAGCAAACTGTTGATAAAGTGTTGTTAGAAAAAATACGATTAGAATATTCTATACAAGATTCAGATGAAATAATATTTTTTGCCGGTAGCTTTAAAGAATCAGGTGGTATTTTAAACTTGGTTGATGCTTTTATTTCATTAAGTGCAAAGAGAGAAAAATTGAAACTTTTTATACTTGGTAAGGGATACATGCTAGATCAAATTAAAATGAAAATTAAAAACGCTAGTTTGGAGCATAGAACAGTCTTGGCGGGAACTATACCTTACGAAGAACTGCGGACATATCAAGCATTATCAAAGGTCATTATCTGTCCTGATATAAAAAATACATATTCTGATTTAATTGTGCATTTAAAATATTATGATTCATTGCTGTCTGGAAAAATAGTTATCAATGGCTCTTTTACATCTGTCTTAGAAATAAATAAAAATGAAAACTTATCTATTAATTATGAACCTTCAAATATTGAAGATTTAGCATTAAAAATAGATTACGCCTTAGAAAATATAGCATTATTAAACACTAAATATAAAAAGAATAGCTTATTAAGCTTTTTTAAGTACTCAAGTTATACTCAAGAACTATCAAGGATATATAAGTGAGAGAATTTTTAAACCTAGAAGATAATAAACTCGAGATAAAATATTTTTTAATCTTAATGTTTCTTTTATTTGTGTCTAGTCTTGCCCTGAGATATATGTACGTGGACACCTTAAATGCTTATGAAACATTTAAGTGGAATAATACTGTAATGCTGAATAAAAATGATGGTTATTATTATGCAAAAGGTGCAATGGATATACTTTCTGGAATCAATCAAACCTATAGCTATCCTGCCGTAATGACTCCCTTGGCTAAACTTACAGCTTTTTTAGCTTTTATATTACCCATATCATTTGAAAATTTAATATTATGGATGCCAGCATTCTTTAGCTCTTTAATAATACTACCTATCATGCTACTTGGAAGAACGATAAAACAAGATATGATTGGTTTTTATGCAGCGTTATTAGCTACTATTGGGTGGAGTTATTATAATCGTACCATGATGGGAAGTTATGACACAGATATATTAATAGTTGTTTTGCCTTCTTTTGTAATATATGGGATTATTTATACCTTAAGTAATAAAAATAAATATGGTCTTATCTTTAGCTCTATTGCCGTTGTCTTATCCATCTACTGGCATGATGGCTTGTTACATGTTATGCATGGAATTCTTGCAGTCTTAGCTCTTTATACCTATGTGTATGAAAGAAAAAATATACATTATTATATGCTTCTTACCGTGTTTATAATAGCTCTTTTTACCCTGCCTATCTGGATGAAAATAAGTGTAATTGTAATTTTAGGATTTCTATTTAACTTTTTAAAAGAAAAAATAACTAATAAAATTGTTTTAATACTATTGGCAATTAGTATACTGTTATATTTATACCTTGGTGGTATTAACTGGGTACTTGTATTTTTTAATAGCATTTACTTTACAAGTTTACTTGCATCAGAAAATATAGATGTATCCCTGAAATACTTAAATATTTTGGAAACAATCAATGAAACACAAACAGTTTCTTTTTCACTTTTAGCGGAAAGAATTAGCGGTAGCATAGTGGCTTTTATAGTGTCGATAGTGGGGTACATCTTATTTGTTTTTAGATATAAATTAATGATAATAAGCTTACCTATGGTAGTACTTGGTATTTACGGAGCACAAGTAGGACTAAGGTTTACTATATTTGCTGTCCCTTTTATGGCCTTAGGTCTTGTGTACTTTGTTTTTTTAGTGTCTAAAGTTTTTGAGAATTTTATTTATATAGATAAAACATTGAAAATTGTTAAAATATCTTTTGTTTTAATTGTGATGGCCGGGCTTACTTACACTAATTTTAAACATATTGAAAAATATATCATTCCTACGGTACTAAATCATGATGAGGTTGAAGTATTAGCGGAGTTAAATAAAATAGCCTCTAATGAGGACTACACTGTTAGTTGGTGGGACTATGGCTATCCTATTGCCTATTATACTGGCACTAATGTGTTGATAGATGGTAGAGCTCATGATGGAAGTTTAATTTTTCCCGTCAGTTATATACTCTCAAACAGTAGTCAGCAGGCTTCAGCTAACCTTGCTCGGCTAGATGTTGAAAAAGCCGCCTTAAGACCCGATGTGAAATATGGAAAAAAAATATCCGTGATAATGAAAGACATGGAAATTACAAAACCAGATGATTTTTTAGCATTGTTAAATACTAAAGATATAAAAGTTCCTAAAAAAACAAGAGAAATTTATTTTTATTTTCCAAAGCAAATGATAAATATATTTCCTAGTATCTATAAGGCCAGTAACTTGAATTTATTAACGGGGGAAAAGAGGTCGAAACCTTTTTATTTTATCTCAGATGAAAATCGCGAATACAATAACAAGATATTATTAGGAAGGGGTGTAACTTTAGATAGAAAAGGTGCCTTCTTACAGATAGGTAAAACAAATATACAATTGAATAAATTTGTTGTATCCACTGTAGATGATAAGGGAGAAATAAAAAATGAAACATCAGTGTTTAATGAAAACTCTAATATTTCAATGATATATCGACCTCAAGAACATCAGTTTATAGTTATGGATAATAAAATATTCAACTCCTTATTTGTACAACTGTACATACTCGGAAATTATGATAGAAACTTATTTGAACGTGTGCTTTCAAATAAATCAGCTAAGGTCTATAGGTTGAAAATTTAAAATGTATTATAATATTCTTTTTACAATATTTGTTATAAGTCTAGTTATGTTTATAATCACTAAAAATAATACAAATATATATGATAGAAAAATGCTTTTATTTATGTATGTTTATCATCTTGTATTTGCTTTTGTATATTATTATATGTCATTAGATGGTTCTGCAGATGCTTATTCGTATTATTATAGTGTTTATGACCATTTAGATGAATTTAAAGTGACCTTAAATGCCCTGAATACCGGTTTTATTAAGAATATAACCTATGTATTAATTAAATACTTAGATCTTAGTTACTTAAATGTCTGCTTGCTTTTTGCTTCAGTGGGGTATTTCGGATTTTATTTTTTGTATAGCTTGCTTTTTAAAGATATAGATAAAAAGTATCTCATAATTTTATTTTTTATTCCTAGTATGCATTTTTGGAGTGCTGGATTAGGCAAAGAGCCCTTAATGTTTTTTGCCCTTTGTCTTTTAACTGTATAGCATGCACAATAAAAAATATTTTTTTATTGTATTGGCATTTTTATTAATTTATATTATTCGACCTCATATTTTAATTATAATGTCACCTGCTATTGCCGTTGTATCTTTGTATCTTGTCTTTTCCCTTAAAAACTCAGTTTTAATAAAAGCTTTGAGCACAATTGTTTTCATGATTACGTGTTTAATGATTATGCAATATACATTTTCTAATTATTTAAGAACTGATGATATTTCTTTTGAAAGTATTATTGCTTATGGAAATAGTAGTCATCGTTGGTATGCAAATGCACATTCAACTGTTGATATAAGCGAATACAATATCTTTATGAAAATTTTTACATTTTTGTACAGACCATTTTTTGAGAGTTTTAATATAAAATATTTACTTTCATCTTTTGACAACCTCATATATCTATTGTTAACAGTGTATTTATTTTTAAATATTAAATACATGAAGCTAAATTACATGACTGTTTTTAATGTAGTTTTTTTAATTGTTTCTATTATGATTTTTTCAATTACAATAGCTAATAACCTGGGTGTTTCTATTCGATATAAAATGATGGTTTTACCAATGTTTTTTTACTTAGTAGTACATATATATAAACGAAAAGAGTTTTTAAAAAAATGATTAATTTATTCCAACCTTCATTAGGACAAGACGAACTAGATGAAATAAAAAAAGTTTTCGATTCAAATTGGATAGGAAAGGGTCGTGTTGTTAGGGAATTTGAAGAAAAGTTTTCTAAAAGTTTAAAAACAGATGCTATTCATTTTTTGTCCACAACAAGTTGCACAGAAGCTATATACTTATCTTCTGATATTTTCGATTTTAATTGTGATGATGAAATTATAGTACCTAGTATCAGTTTTCCTTCTATTGGAAGTGCGGTAGTGTCAAAGGGCGCAAAAATTGTTTTTTGTGATGTGGATATTAGAAGTTTAAATGTAAGAGCACAAGATATTGAAAAACATATTACTACTAAAACTAAGGCCGTATTTATTACTCATTATGGAGGGGTCTCGTGTGATATGGATGATATACTTTGCTTATGTAAAGAAAATAATATAAAAGTAATTGAAGACAGTGCCTGCGCTGTAAGAAGCTTTTATAAAGGTAAGGCTTGTGGTACTATAGGTGATATGGGGATGTGGTCATTTGATGCCATGAAAACGCTTTGTACATCAGATGGTGGTATGATTTATATAAAAGACAAGGCCTTGAAAGACATTGCCCAAGAACAACTTTATTTAGGGCTTCCAGCAAAACAAAAAAGTGGTGTAGATAGTTCTAGTGAAGGAAATGCATCTTGGTGGGAATTTGAGATAAATAGACCCGGCAGAAGAGCTATTATGAATGATGTTACAGCAGCAATGGGTTGTGCTCAATTGAAAAAGCTAGAGACCTTCATATCAAGAAGGAAAGAAATATATAACAAGTATTATAATAGTTTAATTCAATTAGACTGGATTGATGTACCTCCAATCGAAAATTATGAAAATGAATCCTCATATTACTTTTTTTTGGATACAGATAGAAAAAAGAGATGAATTGGCTAAGTATTTATTAGATAATGGGGTATATACTACCTTTAGGTACTGGCCCTTACACAAGGTAGAGTTTTTTAAACCTTACGTAACTAAGGCATTGCCAAATAGTGAGTATATTTCAAAACATACATTAAACCTTCCTTTACACCAGTCATTGAGTAATGAAGAAATACAAACAATCATCACCTTGATAAAAGACTTTAGATAAGAAAAAAAATGTTGAACTATAATACAAAAAAAATATACAAAATGGCTGGAATATTACTAAAGGGTAATATATTAGCATCTATATTAGGACTTTTAGTGGTGTCAATAATAACTAAAAATGTGTCCTTAGACTCTTATGGAATTATTGTGATGGTTCAAGCTTATATTATGTTTATAGATCAGTTGTTTAACTTTCAGTCTTGGCAGGGTCTTATTAAATATGGAAGTATTGCCTTAGAAAATAATCAAAAAAAAGATTTTAAAAACTATATACAGTTGTCTATAGTACTAGATATATTTGGTTCATTAATGGCATTCATTTTTGCATTCATTCTTTTTATTCCGATATCTATTTTTTTTAATTTAGATCAGCTTACTTTGTATATGTTTTATTCAGTAGTGCTGTTATTTAGAATCATTGGCACACCAACTGCATTATTACGATTAGGTGAGCAATATAAATATTTCAATCTTCAACAATTAATGAATTGGGGAGTCAAGTTGGTTTTGATTATAATATTTAGCCTTCTTGATATGCTAAATATTTATAATATATTAATTATATTTGCCTTTGGTGAAATTATATCCTCTATATACTTGATTTCGTGTGGTGTGAAAGTTCTAAAAAAGTACAATATATTATTAAAAGATATTGTACTTTTTACACCTCATTTAAGCTTGTCTAAGAAAATGAAACGGTTTTTAAGTTTTTCATTGAAAGTCAATTTAAATAGCGCTGTCTTAGGCAGTATTAGAAATCTTGATGAATTGATTGTTGCTTCATTATTGGGTTCAGCGTCTGTAGCAATATTTAAAATAATGAAGCTAGTAGGCAGTATTTTTTCTAAAATGTTAGACCCTTTATATGTAGTTGTTTATCCAGAATTCAGCAAGCTTGTTGCACAAAATAAAATAAATGAAATTTTTCACATATTGAAAAAAATTACAATAATAAATTTTATAATTTCTATCTTATTAGTTCTGTCCTTTTATATATTTGGTAGTTTTATTATTGAATCTTTCTTTACAAAAGAATATCTTGTAGGCCTGCCAATGTTAAAAATATATTTAATAGGCATTGTGATTTCATTCACATTTTTTTATCTTCAGCCATTAATGTTATCTTTAGAATTAGAAGGCACTGCATTAATTATTAATTCCATTGCATCACTTATCTATATATGTTTGTTGTACATTTTATTAGAAACATATGATTTATGGGCTGTTGTTATTTCATTTTTAGTGTTTAGTCTATTGGTTGTAGTACCAAAAATTTATATACTCATAAAAAAAAAGGATGAACATGTATTATAAAATAATTGATAAGATTAAAACAAAGTTGTTTAGTCTTTATGGATTTGTTATTTTAAAAAGAAAAGTAACTGCATATGGATTTTTTAGTGTAGGAGACTCTAGGTTTATTCAGATAGGAAATAACTGTAGAATTAATAAAAATGTATACTTATTAGGTAGAAATAAAATAGAGATAGGAAATAATGTTGTTTTATCAACAGAAGTAATGCTTTTAGATTCTGGTTTAGATGTTCAAGCATTTATTGATGCAAATAATTCTATTCATACTGATTCCTTTGTTAAAATTGAAGACAATGTTTGGATTGGTGCAAAAGCAATTGTCTTGCCCGGTGTTACAATAGGACATAATAGTATTATAGGCGCGGGAAGCGTTGTTACAAAAGATGTTGCCCCTAACACCATGGTCGCAGGCAATCCTGCCAAAATAATCAAAAAATTAAAAGTTTAATATGGCAAATGTATTGTAC
>NZ_JAEMVE010000227.1 GCF_029216045.1 Sulfurimonas sp. MAG313 | reverse complement strand
TCTTTTAGACCAGCTGATGTGATTTCAACAAACTCTGCATTTTTCCAATACGTTGGAATATCTTTAGCTCCACAATAGCCCATAGAAGCGCGTACTCCTCCAAGCATTTGATGGATAACATCAGAAATTGTTCCTGAAAAAGGTACACGACCTTCAATTCCTTCAGGAACAAGCTTATCTGCCGCCGTTCCTTCTTGAAAATATCTGTCCGTACTTCCTTTTTGCATTGCTCCAATGGAGCCCATACCACGGTACGATTTAAATTTTCTACCTTGATAAATGATGGTTTCACCCGGAGCTTCTTCTGTACCAGCAAGAAGTGAACCTGCCATGATAGAAGATGCACCAACCGCTAAGGCCTTAGCCATATCTCCAGAAAATTTGATACCACCATCAGCAATAATAGGAACACCATACTTAGCGCCCTCTGCCGCACATTCATCAATAGCAGAGATTTGAGGAACACCAACACCAGCGACGATACGAGTAGTACAAATTGAACCCGGTCCAATACCTACCTTAACTGCGTCAGCCCCTGCGTCAATTAAAGCCTTAGTAGCCGCCGCAGATGCAACATTTCCTGCAATTACATCAATGCTAAGCGCTGCTTTAATTGCTTTAACAGAGTCTAAGATTCCTTTTGAGTGACCATGAGCTGAATCAAGTACTAAAACATCAACACCTGCTTCAACAAGAGCGGTGGCTCTATCCATTTGACCCACACCAATAGCCGCGCCAACTCTAAGACGACCAAAATCATCTTTATTAGCCAAAGGATATTCTACATTTTTCTTAACATCTTTAAGAGTGAAAAGACCCTTTAAGTTTCCATCGCAATCAACAACAGGAAGCTTTTCAATCTTATATTCATGCATAATTTTTTTAGCATCTTCAAGACTTGCACCATGAGTAATAGTTTTAAGAGGCATTGGTGTCATTAGTTCTTTAACTTTAACCGTGTCATCTTCTTGAAAACGAATATCACGATTTGTCATAATTCCAAGAAGCTTATCATGAGCATCTATTACAGGAACGCCTGTAATCCCTGCTCTACCCATTATATTACGAGCTTCAGCTAAGGTCATTTCTGCTTGAACATAAACAGGGTCTACTATAAGACCATTTTCGCTCTTCTTAACTTTTTTAACCTGAGCCACTTGCGCTTCAATATCCATATTTTTATGAATAATTCCAATACCGCCAAGATGCGCCATAGCAATAGCTGCATCTGATTCTGTTACCGTGTCCATAGCGGCTGAGACCATTGGGATGTTAAGTGAAATATTTTTAGTTAATTTAGTAGATATATCTACTTCTCTAGGTAAAACTTCTGAGTACTGAGGTACAAGTAAAACGTCTGCAAATGTTAACGCTCTTTTTTTAATATTCATGTGGCTTCCTTTGTTTTTAGTGCATTTTCAAGGCCTAAAGCCCCGTCAAATAGTGTTTGTTCATCAAAGGCAGGCGCAATCAGTTGTAAACCAACAGGCATCCCTTCGTTAGACTTTCCTACCGGTAAAGACAAAGCAGGTAAGCCTGCTAAGTTAATTGAAATGGTATACATATCCGAAAGATACATAGTCATTGGGTCTTCTAACTCACCAATACGCGGAGCCGTTGTTGGAGCAACAGGAGAAAGAATTAAATCAGCTGTTTCAAATACTTTCTCAAAATTTTGTTTAATTAAACGACGAACCTTTTGTGCTTTAACATAATACGCATCATAATATCCGCTTGAAAGCACAAAGTTTCCAAGAAGAATACGGCGTTTAACCTCTTCTCCAAAACCTTGCGAACGAGATTTAACTAGGGTATCTTTTAGGTTATCACCCTGTACACGTGTTCCATAACGAACACCATCATATCTAGCAAGATTGGTTGAAGCCTCCGCCGTAGCGGTTACATAATAAGCAGAAATATCATACTTAGCATCTAAAAGCTCAACCTCAACGATTGTATGACCTTCATCTTTTAAAATATCTATAGTAGATGCATACGCTTTTTGTACGGCTTCACTTGCATCCTTTAAAAAATGAGGAAGCACTGCAATAGTAAGCTTTCTCTCAGGCTTTAGATTTGTACTTACGGGTGTGTAGTCCATATCTACTGAAGTAGAATCTTTAGGATCATATCCAGAAATCATGTCATATAAAATAGCCGCGTCTTCAACATTTTGTGTTAAGGGACCAATTTGATCAAGTGAGCTTGCATACGCTCCTAAACCATATCGTGAAACACGACCATACGTTGGTTTCATTCCAACAATACCACAAAAAGCAGCAGGTTGACGGATAGAACCACCTGTATCAGAGCCAAGTGCTGCAATAGCAATACCAGCAGCAACTGCTGCGGCAGAACCACCTGAACTACCGCCAGGCACACAGTCTATGTTATGTGGATTAAGTGTTTTTCCGTAATAAGAACTTTCAGTGGTTGAACCCATAGCAAATTCGTCCATATTAGCTCTACCAAAAGGAGAAAGGCCCTTTGCTTTTAAGTTGGTAATAACACTTGCGTCATAAGGAGCAATATATCCTTGAAGTATTTTAGACGCACCCGTTACAGACCAGTCTTTAACTTGGATATTATCTTTAATTAAAAGAGGTATACCCTCGCCCGATTCTTCCATTCCTACATAAGCATTTAATTCTTTTTTCGCTTCAATCTCAATTTTAAGTTCTTCACGAAACTTTTTGATTTCTTCAGGTGAGAGGCTTAATGCTTCTTTTAGAGTTATCACATATTTTCCTTTTTGGATTTTATCACTAATATTGCTATATATATAAGTACACAAATCACCGCCACTGTTTCAACTATGAAACTAAAGGGAACGGCTTCACTCAGGCTTGGCATTAGGCCATTACCTCTTCACATCTTTCACATAAACAATCTGGCTTAGATGCTCTAAATTTCCAACAACGTGGGCACTTAGCCTTATCCGCTTTAAGAACCTTATAGAAATCGCCTTGAACCTCGAAGGTCCCTAACTCATTTTCTTCATCATGAGAAATAACCTTAGAAACTTGGAACCAATCTTCAGCGTCTGTTCTATCAAGTGCCTTAACTTTTTCACTTTCAGTATAAATTACTAACTCAAGTGTATCTTTAATCGTCTTTTCTTTCTTAAGGGCATCCACAATAACAGAGAACTGACTTCTAGCCTCACTCATATATGTTTCTTCAAATAATGAAGCAGGCGCATCGATAGGCTCATAAACCATATCAAAGATATCTTCCGCGTCCCCTTTAAGTAAGATAGGAAGTTCTTCTAAAATCTCATCGGCTGTATAGGTAAGTACAGGAGCTAAAAGCATTAATAAAGGCTTGATAATAATTGCCATTGCGGATTGGCTTCCTCTACGTGTTTTAGAATCTTTTGCATCACAATAAAGACTATCTTTAGTCACTGCCATATAAATTCCAGAAAGCTCATTTACAATAAAATTCGTAATCGCTGACATCCCTTGAACATAATTATATTTATCAAACAAGTCATGTGCTTCATCAAAAACAAAGCTAGCCTTAGACACAATCCACTGATCCATAAGACCTAAGTCTTCATAAGGAAGAATTGCTTCTAAATCATTTATGTTAGACATTAAAAACCTAAAAGTATTTCTAATCTTTCTGTATTGCTCTGCGGTTTGCTTTAAGATATCATCTGATACTTTTAAATCACTTTGATAATCTGAAAGAACCACCCATAGACGTAAAATCTCAGAACCATATTGTTTAATTACCTTTTCAGGAGCAACAACATTTCCCTTAGACTTTGACATCTTTTCACCCTTAGCATCAACGGTAAAACCATGCGTTAAAAGTGACTTATAAGGAGCCTTATGTTCAACTGCTGCAGATAAGAAAAGAGAGGATTGGAACCAACCTCTATGTTGATCTGAACCTTCTAAGTATAAGTCAGCCTGGTATTTACCCGCGTCATAATTTCTAGATTTAAGAACTGAATTCCAAGTTGAACCTGAGTCAAACCATACATCTAAGATATCAGTTACTTTTTCAACCTCATCAGCCTTATAACCAGCACCCGGGTATAAAAGGTGTTCTGTTGGAAGTGAGTACCAAGTGTCTGAGCCTTGCATATCAAAAATCATTGCTGTGTAATTAAGAACTTTTTCATCAAGAATAACTTCGCCCGTAGCCTTAACTCTAAAGAATGCAATTGGAACACCCCAGTCACGTTGACGAGAGATACACCAGTCAGGACGGTTTTCAACCATAGATGTTAAACGTTTTCTACCTGTTGCAGGATAAAATTCAGTTTCGTCTATACCTTCTTTAGCAATTTCTCTAAGTGTTTTTTCTTCACCCTCAGGCTTTTCATCAACAGAGATAAACCATTGACGTGTTGCTCTAAAGATTAGAGGGGTATGTGAACGCCAACAGTGTGGGTATGAGTGCATAAACTTTGAAACTTTAAGTAATTTATCCCCTAAAAGTTCATTAATCGTGTCATTACATTTGAAGATATGTTTTCCAACAAATTCTTCAGGGTTAGGAAGAAGCTTGTCTTTAACAACTGTTTCATCATAACAACCCGTTTCATCAACTGGCATAACCACTTCAAGGTCATATAAAAGACCTACACGGTAATCATCTTCACCATGACCCGGAGCCGTATGAACACAACCCGTACCACTTTCCATTAAAACATGATCACCTAAAACAATGGTTGAAGGACGTCCATTTAGTGGATTAATCGTATGAAGTTTATCAAACACAGTTGCGTCGAAGGTTTGAATTATCTTACCTTTAACTACTTCTTGCTCAATCATCTGATTATAAAGTTTTTCAGCAACGATATAGCCATCTTCTGTTCTAACATATTTTTCTTCAGGATTTAAAGAGATACCTGTATTTGCTGGAATTGTCCAAGGCGTTGTTGTCCAGATAACTAAGGCCGCGTCACCTTCAATAGAAGTACGTAGTTTTGCTTCATCACTTAATTCAAAGGCGACAAAGATTGAAAAATCTTCTTTGTCTTCGTATTCTACTTCGGCTTCAGCTAGTGCAGTTCGCTCTGCCCATGACCAAAAGACTGGTTTTGAGCGTTCTGTTAATAAACCTTTTTTAGCTACGGCACAAAGGGTACGGAAGATATTGGCTTCAAACTTATAATCCATAGTGACATAAGGCTTATTCCAATCCGCAATAATCCCCATCTCTTTAAATTCTTCTTTTTGAATTTCTACGAACTTAGCGGCATGTTCTCTACAGAGTTTACGTACTTCAGATGTTTCAAGAAGTTCTTTTTTCTTTTTTCCACCAAGCTTTTTTTCAACTTGTTGTTCAATTGGAAGACCATGGCAATCCCAACCCGGAGTAAAACGCACTGATTTACCGTTAAAATAATTTTGTTTTACGATGATATCTTTTAAAATTTTATTAAGCGCATGTCCGATGTGCGTGTGCCCATTAGCATAAGGAGGTCCATCATGAAGGGTAAAAGACTCAGCACCCTCACGTTTTTTCTTCATCTTTGCGTAAACATCTTTTTCAAACCAAGACTTATATCTTGGTGCTTCATTGTTAAGTAGGTTTCCTCTCATTGGAAAGGCGGTATTTGGTAAAAGAAGTGTATCTTTATAGTTCATAATTATCCTAGACAATTTTATATCTTGTAAAAGTTTTGGATTATATCTATAAAGCCATTAAAAAAGGCTGATACTTTTGCAGAGTCTCTATATAGGGAGCTTGTCAGACCTACTTTTTATCTGTATATGAAGTATGATATACTTTCTCATAACAAATTTCAAGGATGGACTGTGGAAAAAATTGTTTTATTTGTGGGAAGAAAATTTCATTCTAATATCCCTTTTCAAAATTATATCAAGAGAGAAATTGATAAAACCTTTGGAGAAGTAGATACCTTCTTTTTTTTTAGTGAAAGTGATAACTCCATATTTTTACACCTAGAAAAGCTCCTCACCAAAGAGGCCCAAATTCTCATCTATGCTACAAAGTCCTCTACTTCTGTTATAGGTAAACTTTTATGTACCATTACTTCTGATAATCAAATTCTTAAAGAAAACATGCTTATCCCCTCTTCCACGTCTATCTTTGAAGACGATACCTATTTACTTGAATACAAAAAAAGCCATATCAATGTTTTAATGGCAAGTGAAAATGAAGAACTCCCTCAAATTCTTATACAAAATGACTCAAGGTTTGCACATATACAGCTTTTTGATATGGATATTGAAACAGCAAATGCCTTGTTAAGTCCCCTTGCACAAACTTATGAGGTGAAACTTCATTTTTCAAACCTTGTACAAGATTGGATTTTATTAAACATAGAAAGCAAAAAATATGGGCATATATCTCAATTTATCTCTTCGGCCACCTCTCTACTCCCAACTAAGCTCATTCCGGCTTCTAACATGGCAGCATACCTGATAGAAAAGTTATCCCATGCCGGAAAGAAAGTATCCTTAGCCGAATCATGCACAGGGGGTCTTATCGCCTCTTATCTAACTAAAGAAAGTGGTTCATCTAGTATATTCGATGGTTCTTTAGTAACCTATTCAAATGTTTTAAAAGCAAATTGGCTTGCGGTTGATGAGGCAACTTTAGAAAAACACGGAGCCGTCAGTGAAGAAACTGTGAGCGAAATGAGTGAAGGAGTTCTTAATGTTAGTGAGGCCGATTATTCTATTGCAGTTAGTGGCATTGCGGGGCCAGAGGGAGGAAGTGAAGACAAGCCACTTGGAACAGTTTTTATATCTGTACGATCAAAAGACAAGCAAAACACCCAATGCTTAAATTTTAAAGGAGATAGAAACTACATACAAGAGCAATCCGCCTTATATGCTATTAAAATGCTCGTAACCTTAGACAAAGAGTTGTTTTTCAAATAGATTTCTGCTTAAAATAGGCATTAAATGAAAATTTTTAAAATTCCTTCAAAAAAGTCTTGACAAATCTTCTTCATTTCCCTATAATTTCGGCCTCTTAAGCATAACAGCTTAGCAGAATTTCTAAAGAAACTTTTGCATTTGCAAATCACTTTAGTTAGTTTTGTCTCCTTAGCTCAGTTGGTAGAGCATCTCACTTTTAATGAGGATGTCGATGGTTCGAATCCATCAGGGGACACCATGAATATTTAATTTTCAGTTGATTTATCAAACGAAAATTCTTTTTTGATGATTTTGATTTTAATCAAGGCAAGAGCGACTGAGGAATACGTCAGTATCCGAAGGAACGAATAACGCAGAGTAAAACCAAAAACAGTAAAAAAGGGCGTTTAGCTCAGTTGGTAGAGCGCTACCCTTACAAGGTAGATGTCACAAGTTCGAGTCTTGTAATGCCCACCATTTTTTCGATATACGCAC
>NZ_JAEMVE010000226.1 GCF_029216045.1 Sulfurimonas sp. MAG313 | reverse complement strand
CTTTCTAGGTTAAACAATAGTGATAATCAGGCCTATGCCAGTAAAGAGAAGGAGTTTCACCCTCTCCGACACCAAGAATTCAGAAAATTCTTTTAGTCTTTGACAGGACACTCGTGATGCCCTGAGTTAAAGTTCGCGAATTATACTAAAATTTGCTTTAAGATTTCCTAAAGCCAATCATAGACCCCTCGGACTACTTACAAATTGATTCAATTAGTCCAGTTAATCTTTCTTTAGATATATCTTCATTAACCGTTAGTTTTAACTTTTTACTTGGTATATAAATGGGAACAACTACAAGAAGTTTTTTTCCTACTTCTACCTTACAGTTTCCAATTGTTTGTTTTTGTCTAGGGACTATTTTGATATTAGGGAGTTCTTCATATTCTACTATGAGACAAAAGTCTTCTTTATCCATCAGTAATATACTGTTTTTTTCTACAGAAAACATGGGATTACTTTTATCCCAAAATAACCATTTTTTAGGAATAAAATCTAAGATATAAATTTCATTATCTTTTTTTACAAGATGAGGCAGCCAATTAAAAGGTTTTTCAAAACACCCTTGCTTGAGACAAAGTTCTTTATGCGTAATATTATATATAGAGATTAAAGACTGCTGTCCAAATAAAATAAAAAAACCTATAAGACCTAGGCCAAGGGCTAAGGCAATGTAAAGTTTTTTAATAGGAATAATCTTCATTACACACCGCTATCACTTCAATCTCTACTAAGGCATTTTTAGGCAAGGTTTTAGCCGCTACTAATGAACGCGCTGGCTTATGTGTTCCAAAGGCATTTGCATAGATCTCATTTACCACGGCAAAGTCTTCAATATCTGCGACAAAGGCCATAACCTTCACCACCTGATCTAAAGATGAACCTGCTTCTTCTAAAACTGCTTTTAAGTTAGCAAACACTTGTTTCGTTTGAAGAACAATATCATTTCCTAGCATCTCACCCTCAGGGGTTAAAGCAATTTGTCCCGAACTGTAGAACATTCCATTAACTTTTACTCCTTGAGAGTAAGGGCCAATGGCCGCAGGTGCCTTATTTGTTGCTATAAATTCCATTTTCATACTATTTATCCTTTTAAATTTACTATTTCAGGTACTCTAATATTCTTTTCTTCCTAGTTTATAATCCACATCATCTAAAAACGAAAGATAGTCTTCTGCGTTCCAGTATCCCATGACACGTTTAATGATAGGTTGACTCTTATCATTTATAAAATAAGTAGCAGGAACACCTGGTGCATTAAAGCGTTCAGGATACGTTCCATCACCCCGTCTTACATGAACCGATATATAATCTTTATTCATACGCTTAATCACACTCGCATTAGTTAATGTTTCAGACTCTAGTTTTCTACACCATCTGCATGTTGTCGTCGTGATAAGAAGCATAACATTTTTATTTTCACTTTTTGCAATAGCCATAGCTTCTTTATAACTTTTCGCCCAATTAAGTTCATTTGCATACAAACTAAAAACCCATAAAGATAAAATTATTAATATTTTTTTCATTTTTTTATTTTATCACAAGTGTTATATTCTTGATACCATTAAGACTAACGAGGTTTAGTAACTAACTTTAGTGTTACAAAAGGTCTTTCATTCATCAACTCGATTAAGGTATCAAAGTTTTTATACTTTTCATCTTGTATAAGTTCTTCATCCGCCCTTGCAAACTGATCATAATGTTCTTTCCCCTTAGAATACATAAGAACATACAAATCAAAGGTAAGCTTTCCTTTTTCAATAAGACCCGCTTGCAAAACAGACTCAAAATCTTTATCCGGGATATTTTCTTCTTTATTTTTCGATACGGCAATATTGGACATCAACTTAGCCACCGTTCCATCTTCATATACCGTGAAAATAGTTACAAACCCTTTTACTTTTGACTTCACCTTAAAAAAGAATTCATCTCCATCATGTAAGACAGTACCTTCTTTATTCGTAAGGATGCTTAGGTTTAGATTATTTGTCGTTGTAAAAAACTGGGAAAAGTCTTTTGCATCGAGTACTTGATAAATGTTTTCATATCGTATATACCATAATCCATCTTTGCGTTTTAAAGCAATATTCACTTTTTTTTCAAGATTTTTAAAGATAGGTGTTTTTTGTAAATAAGGATTATACAATTCAGGTTTATCTTCTTTTAAAAAAGAAAGCTTTTTATTAAACTTATCAATGCTAGGAATGTTTTCATAAGACAGAGCTATAAAATAGCGCCCTTCTTCATATCCAAGTTTATCTACTTGATACCCATATATATATTTGCATGGGAGCTAAGAGAGCTTTTATCTTGAACTTTTCTATACGCCTCACCCTTTTGTATTCCCATATCACTAGATATAGAAGTATGCACTGTTACAGATATTTGTGAAGATATATCATTTAAAGCATTTCGTTTAGCCTCTTCTTCAGATTTTCCTTGACCATACCCTATATATGTATTTGTATCTTGCGCAGAGAGTTTATGATACCAAGTAGGCGAAGCGTTTAAAACTAAAGATAAAGAATAAAAAATAAATATATATATTAATAATCTAGACATCGGTTAGTCTTTTAAAAAAATAGTTTGGCTTTCTATGAAGGTTAGCAATCGCCACTATGATAATCTTTTCTTTTTCTAATTGATAAACAACTCCATAAGGAAAGTTCTTTACCAAACACCGCCTTGTGCTTTTTGTTATATTTTGCCATGCTAAGGGGAACTCTTTAATTCTATAGATACTAAACTTAAGTTCTTTAACAAACCGTTTACCCAAGCCTTTTTGTTGATATTCATAAAAAGTAAAGGCTTCATCTAATTCTTGCTGAGCAGGAGGTAAAAATTCAATCTTCATATTTTTTCAAGACTTCTTCCATTGGAATCGTTTTCAGTTCACCTTTAGTATAAGCATCAACACGTATGTCTATCTCTTCTTTCCAAGCATCTTCAACCTCAGATGTTGGCATGTCAAGACTAAGCATCAATTTTTCAATCAATTTTGCTTTTTCAAGCGGTTGCATCTGCATCGCTTCATAATATATCTCATCTTTAGCAAGCATCACAATTCCTTTTTTAAAGTATAACATTTAAAGTCTAAGTCGTCCATTCCCTTGAAGCGTAGGTTCTTGAGTTCGACCGTCTCCATATTCTTCTAATGAAGTTTGATAAGTTTGTGCTTTGG
>NZ_JAEMVE010000225.1 GCF_029216045.1 Sulfurimonas sp. MAG313 | reverse complement strand
AACAGGTGAAGGAGGAGCTGTTCTCACAAATAATGAAGAGTATGCTTCTAAGCTCCGCCGATTTCGTTCTCACGGTATAATCAAAAAGAAATTTTGGAATATGGACATGATAGAAATGGGATATAATTACCGTTTAACTGATATAGCCGCTGCACTTGGTCTTTCTCAAATTAAGAAACTAGATGCTTTTATAAATAAAAGAAATAAGATTGCTGACTATTATGATGAAAGATTTAAAAGCCAGAAAACTTTCCAAGTTATTAAAATACCTGACAATGAAAGATCAGCTAGGCACCTTTACCCAATAAAACTTATCCCCTCACGGCACTCCTTCAAAGAAGATATCTATACTGAACTTCATGAAAAAGGGATAGGCGTCCAAGTACACTATAAACCTATCCATCAAAATAGCTTTTACATAGATAAATACGGGAAACAAAATTTTCCCCATGCTGAAGCTTTTTACAAGTCAGAACTTTCTCTTCCTTGTCATCAGAAAATGTCTTTAGAAGATGCTACTTTTATTGCAGATACTTTTTTAAAAATCTTAGATAAATTTTCTATGAAAGAGCCTTCCTTATAATGGTCGTTGCTATTATTCCAGCAAGAGGTGGAAGTAAAAGAATCCCTAAAAAGAATATAAAACTTTTTTGTGGAAAACCTCTTATTGCATATTCAATTGAAGTCGCCTTTGAGTCTCAACTTTTTGATAAGATTATTGTTACTACAGATGATAAAGAAATTGCAAATATTGCTAAAGAGTATGGGGCAGAAGTTCCTTTTATTCGTCCAAAAGAGCTTTCTAATGACTTTATTGGAACAGGGGAGGTTGTGAAACACACTATTGATTATTTAAAAGCCCAAGGTCACCCTATAAAATTCGTGTGCACCCTTTATGCAACCGCCCCACTTCTGCAAAAGAAATACCTTCAAGAAGCTTTTTCTAAGTTGAAAAACTCTAATGCCCATCAAGTCTTGTGTGCAACCACTATGCCCTTTCCAATTCAAAGAACCTTTAAAAGAACTCAAGAAGGAAGATGTAAGATGTTTTATCCCGAACATTTTTATACAAGAAGTCAAGATTTAGAAGAAGCATATCAAGATGCAGGACAATTTTATTGGGAGAATCTAGATATTGAACCAAGTGACATTCCCTTTGGTAAAGATAGTATTCCTATTATTATTCCTAGACACTTAGTTCAAGATATTGATACACCAGAAGACTTTTTAAGAGCAGAATTGATGTACAAGGCAATATATCAAAGTTAGAATACAACAAAAAAACTATCTAAGGAGTTAAGGTGTCTTTTTTTAACAAAAAATTTAAAATTGATAACATTGATATTGGTAACCACTGTAAGCCCTATATAATAGCTGAGATGTCTGCCAATCATGCTAATGATATAAATATTGCAATTGAAATCATAAAAAAAGCCAAAGAATGTGGGGCTGATGCAATAAAGATTCAGACGTATACCGCAGATACCTTGACCCTTAATTGCAAAAAAAAAGAATTTGAAGCGAAAGGTGCATGGGAAGGGCAATATCTATATGACTTATATCTAGATGCTTCGATGCCTTGGGAATGGACGGCTAAACTACAAACTGTAGCCAAAGAGATAGGTATCACTCTTTTTTCTTCTCCTTTTGACTTTTCTAGTGTTAAGTTTCTAGAAGATCTAAATATGCCTGCTTATAAAATTGCCTCTCCTGAAATAATTGATTTACCTCTTGTAAGAAGAATTGCTCAAACAGGTAAACCAATAATTATGTCAACTGGAAATGCAACCTTAGCTCAAATAAATGAAGCCTGTGCAATTTTAATAGAAGAAAATGCAAGGGACTTGTGTATTTTAAAATGTACAAGTGAATACCCAGCAAGCCCAAAAAATATCAACTTAAAAACAATACAAAATATGAAAGAGATATTCAAATGCCCTATTGGTTTGTCTGACCATACCCTTGGTTCAGCCATACCTATTGCTTCTGTTGCTATGGGTACGTGTATGATTGAAAAACATTTTATTGTAGATAGAAAAAATACAAGTGCCGATAGTTTCTTTTCAGCAACACCTAATGAGCTAAAGGCAATTGTTGATGGTAGTAAAATGGTGCAAGAAGCCATAGGAAAGGTAAGCTATCCTATTCTTTCGCCTAAGCCTCAGCGTTCTCTTATCTGCATAAAAGATATAAAAAAAGGTGAAATGCTAAAAGATAGTATAAATTTTAAGTCCCTAAGACCTGGTGGTGGAATTGAACCAAAATATCTAGATTTAGTAAAAGAACGATTAGTAAATACAGATATTAAATTCGGAACTCTTTTAACGTGGGAACATTTATCTTGACAGTAGCTTTTTTTACGGAAGCAGGTACTAAAAGAGGGTATGGACATCTCGTTCGCTCTTATACTATATATTCTTATTTTAAAAAAATGGATTGTATCTGTACCTTTTTTCTTGATAGCGATATTGACTTTAAAGAGCAATATCCAGATATACAAGCCTTTAGTTGGGCTAGCTTGAATTTAGAAAAAAAATATGACATTATTTTTATAGACAGCTATGAAGCAGATATTAATATCTATAAAAAAATTGCTGCCTCAAGTAAGCATGCAGTCTATATTGATGATAATAGAAGATTGGAGTATCCTAAGGGCACAATCTTAAATTTTTCTCCAGATGCAGACACTTTATTATACAAAGACAAAGATATTTTACATAACTACCTTTTAGGCTTAGACTTCATCCCCATCAGAGAAATTTTCAAGCAAACAAAGGTTAAAAAAGAAGAACAAATTTTTGTTATGCTCGGAGGAAGTGATCTCAACAATCTCAGCATGAAAATACTTGAAAGCTTGGAAAATATAAAATGGAAGAAAGTCATTGTTATCAACAACAAAGAAATAGCAATATCTTTAGAAAAACTTCCTAATGTTAAAGTATTATATCATCCAAATGACAAAGAACTTTCTACTGAAATGGCAAAAAGTTCTATTGCAATATCCACTGCAAGTATGGGTTCTTATGAACTTTCTTATTTTTCCATACCCACCATTATAATTTCCGTTGCAAAAAATCAAGAAGCAGGTATAAAGCACATGATTAAGCATAAAATAGCTGCATATCCATTGTCCATAAACAATAAAAACTGGACAAATGATATAAAAGAACAAATTCGAAAAATTCAAGATAAAAAGCACAAGATTACAAACCAAATTGATAGTCAAGGCTCACAAAGAATTTTTGACTATATGAAAGAATGTATCTAAATGAAAAAAATATTAATTCTTGGCGGAAGCCATAGAGATATACCTCTAATAAAAGCATCTCAAGAGTTAGGGTATTTTGTCATTACGCTAGGAGATAGAGACTACTATCTAGGTCATGAGTATTCAGATAAAAATTATAAAATAAACTTTAATGACCTAAACAAAGTAAGAGAAATTATAAAAAAAGAAAACATAGATTATTTGATCCCTGGTTCGGGGGAAGCGTCTTATTTAAACACCGTTAAACTAGCGCATGAATTAAACATTGGCAATTTTGACACACTTGAAACAGCCCAATTAGTTCATAATAAATGGAAATTTAAAAAATTCTGTTTAAAACATAAGATATCGACACCCAAAGGTTATATTTACACAAGTGAAGACACTTTACAAGATCTAGATTTCCCCGTCATCGTTAAACCTACTAACTTATCGGGAGGAAGAGGCGTTTCTGTTGTTAAGTCACCTAAAGAACTTGAGACGGCTTTAAAAAGTGCAAAAGAAGTTTCAGATGAAGTTTTCGTAGAAGAATTTATAGAAGGCGAACTAATAGCCTACTCAGTATTTTTGCAATATCAAAAAATAATTTATGGGTTTACAGGAAAAGATGCCACTTATCTAAACCCCTATCTAGTCACCACTGCCTATCCAATAAGCCTAGATGAAAAGGTTCTTAAAAAATTAAAAAAAGACATAGAGAACCTATCAGAATCACTAAACTTAGTAGATGGAATGTTTCACTTACAAGTAATTATTAAACAGAAAGTTCCTTATATAATTGATGTAACTCGACGTATTCCAGGTGATTTGTATCCAGACTTAATTGAGTATTGTGATAAAATTCAATATTCAAAGGCTGTTATTAAGGCTTATATAGGGGTGCCCATTGAAGATGAATTTATACCAAAAGCTACTAAAGATTTTATCATCAGACATTGTGTCATGCCAAGTGCAAATGGAATATATAAAGAATTAACAATTGATAAAAAAATCAACACCCATATAATACATAAACTAAATCTAATTCCAGAAAACACACAGATAAAAGACTTCTTGCATACTCAATTAGAAATTATTTTTATAAAAATTAATAAAGAAAACCTTCTTATGCTAAACAATCTTAATACTTTAGTACGTCCAAGTATTATCATTTAATACATCTAAAATCTCTATCTGAGAAAGAGCATAGCTTTGCACAGTGCCAATGTCTCTATGATATATGTCATTGAAAAAAGTATTAATTTTTCCCATATATTTAGGTAAGACATCTATACTAAAGTCAATGTCTTTTTTATTTAAAGATTCTAAAAAATATAATATTTTTTCAGAACAAATATAAACTGCGGCATTAGCTAAATTTGAAGGGGGAAAGTCCACTTTCTCATGAAAACCTACAACAACGTTATTTACAAGTTCAACTATTCCACAAGAACTTGGATCTTTACTTTTAAAAAGCATCATAGTTATATCACAATCCTTAGGTCTATTTTTATGAGACAAAATAAACTTATCAAAATCGCAGATAGACAAATTATCGGCATGAATCAACATAAATTCTTCATCATCAAAAAATTCTCTATTTTTTAATAATGTGCCTCCTGTATTTAACAACTCATCTTCATGGACTAAGGTGATTTTATCTTTATATATACTACTACTAACAAACTCTTCAACTTGTTCAGATAGATAGGATGTGTTTATTAAAAACTCTTCAACGCCAACTTTACTTAGATTTTCTAGCCAGTACTGCAATAAAGGTTTGCCATTAATTGGAACTAAACATTTTGGTATATGGTTTGTAATTGGTCTTAGTCTTGTTCCTAGTCCTGCAGCAAGAAGAAGGGCCTTCATTTACTTTAACTCATTTAGAAGCTCAGATTTTGAAATAGGAATGTTTCCAATCCTACTTACTTGGATTGCAGACGCCAAAGAACCAAGATAAGCACTTTCCCATATGCTAGCACCCGTTGCCAAAGCCATGGAACTAGATATCATCAAAGAGTCCCCTGCTCCACTTACATCTTTAACACTACTACCTAAAGCAGTTACACTGTCCGTTAAAAGTTCATTCTCATGGCTATTATAAATTAGAATGCCTTCTGCTCCTAAGGTTGTAAATATATATTTCATATTCGATAACTGACGTAATTTATCAGACAAAACAACCAATCCTGATTCAAAGTCATTTAAAGATAATCTTATTTCTCTCTCCGTTGGTGTTACTAAGGTCATGTTTTTAAATTTTGATATATCTCCAATCTGAGATGAGCTTTGAGAATCAGCAGATGTGAAAATATTTCTATCTTTTGCCATCTTAGACACTTGAGAGATAATTTTTTTTGTTAATACCCCGTAGCTAAAATCAGAAAATACTATTAAATCATAGCTATCAATTTCTTGTTTAATCTCATCTATAATCTTTTTTTCTATACTATTTTCTATACCATGTTGTTTAAGGTGATTAACCCTTAGTAAGGTTTTTCCATTTGCTCTAAACCTTTGCTTTAAAGTTGTTGGCCTTGTTGAATCTTTATATAAGGACACATCCACTCCTAAATTTTCCAGTCCTTCTTT
>NZ_JAEMVE010000030.1 GCF_029216045.1 Sulfurimonas sp. MAG313 | reverse complement strand
GCTGCTGCTTTGGTGTATGTGAACAGTGCTTATTAAAGGTGCTCTAAAATCAGCTTAAGTTTATTTTTTACTAAAAATACTTAGAAAAGAGCGAAAGGGCTTTGGGAGTATCGACAGATGTAAACAAGTTGTAACTTTCTTTTGTCTTTCTCAAACTTTTTGTTCCGACAAAAAGTATGCAAAAAGCTCATCCCTAATCTCAACAGCCCTAAAGGGTTTCCAAAAATTTTAAAGTACGTTGTCCTCTTTTATTTGTATTATTCTCATTCATTGATAAAGGCATTCGCGAGTCTGCATAATCAAATCTTTGATTGAGTGTTCCGTCAGTATGATAAACAGCCAAAAGGGTCGTCAAATCATCCCAAAGGTATTTCTCTGTCGCGATACAGTTTAGAAGTTTCGTTACACGTTGATTGTTGGTATTATGAAATTTTGTTACATGTATGACCTGAAAGCTTTTTTCTTATTTTCGCGATACAATTGTTCCAGAATGCAATATTTTTAACTAGCCTGGCACCTTTACTATAAGGGGTTATAATTATCGTTTGACCCCGAAATTTCTCGGCGGAAGGCCCACGCAAGAAAAGGTGGAGACTGACACCTTTTTCTTATTCTCCATGTAATTATCTTAATTTATTTTTTTGCGTATTCGTGCATTTTATTGGTATTGATGAGATATATAGTAATCCTCATAATACGACTCATGCTCAGTATTAAGCATATGATGTATAGATTTATAGGCGTCTTGAATTGTTTTGAAGTATGCTTCATCGAAGAAATATAAAGTTGCATACCTATAGGCAATATTACTCCCTTTTTGTTCTTCACGATAAGCTTTAGACAATTTTATCTCATATGCTACAACTAAACTGTCTGCAAATTCTTGTGTAACTTCTATCGCTTTATACTCGATGGCATCAGTAATTGAAGTTGTTTCTTGTCCACTTGAAGAGTGTTCTACAATGAATCTTTCTATTATAAATATTTTCATCTTCTATCCTAAGTATGTGTTTTCCCTCGAATTTAATTCCGAAGTGCAATTTTAATATAAAGTATCATACCTAATTTTTCTTAAGCGATTAATGCAATCCCATAGAAAAAATGGTGTCTATCATTCCCCATCACAAGAGACAGCCTAGCCAAACAAATAATAATCATAAGATAAACAAGTAAGAAAACATGATAAACTATAAGTACGGCAAAGGTGTAGCTATAGGTGTCTGCTTAATTGTAGCTCGTCCTGAAATGCTGCCTTTGTCTCTTGTGCCATCTTAGGTCTTTGACTGGAATGGTGCCGATTTATTACTATAAATTGTGGCTCTGAACATAGACATGAGTAAGATGGATATCTTCAAACACAAAGGAGTAGTAATGACTGCTTTCGTAACTCCCAAAATCATAAAAATAGGTATAGATGTCGGTTCACAAAATCATAGTGTCGCGATGATGGATGCTTATGGAAATGTGTTGCCAAGTTTTGATATAGATCACACGAATAAAGGCTTTGATAAACTCTTTAAAATCATAGAAAATGAAGCTAAAAAAGAGAATGCCAGTGTAGAGATTGCAATGGAAGGTTATAACGGATGGGCACGACCACTTGATGGCTTCATCCTCGATAAAGGCTACAAGCTTTTCAATATAAACAACATGAAACTCGCAAGATTTAAAGAGATATTTCCTGCGGCTGCTAAAACAGATGCTATTGATGCTTCTAAAATATTAGAACTTTTTTCCTTTCAAAACCATCTGCCTTTAGCCAAAGAAGTACTTCAAGAAGTGATACCTTCAAGTGAAAACAACATCATATTAAAAAAGCTTAGCCGTAGACGCAAACAACTGGTAGAAGAGAAAATAGCCCTTACCAATCGCTTTGGCAGTGACTTGCAAGCTGTTGCACCTGATTTAAAGAACATTAGCTTGTCTATTGAAAACCTGTGGTTCTTAAGATTCTTTACCCTTAGAGATGACCTTAGACATTTAGTAAAACTTCATCGCTCAACGATTGAAGGGATTAAACATTTAGGGCCTATGCGTTCAAGTATTATCGCTCAATGGAAAAAACAAGCAAGCTTCTCTAACGATGTACAAACAGTTGCTTCAATGCTTTATGATGATGCTGTGAGAATTTTACAGCTTAAAGAAAAAATTAAAGATTTAGAAGCTCAAATGAAAGTTTTAGTGCCTCATTCTAAAATTGCCAGACTTATAGAAACGATACCTGGCTTTGCAACAGTAACAGCCTCTGAACTTGCAGGTGAAATTGGAAATATAGAACGCTTTAAAAGTGAAAGATCTTTAGCTCTATATGTAGGCATGACGAATTTAGATAATAGCTCTGGAAAACGCATCTCATCCAAGCGAAGCATCTCTACAAATCGTCATGCAAAAATGGCGATGTTAACAGCTACTATGAAGCATACTCAACATGTAGAAGAATCTAAGATTTACTTAGCAAAGAAGATAGCTGAAGGCAAGCGATATCAGCAAGGGATACGTTCTATGGGACGGCACCTGATTCGTGTTATTTGGAATATGATACAAAATGATAGGGCTTATGAAATTCGCTGATTCCTTTTGGTTTTCAGGAAGTATTCAGGAGGAATGTTCAGGACATAAATATAAATTATGCTATACTTGATAACAATTTTCAAGGACGATGAACATGATAAAAGCAGATGAAATCAATAAATTAAAAACGGTAAGTCAGTACTATAAAAAAGACGAGAAGTATTCACTTTATATGGCAAAAAAAGATAAGATTGATTTTATTTATAATACATCATCCCTTGAAGGCAATGCCATGACTTTTCCCGAAGTTCAAACACTTTTAGAGGGCATAACAGTGGGTGGGCATAAGTTAAGCGATGAACAGCATATCTTAAACCAAAATCGTAGTGTTGATTTACTGTTTAGCATGATCGAAGATTCAAGTTTTTCGTTAAGCAAAGAAACGCTATGTTTGTTACATGCAGAAGTGGCAAAAGAGGAGGCTTTATCTTGGGGAGTGTTTCGCGATGCCAGTGTAAATATCGGGGGGACTGATTATTTACCCCCAAAAGCTACAAAACTTGATAATATTTTTATAGCTACTATAAAGATTATAGAAACGAT
>NZ_JAEMVE010000224.1 GCF_029216045.1 Sulfurimonas sp. MAG313 | reverse complement strand
GATGCTGAAATGACCTCAGGAATTTATAAAGACGGTTCTTTCCGTGAGAGCTTTCACCCCTTCTTATTTTTGGACTTTATCAATAAGGATAATAAAGAGGTTAATGACATACAACGCTATCAATGCGTTAAAGCCTTCCAAGAGTTTGTATTAGCTTCTAAGGGTAAATGGTGGTTTTACTTTGCTAAAGGTGCTGTAGCTTATTACAATGAGCAATACGGCTGTGAAATCAAGGTTAAGAAGGATGAAGAAGAACTTTTAAGCCTTGAAGATGAGGGAGAGAATATATACACCCTTAGCAATGAGGAGTGGGAGACATTCGAGCCTACATCAAAGAAGATCGGGGAAGCCCTTTCTAAACCTACGCGTCAAGAGGTACTTGAGTACATCTTTCAAGAGATTGAAAATAATCGCATTAAATACCTTTCTACTGCATAGAAAACTATATAACATTTAACAAATTTTATTAGCTTGGTGTCTATGATTCTAAGTGCTGGTTATTAAAACTTAGTAGCCTGTGCTTTAGGATTAATGGTGATGCGTGTTAAAAATTAGCACCGCAGGTATAACAAAACATTGCTTCCGTGAGCGTAGCGGAAGGAGTTAATCACACTTTGTACGTTTTGGAAATTTCCATTTTTGGATAGTCCGCCATGTCAGGTGCTAAAGATGAAATCTTTACATAAAAGCCGCTCTTTAAGAAGCAAAGCGAAGCGACGCTTCTATTATTCTTGATACATTAGAAACAAAGTGTGGAATTGCAATCTATTTTAATCTTTCTATTTAATATTACTTATGATATCATTTCCTTAATTCAAATTCAAAGGAAACAGAATGGTACTCGATAGAGCTATTAAAAAAGTACAAGGTGAAGATATGGAAAAGGTCGGATTTAGTCTTAAACTATCACCAACGCTTAAAGGCAAACTACAATGTGCATCAGAGCACAACGGTATTTCAATGAACTCGTTAATTTGTTCTATTTTAGAACTTACACTTAGTGAGGAGTCAATTTCTTTAATTGACGTAACATATTTCAAGATGGCTATAGATGATCTAAGCGTCAGTATTAAAAATACAGAGGAGTTCTTAGAAGAAGGTGGTTATGAAGAAAACGTTGATTTTCAATTAGCTTTAGATTATCAAAAGTTAAGAGCTTACAAGTCTGTGATCTCTGATTTAAATGCTAGAGGTGAAATGTAATGATTACTCAAATACAAGGCAAGCTTTTTAATGTTTTTAAGACAAAAGACTTTACCAACAAAGAGAGCCTTGAAGTTCGTGCTGGTAAATGGCAACTGCAGTTTTTAACTGAAAAAGACATGGGTGATGGTCTGGGAGATCAGATGATCTTAGATAAAATTTCTATCCCTCCCTCTATGATCCATGATTACAAAGATAAAGTTGGCGAAGAAGTTACTGTTAAAGTTGGTGTTATGACAGATGGTAAAAAAATAATCTATTACGGCATTGAGTAGACATCATGTCATGCTCGCCAGCTTTATTGTGTGAGGGACGAACACGAGAAAGTTACGGCGGACATGATGTCTACAACTGTGTTTTAATTGTCAATAATTTTATTGATGTTAGATACAATGGGAAAATTAATATGAAAGGCATTTTCTTAGATCGAGATGACACGATCATTAAAGACAAAAACTACATGTACAAAGTGGAAGATCTTGATTTTTTCGAAGATACCCATGAAGCACTACAAATCATGCAAGATAAGGGCTACGAGCTTTTTTTAGTGACCAACCAATCTGGAATTGGCCGAGAAATGTTCACTGAAGTT
>NZ_JAEMVE010000223.1 GCF_029216045.1 Sulfurimonas sp. MAG313 | reverse complement strand
GACAGTTAGAAGGAAACTTTATAATCGACTCAAGAGAATTAATGGTATAAACAAAATTATGGAGAAATCGGCAGGAAGATTCAGGTGAAAGAATCAAAATATAATCAAAATACTCTTTTATTTCCAAGGCTTCAGTCTCACCCCTAACTACCGCGCGCTTAATACCGTACTCTTTTGCCATACTTGCAATTTCAAGTAGACCATGTCCATAAGCATTATCTTTTAAAACTAAGGCAATTTTATCTGTATCCCCAGTTTTTTTTGAGATAATATCAAGGTTATTAAAAAAAGCTGATTTATTGAGTGTAATATAAGACATACTCGCATTATATCAAAGGAAAGCTAATTGAGATATTTGCCCGCGGAATTTGAAGAACAATCTTTTATACAAATTATCTTTCCACACAGTAACTGCGACTGGGAAGAATACTTAGAAGAGGCAGAAGAAAACTTTATAGAGCTCATTAATACGATTTGTTTGTATCAAGACTGCCTTGTCATTTGTGATGACAGACATCATGTAGCTTCATTACTTCAAAGATCTAAACATTTGTATCTTATTGAAGAAAGCACTAACGACACTTGGGCTAGAGACTGTTCTGCTCTTTGTATATATGAGGATAATGAGCCCTTACTCTTAGACTTTACCTTTACCGCTTGGGGAGGAAAGTTTGAAGCAGATTTAGATAATAAACTTTCACAAAATATCTCTAACATCTATAATGCTCCTATGAAAAGTCTTGACTTTATTCTTGAAGGTGGGGCAGTTGAGTCCAATGGCAAAGGTATCTTACTTACAACACAGACCTGTATTTTTAATCCTAACCGAAATCAAATGCCTAAACAAGAAAGCATAAAATTTTTGAAAAAAGAGTTAGGAGTCAGTAAGGTACTCTCTCTTAAGCATGGATATCTAAAAGGAGATGATACGGACTCGCATATCGATACCTTGGCTAGGTTTGTGGATGAAAGCACTATCTTTTACCTTCAATGCGAAGATAAAGAAGATGAGCATTATGATGCACTTTTTAAAATGCAAGAAGAATTAAGAACATTTACCGACCAAAACAATAAAGCTTTTACGCTCATTCCCCTGCCTTTTACCTCTGCCCTTTATGATGAGGAAGAACGTTTACCTGCTACTTACGCCAATTTCCTTATCTTAAACAAGGCTGTTTTAGTGCCTATATATGATGACATTAATGATCAAAAAGCTTTAAATATTTTTAAAAAGTTTTTTGTAAACAAAGACATTATACCTATCAACTGTTCAACCCTAATACGCCAACACGGAAGCCTACACTGTGTCACTATGCAGTTTCCAAAAAAGCTCAAGCTACGAAGCAGTAGTCTCTAGTTTCACTTCTTTTACTTCGGGATGAAACAATAGTGCGAAGCCTTGATACAAAAAAATTCCTGAACCAAGAAGCATTAAGAGTATTAATATTTTATTTTTTAGTGTCATTCATTTTCTTTTTAGGAATTTCAAGTAGTTATTACGCCACTAACTAAACATTCGTGTTATTGGTACCAATGTCTTTCAAGCTTACCATCCGCCTTATATTCGTCCACTAAAACTTTTTTGGGTTCATCATCTGAAACAGATAAAATATATTTGCGTCCATTGGTATTAATTTCTACTAACTTAGGCGAGGTAGATATGACCTTATATTGAGAATCACTTAAGGCATCAAAAACACGTGAGAGAAGATGCCTTGAAGAAGGAAGTTTTAAATGCGAAAGGTTTAAATTATCAATCATAAACTGATAAATAAGACGTTTTTGCAAGATTAAAGTAGAGAAATATGAGGAGTTTTCACGTGAGGCTTCACTTTTAACTAAGGATCGTTGGAACATTCCTAAAATATTAATACGGTCAACCTTTGCGCAGGCAATCCCAATAAGTGAAACAAAGTTTTCGTCCTTGTATCCCGCATAATAAACATAGCTACCTTTATCACACACCCTCGTATATTTCTTTGCCTTAAAATCTTTTATAAAAGAGGATATATCCCTCGCTTCTGCACTTATCAGTGCACATATACATAATATTAATAATTTCTTGATAGTTTTCCCTTAATCATCTACTTGACATCCTAAAATTAAAATTTGTCCAGGTTCTTCTTGAAGTTCCATTTTATGCACATTTGCCCACACAAGAATCTCTGCATCTAAGGCAATGATATCGTCTTGATCAAGCAAGTCATTTTTAATCTTAATCATATGTTGTCCACTTCGTAAAGATAAATAGTAATCACTATGATCTAAAAAAGGCTTGAGGTCTTTTAAGGCTTCAACCACTTCATTAAAACACATATAGTTACCTTTAACCTCGTTTACTAAAGACATACCTCGTTCATCATTTTTATATCCACATAATTGTAATAATTCATGTTCCATTGTCTTATCCTTAGAAAGGGCTACTAACGCCAGCTCAAGTGTCAAGCCCTATATATGAATTAATGATAGCACTTTTAAAATAAATACAATATTAGAATAAAGAACCAGTTGCCTCGTCCTTCTTCTTTTTAACCCCAATAATACCTGCAAAGTATTCTATCTCTTTCTCTTTTAAAATACGAATATTATTAGTAGTCCCAGGAACACCAACGGGGTCACCTGCTGTTATAATATAGGTATTTTCTTTTTTAATAAAACCCGTCTCAAGTCCCTTATTCATAACCTCACTCAACATAAGTTCAAATTTATTTTTCTTCACTGAAAAGGCAGGGGCAACACCCCAAACAAGGGTAAGTCTTCTAGCAACTTTTTCATCATGAGTAACTGCTAAAATATCTACACTTGGACGGTATCGTGACATCTTTTTAGCCGACATTCCCGAACTTGTTAATGCCAAAATTCCATTAGCTCCTAACTGTGTTGCAAGCGTAGTTGTAGCATGATCTATTACATCCTTGTCGTCTCTGTTTTCAAACTCATGTAATTTATTATATCGGTATACTGTTTCAGCTTGAATGATAGTATTTGACATGGTTTCAACCGCTAAGGCTGGATTATGTCCAATCGCGGTTTCTTCTGAAAGCATCACCGTATCCGTTCCATCTAAAACCGCATTAGCCACATCTGAAATTTCAGCTCGAGTAGCTACCTCGTTTTCTGTCATAGATAAGAGCATTTGAGTCGCTGTTATAACAGGTTTGGCCTGAGCATTAGCCTTTTTAATTAATGTTTTTTGGATGGTAGGAACGGTATAATAAGGTACTTCTATCCCTAAATCTCCACGCGCCACCATAATCCCATCACTTTGTTCTAATATTTCATCTATATTATCTACCGCGTCAAACTTTTCTATCTTTGCAATCAGGTCTTGTGTCCCGCCATTGTCATCTAAAATGGCCCTTGCTTTTTTCATATCATCTGCATTTTGAACAAAGGAGATAGCCATGAAATCTACCTTGTTTTTAATTCCCCAAAGCATATCTTCTTCATCTTTTTTTGTAATAACATTGATATTTATAGTAGTATTAGGAAAATTCACACCCTTGTTTGACGCTAAGATACCATTATTTTCAACCACACACATAACTGCCTCAGAAGAAACTTCACTCACCCTTACACGAATACGACCATCATATAAATATATATATTCATCTTTTTTCATCAATTCCAAGATAGTAGGTTGATTAATAGATAAGACATATCGGTCTTCAGATTCTTTATGTCCAAGAGTTTCTTCTTTCATAAAAACAAGTTTATCTCCCTTTTTTAAGTCAAACTCTTGTTCAAGCTTTCCAACTCTGACCTTAGGACCACAAATATCTTGTAATACACCAACTATCCAACCTGTATTTTTCATAGCTTGACGAATATTTTTTAAAACCTCAGAATGTTCTTCATGTGTGCCATGTGAAAAGTTCATCCGAAAAACATTAACCCCAGCACGAATCAAGTTTTCTAAGCTTTTTAAATCATTACATGCTGGTCCAACGGTGGCTAATATCTTCGTTCTACGTTTCATAATTTTCCCTCATTGTAATTTATTAGAAGCATATTATCACAAATTTATTTCTTTTTATAGATAAATAGACTATTATCTATTACAAAGGAATATCTGTGGCGAAAAAACCTGCTCATGACTACAATACAGATATAGTTCTTGTTGATATCATTAGTTTTACCAAACTTAGTTCTGCTCAACAACTTGAACTCATTCAATATATGACACAGAGTTTTACTCGTATGCTTGAAAAGCTTTTATCTAATTCAGATATGACACTGTCACAATTGGTCTTAGGATTTATCTCAACAGGAGATGGTTTTTACTGTATCTTACACCCTAGAATGACAGGATTTGGAACTATTTTAGGTTTATCATTTAATCATTTTTCTGAGCTCATCACTCAAAAACTTCCCTATTTCAAGGGTATAAGAATTGCTGTTCATACAGGAAGAGTGTATGAGTTTATAGATATTTTAGGACATACCAACTATATCGGAGATGGCCTCAACCATTGCGCCCGCTATTTAGAGAACAGAGACTATACTATAAGTACCGTCTTTGCTTCCAAAGCAGCTTATTCATCTTTTAAGAAATTTCTAGATGTTCATCCAGATTTTGAAGCCTTGTTGTTAGAACAAGAATTTAAACGTTCTGGATTACAAAAATTTAGAGACAAACATGATAATATTTGGGCTGGTTATCTTGTTTGGTTACGTCAGGGAAGTGTTATCAATCCACCCAATATAAAATTTAATTCCCTAGACTTCAAATAAGGACTAATATGCGTTTTACCATTGATGAATATTCAAAGGCGTACAGTATCTCTGCTGAGATGGTACACTCACGTCTTCGTAGAAATCGTCTAAACTATATTGTTGAAGATGAAATAACTTTTATAGTTGTTCCTAAACATCAAGTTCCCGCCCATGTAAACAATCTTTCAACTCCATCAAAAGACAGTATGGCTCCAAAACAAGCCAGTTCTTCTACCCCCATAGAAAAAAAGACAACCGTTGCCACGGTGATTGGTTTATACCAAAAAGAAAATCATTATTTAAAGATGAAAATCGATAAACTTGAAGCAAAAGTGGACCGCCTTGTTCAAGACAAAGAAAATCTTTTACAAGATGAAAGAAAACGTATTGAAAAAGTATATAAAGACAAGGACACTCAACTCAAGAGCATTTTAGAGCTTATAAATATTAAGCTTATTCAAGAAAACCAGACTCATATTCCCCTGGC
This sequence comes from Sulfurimonas sp. MAG313, assembly GCF_029216045.1. Taxonomy (GTDB): domain Bacteria; phylum Campylobacterota; class Campylobacteria; order Campylobacterales; family Sulfurimonadaceae. The sequence continues at coordinate 15,966 of NZ_JAEMVE010000223.1, read as the reverse complement.
TTCTATAGATGAAATTCAACCGCATATTCAAGAAGAGATACCCGTTCTTTCTTCTGAACCTTTAGAGCTTAAAAGTTATCTTCGTTCCTTAAACCTTAAGTCTTCACAAAGAAAAGTCATAAAACGACGTTTTGCAGAAGCCTTTGGCTCAGATTCTCGTGTCTTATTAAAGAATGGGCTATTTTATCTTGATATTTCACGCTATGATTACAGCGATTTACTTAAAATAAGCTAGGTGAATGATGGCGCTTAAAGAACTTATTGTAAATACTAGAAATATTCGAACCACACTTAAAGAATACGCTGAAAAAAACAGTTATACACTTCAAGACCTAGACTTTAAACTCTTAGGTTTACAAAACTACTTTAAAACCTGCCATCAAGAAAGCTTTATCAAACTTCATGATGATTATAAAAAAGAATATTCTCTCCCGGAAAAAATTATTAACGATCATGCTAGATTTATACAAATATATAAGATTAAAATCTTACCTAAAAAACCTACAGCGCTTAAGCTTGTCTACCGTATAGAATTAGGTGAGTTTGCTACCTACCCTATACTTATTTTATCTAAAGCTTCCAAACTTCCTATAGAAGCAATTAAAGCCAATGAGATGTTGAAACAATTGCATGCTCAGTGTAACAAGATTAAGGCTGAGAATAAGATGCTTGTTAATCTTTTTTCTTCATGCATGGTAAAAGATTTAAAATCATTTGTCAGTAAAATTTATAAAGATGGTTTTACCGCAGATGAGTCTATCTTACTTGTGGAAGGTATTGACCCCATTATTTCTCAACCCTCTGAGGTCATTAATCATTATAAAAAGAAAGAGCAAAAAGTTAGTGAGGTCAAGGAATTTGAACTTATTCTCACCTATAAAAAACCTATCTATGGAAATTCTGGTCTCAATGCAATGGGACAAAGAATAACGCATGGAGAAAGTACTAACCTTTCAAAAATCGAATATGAAATCGATACAGACTCCATACGAGTGGATGAAACTAAAACACAAATTTGTTATTACGCAAAAAGACATGGCTTTGTTAGTATCACCAAAAATATCCTTAGTATTTCTAATAAAATCGTTGTTGAAACTATAAAACGTGTTGAAAAAAAACTTACTCAAACAGAAGAAAATCAAGTATCTATAGTAGTATCGCAAACAGATGTTACTAAAGATGGGATAGGAGAAGGAGTAGAACTTATATCTGAGTCTGTTCATATCACAGGGCATATGGGAGCTAAATCCAGCATAGAAGCTAAAGATGTGGTTATCGATGGGGCAACGCATTATGATTCTTTTGTAACCGCGAGAAGTGTGAAAATAAATCGACATAAAGGAACCTTACGTTGTCATAAGGCTGAAATAAATTCCCTTGAAGGGGGTACTATCTATGCTACTCATGTGAAAATCAATGCAGCTCTTGGGGGACAAGTATTTGCTGAAAATGTCACTATTAAAACACTTAAACATAATCTAAAAGTTTTTGCGTCTAAAAGTATTACAATAGAGCGTATCTCAGGTGAAGACAATCATTTTATTATTGATTATAGAAAACTTCCTGTTATACAAAGTAAACTTAACTTTCTAGAAGAAGAACTTGAAGATGTACAATGGCAGTATGAAGAAGCACAAAAGCACTCAAAAGAAAAACTTCCTGAGCTAAAGAGTAAGATACAAGAGATAGAAAAATCAATGCAAGAAATTAAAATGTCACATTTAGATGCCGTTATTACCATTATGGCACCCATAGACGGGTTAAACACTATAGAGTTTGCCATAGCAAACAAACAAACGTCTATAATCTATCGAACCAAAGAGGCTAGGGCCTTTGAGCCCTTTTATCTTAAACAAAAAGAAGATAAGATTATTTTAGAGCCTGTAGGAATAAGTATAGATCTCTAAGCTGATGTATTTAAAAAAAAGAATGTAAGAAAACTTCAAAACCTCTTTTTTTAGGTTCGAAGGTAGCTTGGACTAAGCCTCCTCTTTCAGGGCCTAAGGTATCTCCATGTATGTAATAATCCGCAGTACCCGACTCATGCGATATACGAATATGATACCTCGTAGCCCCCTTAAGCACTTTATTGCATTTTCCTTTTTCCATAAAACTTAAAAAATCATGTATTTCTAGCTGTTTTAATTCAGCACTTTGTTTGCTGTTTATATGTTTGATACTTATCGCTTTAATATCTGTAAGTTCTGTAGGAAAGGGAACTATATCATTGTTCCATGAGCTTGTTGAAAATGGAAATAGACCACTAAATGTCATTATATATCCTCGTAGTAATTTAAAAAAATATTAACATAAGAAAACTACCGTCAAGCTAATGAATATTAAACAAAGTGTAAATACATTTGACTTCTAAAGTTGTTTTTGGGTTCTTGCCTCTATAATCTCTTAATCAAATATTTTTGGAGAGCTCATGGTGAAACATCTACTCATACTCTTATTTTCCCTTCCTCTTTTGGCCCTTGTTGTTACAGAACCAATCATAAAAGGTGAACTCTCACAAATACAAAAGTTCAATGGAACCCTTAGTTTTAATCAAAAATCAAAACTGGCTTCTGAAAGTACAGGACTTATCACCAAACTTTATTTTGAAGAAGGGGATTATGTCAAAAAAGGCACTGTTCTTTTAGAAATTGATACACAAATTTTAGATGCAACTATTAAGTCCATACAAGCGTCTATGAAAGAGGTCTTTTATTCTCTTCAAAGAGCGAGACTTGACTTTAACCGATATGAGACACTCTTAGCTAAAGAAAGTGTTTCGAAACAAAAATATGATGAATTTTATTTTCAAAAGATGCAATTAGAGCAAAAATATCTTTCTTTAGAATCTAGCTTACAAGCTCAAAACATTGCAAAAAATAAAAAAAGCGTGAAGGCACCCTTTGATGGTTATATATCTTCACGAAAGGTGCAAGTCGGCGAGTGGCTTAAACAAGGAAGTGAGGTTGCTCTCTTAGTGAATCCAAAAAAACTAGATATTCTTATTCATCTACCCTCATCTTACATCCAAAATATTGGCTCTAATAAAACCGTTTTAGTAAAAATAAACGGGAAAACTTATAAATCAAAACTCTTAGCTACCTTACTAAGTGGAAATGAAAGAACACGTACCTTTCCTATAAAGCTTCGTTTATTTCCAAGTAATGACAAATTTTTTGATGGTATGCAAGCCAGTGTATCTCTTCAAAAATCACTTATCAAAGATGTACTCTTAGTCTCAAGAGATGGGATTATCAAACGTTTTGGAAAAGATGTCGTTTTTCTTGTTAAAGATAAAAAGGCGGTTATGGTTCCTGTTACGGTTATTGGATTTGAAGGCCAAAAGGTTGCCCTTTCATCTGCAAATTTAAAAGTAGGTGATAAGGTTGTAATAAAGGGAAATGAACGAATTTTTCCTAATCAAGAGATAAAATAATGATTAAGTTTTCCCTTCTTAAACCTGTTGTTGTTACCGTAGGTGTTTTACTTATTGTAATGTTTGGGTTAATCTCTTTACAAAATTTACCAAAACAACTTACTCCTAATGTCACCCAACCAGAAATTTCTATTAACACAATATGGCCAGGAGCAAGTCCTAAAGAAATTGAACGTGATATCATCCAAGAACAAGAGCTTGTTTTAAAAAACACTCCAGGACTTATTAAATATGAGTCAAAATCAAGCGACAATAGTGGTTCACTCACCTTAACCTTTAAAATCGGGGTAGACATTAACAAGGCTATGCTTGATGTTGCTAATAAGTTAAATGAGGTCGATACCTATCCTGAGAATGTTTTAAAACCTGTTATAAAAGCCACGGGGGAAAGTGCTTCTCCTGTGATTTGGACTATGCTTCAAACCTTAAATGAAAACCCCATAGATATAGACCATTATAAAACCTATTTAGAAAATGAGATACGAGAGTATTATGAGCGTATTCCTGGTGTAGCGGAACTTTTTATGCGTTCAGGTACACAAGATGAGATGCAAGTGCTTTTAAACAGCGAAAAAATGGCGGCGTATGGCCTAAGTATGCAAACTATTATTTCTATTATTCAAAGAAACAATGTAGATATATCTGCGGGTTCTATGGATATTGGACGTCGAAGTTACCGCATACGAACAAGTTCTCAATACAAAACACCTCAAGATATACAAGATCTTATTTTAATTTCAAAAGGCAGTCAAGAGGTTCGTTTAGGCGAGGTGGCTAAGATTTCATATGGTTATGCCAAGAAATCTTCTATCTCCTTAGTAGATGGGATAAAAGGTTTGATTATAGGGGTGAAACCTGAGAGTGATACTAATATAATCAAACTTACTGATGATGTAGAAGCTATGGTCAAGAAGCTTAATGATGAAAAACTTAAAAAGATGGGTCTTAAGTTACGATGGCTCAATGATAAAAGAGATTATATTCAAGGTTCCATCGACCTTGTTCAACAAAATATCTTAGTAGGTGGATTTTTAGCCATTATAGTTTTGCTTATATTTTTAAGGGCCATATCATCAACCACGGTGATAGCCTTAGCCATACCTATTAGTATTATTGCCACCTTTATTATTTTAGATGCCTTAGGTAGAAGTTTAAACACCATCTCTTTAGCAGGTATCTCATTTTCAGTAGGGATGCTGGTTGATTCAGCCATTGTTGTCTTAGAAAACATTGATCGTCATAAAAAAATGGGTAAAAAGTTTTTTGATGCGGCCTTAGATGGAACGAATGAAGTATGGGGCGCACTTATTGCCTCTGCTCTTACGACCATCGCTGTTTTTCTTCCTATTATATTTTTGCAAAATGAGGCGGGTCAACTTTTTAAAGATATTGCTATTACCGTAACGGCCGCGGTATCTTTTTCACTTTTTGTTTCTATCTCAGTTATTCCTATGTTATGGAATCAGCTTATGAAATTTTCGAAACATGACACCCATCAGGCTAAAGAATCTTCCATAGTAAGTCTAGGACATGCCCTCAATAAAAAGATAATGTACTATGTGGTATGGACACTTAAAAGCAAGTCACATCAATTTACAACCGTAGCACTTTTAGTGGTACTTTCAGCAGGAACTTCTTATCTTCTTTTTCCAAAAATGGAATATCTTCCTCAAGGAAACCGAAACCTTATCTTCAATATCATGATTCCACCCCCAGGTTTATCGTATAAAGAAAAAAAGAATATTGGTGAAGAAGTTTGGAGACAAATGGGAAAATACACCAAGGCTGAAGTAGAGGGTTTACCTCAGGTTAAAAGACTCTTTTTTGTGGCAGGAGGAGACTTTATGATTTTTGGTGTTTTAGCTAAAGACCCTTCTCGCATTAAAGAGCTTCTCCCCATTTTAAGACGTACAGCCAACTCATTTCCAGGTGTCTTTGGAATTTCTATACAAGCGGGTGTTTTTGAAAAAGGTTTAGGCAAAGGAAGAACTGTTGATATTGATATCAGTGGTGAGTCTATAGAAGATATTGCTGCTGTAGGTGGACAACTCTTTGCAAGCATACATAACAGATTGAAGGGAGCACAAGTTCGCCCCGAGCCTTCCATTGAGCTTCTTTTTCCTGAGGTAAAAATCATACCTAATAGGGAACAGTTACATGCTCTTGGCTTAGATGCAAGACAATTAGGAATCATTGCAGATGTTTTAATGGATGGACGAAAAATTTCTGAATTCAAGGTGGATGGAAAAAAGAAAATTGATTTGATTATAAAAGCGGATCAAAAAGATATTGCTACGCCTGAAGACTTGTATCACGCTCTTGTAGCAACACCTAATGGAGAACTTGTTAGTTTTGATTCTCTTTCACGACTTGAAAGAGGTACAAGTATCAGTGTAATTCGACATCTAGGAGGGAAACGAACCATAACCCTACAAGTAACTCCTCCAAAAGATTTAAGTGTGCAAGAGACTATTGAAATAGTACAAAACGATATTTTACCTCAGGTTAAAAATCCTAATGTAACTCTAAAAATAACAGGCACGGCAGATAAGCTCATCCAAACTATTGAAAGTATGAAATACAATCTAATCTTAGCCATAATCATCACCTATCTCTTAATGGCAGCACTTTTTGGAAACTTTTTTTATCCACTTATCATTATGGTTACCCTGCCCCTTGCTGCTGCTGGTGGGTTTATAGGTCTAAGCCTTACTAATGCCTTTTTAGCCCCACAAGCCTTAGATATATTAACAATGTTGGGCTTTGTTATTTTAATTGGTATTGTGGTGAATAATGCCATTTTAATTGTGCATCAAAGCCTTAATCTAATACGCTTTCATAATTTTGAGCATAAAGAAGCTGTTATTGAAGCAACCCGTTCAAGATTAAGACCTATTTTCATGAGTACACTTACCTCACTTTTTGGCATGTTACCTCTTATTTTAGCCCCTGGTCCAGGGTCTGAATTTTACAGAGGCTTAGGTTCTGTTATCACAGGAGGATTAGCCTTTTCAACCATATTTACACTCTTTGTTATCCCCGCCTTATTACTCTTTGTCATAAAAATGGAAAACAAGCCGAGGCGGTCGCGTAGCGATGTTTCAGGCGAAGCCGTATTGGACCCTTCAAATGGAAAGCACGTATGAAAAAAATCTTATTAATTTTAGTAGCCTATATAAATCTACATGCCCTAAATATAGATGAGGCTATTGATAGAGCTATGAACAACAATCCCAGTCTCAAAGAAAAAGAACTTCTTTTTAAAGCTTCCCAAGAAAGCCTTAATGCTTCTTATTCTGGATACAAGCCTAAAATTGATCTTTTTTATAATTATTCAAAATTTAGTAAAAAAAGTTATGTGGGAGCCAACTCGGCATCTTCTGCAAGTGCAGTATTAAGTTATAACCTTTTTAATGGTTTTTTAAACCTGCATAAGATTAAAGAAAAAGAAGAAAATTCTCATATTGCTCAGTATACACACAGCGCGTCAAAAGCAGATTTGAAACTTCAAGTTACTCTTACTTATATTGATTATCTACGCTCAAAACGGCAAATTCTTATTGCGCAAGAAACCATTACACTTTTAGAACAACAACTAAGCGACGCTAAAAACTTTTACGAACAAGGTCTCTTTGCAAAAAATGATTATTTACAAGTGGATGTTGAACTCTCATCAGCAAAGCAAGCACTCCTATCGTCTCAAAGCAGCATTAACATCTCTTTTTTTAAGCTAAGACGTTTATTAGGAAAACAACTTAAAAAAGATGAAATTATTGAAGATGTGAGTAGAAAGCAAAAAGAAATACTCTTTAAAATTCTTCAAATAAAGATGCTAGAAAACAGAAGTGAGTTAAAGGTATTAAAGGCACAAAAAAGAGCCTTAGGATATTCGTACAAGGTCTCTTCTTCCCCTTATTATCCTAAGATAGACGCTGAGGCGAAGTATCAAGTCGCAGGGGTAGACTTTATACCAAATGGCGGGCCAACCTTTGCAGTAGACAAACAAGCGGCCATTGGGATTCAAGCCAATTGGAACCTTTATCAAGGGGGTGCAGATGAAGCAACTCGAGCCTCATTTCTACTGCAAGAACGTGCTAGTAATGAAAGGCTAAATGATTTATATCTAGAACTTGACTTTCAATTAGAACAGTCTATCCAGTCTTATGAACTTTCAAAAAGTCAGATTATCGTAGCAAAAAAAGCTCTCAAGCAAGCCAAAGAAAACTTTAGAATCACCAAGAACCAATTTGACGCTAATATTGCCAACACCATACTCATGTTAGAAGCACAAAGATTTTTAGCCCAAGCGCAAGTTGATTTTTATCAGGCCAATTTTGCTCTTTATGACGCTATGGCAGAGATAGAAAGAGTGGTTGAAGAAGAGATATTCTAATAAGGCACTGATGATGAAAGGTTATCTTGAAAAACTAAGTCCTATAGAAAATTTAGTAAGATAATTGTCATAATCAATTAAAGAATCTCCATATCCTGTAAAAACCTTAGTAAAGAAATATACATTTTCTTGGTGAGCAAAGGGATAAGAATATGACAACTCAGTTGAACCCTTCCCTGTTTCTAAACTTACTTTCAAAGAGCCCTTATAAAATGACTTTCCATAAGGAAAAAGAAAAAACAATTCAGTATTTCCAATATATTGTGTTAAATTAGGGTTATCATCTTCTTCTTGTGGTTCAGGAATTCGGTACATGCCTTTTAATCCAACAAAAACATTATTATGTTCCGCAATAAGCATGGCGCTCATATAATTCCAAGAACGTGAGCGATTAAATTTAAGGTCATTTAACGTATTAGCTCCCGTGGCATTAATATCTATATTATCATATATATTACTCTGCCCATTAGACTGATGCGCAAATGAAAAACGTGCTACCTTAAGTCTAAAGTAATCATTTTCATAGTGTATAGGTATAGTGATAAAAAATTCTGGATTATAATTGGTTTCTCTAAACGGAGCCGACTTAGCATAAATTTGCCACATGGATTTTTGAGTATAGGCAAAAGAATAAATTTCATTTAAACCAAAAAGATTTGTAAATGCATCATATTGTAAAGATATCTGAAGTTCTGCTTCTGCATGTTTGTATTCTTCACCCGGAGCATACGATTTATAGGCGTTAGGGGTGTAGGTTAAAGGAAGAAAATAATTATCATTATAAGGCTTGAGTCCAAATAGACCCTTGACTTTTTTAGTCATGGTTTTTTTAGCTTCTTCATCTTTTATTGTATCAAAAGTTTTTGCCAGCTTTTCACGAGCCACATCAGTTTGCATTTGACTGCTTGTATTGTCTGCAAAAAGGATAGAGTGAATTATTATTAGAAAAACCACATTTTTCATTATTATCTCTTTAGATTTTAAGATTGCATCATTATAGCGTTATAAAAAAATTATATAAAAGGAACTAAGTAGCTCCTTTTTCTACATAGACTCTTTAGCAGTAATTCCTAAAAGAGACAATCCAGTTTTAATAGAAAGCGCCACTACTAAACACAGTTTTAATATTTTAGCTTCATTTTCAGCGCCTATAACCTTATAGTCATAATAATACTTATGATATGAGGCAGCAAGAGCTTTTAAATAATCAGGAAGTTTTTGCACCTGTCTTGAATTAAAGGCATCTTCTACTACTTCATTTAAAAGCATGGCTTCAAAAAGCAGATTGTCTGCGTCATCACCCATACCTTTTAAAGATACAGACATAATCTCTGTATGTGTCTTTTCAGATTTTTTAAAAAGAGTATGAATTCTTGCGTGAGCGTAGTTGATATAAAAGATAGGATTTGAACTATCTGTTTTTTGTAGGTCCACTAGGTCAAATTCTAAAGGTGTATCGGATTTCTTAGAAGCAAACATAAAGCGAAGTGCATCCGCTCCAATTTCTTCCACTACATCTTCCATCTGAACAACGGTACCTGCACGTTTACTCATCTTAAATGGCTCACCATCTTTAAGAAGGGAAACCATTTGTGCTAATTGGATATCTAGTTTGGTTTCATCATGGCCTAAAAATGAAAGAGAAGCACGAACACGAGCCATATATCCGTGGTGGTCTGCACCCCAGATATTAATACACTCATCATAGCCTCTTTCAAACTTTTGATTATGATAGATGATATCACCAGCAAGATACGTTGGACGACCATCTTCTCTGACGATAACACGGTCTTTTTCATCACCCTTAAGAGATGACTTCAACCAAGTCTTACCATCAATAAGCTCTGTTCCACCACTGTCTTTAAGCTTATCCATAACTCTATCCCAGTCAGAGTAAAGCCCAGCTTCTGAAACGAAGGTATCAAAATGAACATTAATAGAGTCCAGGTCGCTAAGAATCATCTTCAAAACTTCGTCTTTTGCCCATAAAGCTACTTCTTTGATCTTTTCTTCATCATTAAAGACATTATTGCCATAAGTATCTGCTGCTATTTGTGCTAATTTTGTAAGATAGTCACCACGGTAATAATTTTCAGGATACTCAACTTTTTCTTTTAGAATATTTGCCTTACCTTCTAAGATAAGAGACGTACCTAATAAGGCGATTTGATTACCGGCATCATTTACATAATATTCAGCGGTAATCTTATGCCCTACATGACGGCCTAAACGAAGGAGAGTGTCTCCATAAACAGCTCCACGAGCATGACCAATATGAAGAGGACCTGTGGGGTTCGCTGATACAAATTCTAGCAAGATATTTTCTTTACCCTGCCCTTTTCCAAAGTCTTCTTGATTATCAAGAGCCCAAGTAGCATAGTCATTTAAAAAATCTTCACTTAGCTTGAAATTAAGGTACCCCTTAACCGCTTCAACATTAGCAAACATTGCATCTTCTTTAAACATAGACACAAGTTCTTCAGCAATAATCATTGGAGATTTTCTAAGTTCCTTAGCCATAGCAAAGGCGATAGGCGTTGCGAAATGTCCAAAAGACTTATCACGAGGTTTTTCTAATACGATATTTTGGGAGATACTGCCACTAAGCAGTGCAAGGACGCGCTGCTTCAAGACTAAGCTTGTTTTGTAGTTTCAGAAGGTACTTCTGATTTTTCAGTTGTTTCTGTTTTTTCAACTTTTTTTGCTTCTTCAGAGGCTACTTCTGTAGGCTCCTCTTCTTTCATCTCTTTTTTGAAATCTTTGATACCCTTACCAATCCCTTTGGCAAGATCAGGAATCTTTTTAGCACCAAAAAGCAGTACCACAATTCCAAAAATTAGTAATAGTTCCATTCCACTAGGCATACCCATAGTTATTTCCTTTTGATATAATTGCTGGAATTATAACTACACCTTGCTGTAATAATACTTATGGTGAGCATGCTTAACGTTTGTTTCTGCACTTAACTGAAAATTCGTATTTAGAATCGGCTTTTATATGCACTAAAAACTTAAAGTATTTCCATTTTTATAGCTGTATTTCATCTTAGACTCGACCATAGTACCACAGGCCAAGTATCTTTGAAAAGGGACAAAAAGTTCAATATTCTTACTTTCACCTGAATGGTTTGTTATACACTATTTTAGCTCTGATTCATAATATTTTCTAGCATTATTAAAGGAGATATTTGTTTCTTTTCCTAAGAGGTCAAAGTTTTTTTTCAATAGCTAAGGACATCTTTTCTTTTTTAGGCGTATACGCAATCTAATTAACACCTAAAAGCACGGTGGCCTTATCTAAAGAAGAATAGGTACAAACAGTTTCTTTAGGCAAGACTTTAGAAAGACCTTTTGACTCTACATATTGACGGACCTGATATTTTTTCATCCTTAAGCCATTGTGGAGAACTTAGTCTTACATCATCTTGTCTTTGAATCTTTATCTGTGTGTTTTCATTATTGGCTAAATCCACCTTAAACGAAATAGTATAAAGGGCACCTCTAAATATTGCATCCCTCATGTGTCACTTCTTTCACATCTGGGGAAACTTCCAGTTATAGACAGTCTGAGCTAAAAAGATTAAAGGGTTTGTTTTTTTTGGGAGTCTCTAGAAGTGAGGATAAATACGTTTTAAGAAAAAAAATCCTTAGTGGCTTAACAAAAGCAAGCGCAGTTCAAAGAGTAAGGCCTAAGCTAAGGGCAAAATCTTTTTACTGACATAAAGTTTTAGAACTTATAAATTATATCATTTTGCCCATGCTGCTCAATTTGAATAGCTTGACCATAGGTATACACAACTTCTCCAGATTTTTTAAGACGAATTTTTATAACTTCTATCTCTTTTCCAGTGTAATCAAGCACTTCTATAGCAACTTTTTTTGTGATAATTTTACATTCATGACTTAACAGCCATAATTCTAATTCAAGAGGGTCTTTGGCTTCTAAACTAGCACCAGAATATTCTCTTAAGTCTATGACCATTTGCTTAGTTTTACACACCGCTGTCGTTTTTTTTACATAATCTGCTTGTAGGTTTAGCACACATAAAATCGTTAATATTAATAAATATTTCATTTTCATTTCCCTTTATTTCGTAATAATCTACGATTATAACACTTAAATCCAGACTATCCTCTAATTATTAAGAAATTTGAAGGGTGTATCCTAGTCCTGAAATATTTTGAATAAGATTAGACATCCCTTTTTTACGCAAATTTTTAACTAAGGTACGCAAAGACGCTGAGCTAACATTTAGACCAGGCCAAATATGTTTTTGTATTTGAGCATAGGTTAAAAGCATATTTTTGTATTCTATAAAATATTCCAAAAGCCTTGCTTCTTTTTTATTAAGATTTAACTTTGAACCATCATATATTAGGGCTTTTAAACTAGCTTGATAAAACAAGTCATCACTTAAGTATATACTTTTCAAATCTTTTTGTTTACAACATTTTTGCATAACATGCATAAAGGCTTTTTCAAATTCTTTCATACTTACAGGTTCTAACAAATAAGAGCTTACCTCAAGTTCTATCGCTTTTTGAAGATACTCAACCTGTTCATGAGCACTAGCAATAATAATAAATATTTCTTCATATTCTTTTCGTATTTTTTGTAAAGCATCTAATTCTAAAGAACCCCCAAGTCCTATATCACTAATAAGCATCTCAGGTAAAAACCTAGAAACATCTTTAAATATATCTTTAAAGTCAATGCACACATGCACTTTAGAGGAGAACTTACGCAAAATTTTGGTAGTTCTCAAACGTTTTTGGTGGTCTTCTTGCACATAAAGAATCCTTACGTTTTTGAGTTGATTGTGCATCTCATTTTTTTGCATAAGTCTCCTTTATATTCTTTAGCTTACGCTTTTTCATAAACAAAGTATATTCAAAGCTTCTTTAATATTCTATAAAGACCTAGTAATATACTTTACTGCATTAAGTGCCTGAGCATAATAAATGACATATTCAACAATATATAAAAGTTTATATTCAAGGCGTAGCTTGCTTGGCGATACAAGTATCGTTAAGTAAATTGTAACGAAGAAGATAGGCCTTTTAAAGGTTGCCCGCAGGGTGAGACAATAAGCAACTATATACTTCGTTGAAAGTCCTCGAAGCTCTTGTAAAATAGCTCCTTCGGACTCTCGCCTCGTATATTATTACTTCTTGACTCATTGATTATGTCATTTATTATGCTCAGGCACTTATCTCTTTTTCAGTGAATATATGGTATTTTTTCATCATTATTAATCCTTTGGAGACTTTTTGAAAAACGCTTTTAAACGCTACTTCCCTTATATGAAAAACTATATGTTTTACTATTTTATAATTTTTATTGGCATTTTACTGACGGTGAGTTCTACTATTGCTACCGCTCAAATCGTGCAACCCATGATGGACGACATGTTTATTGCTAAGGATGAAAGCCAACTTATTATCATTCCCCTCACCTTTATTGCTATCTTTTTTGCCAAATCTATTGGTCGCTACCTTCAAAGTGTTTATATGAATTATATTGGTCTGCACATCGTCTCACATCTAAGAGAGGACTTACTTAGAAAAATGTTATATATGGACATGAAGTTTCAATTTTCAAACCGAAGTGGAGAATTAATATCACGAGTGACCAATGATATTTCAAGGGTTCAGTACTTTGTTTCAAATATGTTTCCTGAGCTTTTAAGAGAATCTTTAACAGCTATTGGTCTTGTTGGCTACGTCATCTGGTTAAACCCTATGTTAGCTTTTTACTCTTTAGTCGCAATGCCTATAGCGGTGTATCCCCTTATCTTAATTGCCAAACGTTTAAAACGACTTGCCCACCGCTCTCAAGAAAAAAATGCGGATGTAGTTACAAGGCTCACCGAAGTCTTTAATAATAACGAAGTTATAAAAGCCAATTCAACTGAAGAGTATGAAATGACACGCTTTAGTAATGAAAACTGGCACTTTTTTAAGCTTACTATGAAGTCGGTGTATACCAATGAAATAGTTTCGCCTTTAATGGAAATTTTTGGAGTCATTGGTCTTGCCTTTGTTATTTATATGGGGGGCCGAGATGTTATTGATGGAGTCATGACACCTGGTCAATTTATGGCCTTTTTTACCGCGGTAGGGCTTAGTTTTCAACCGGTTAGAAGAGTAAGTTCTATTTACGGAAAGATTCAAGATGCAACAGCTGCAACAGAAAGAATTTTTGAAGTCCTAGATGCTAAGGCCGCAATTACCGATGGAGACCTAGAACTTACAGAAGACATACACTCTATTGAGTTTAAAAATGTTTCTCTCAATTATGATAAAAAAACAGCTCTAAGTCAGATTGATTTAAAAGTACACAGTGGACAAAACATTGCATTAGTGGGAGATAGTGGAGGCGGAAAAAGCTCTTTAATTAACCTCTTACTTCGTTTTTATGAGATTAATGAGGGTGAACTATATATCAATAAAAAAACCATTTCTAGTTTTACTCAAGAATCACTTAGATCTCATATATCCGTAGTCTCACAAAGAATTTATATCTTCCAAGATTCTCTATGCGCAAATGTAGCCTATGGACAAGATATAGATGAAGAACGTGTATATGAAGCACTTAAACTTGCTGATGCCTCAGAGTTTGTAAACTCCTTAGAAGAAGGTATTCACACTCAAATGGCAGAAGCTGGAACTAATCTTTCAGGGGGGCAGAGACAACGTATAGCCATTGCAAGAGCCATTTATAAACATGCTTCTTTGCTTATCTTTGATGAGGCCACAAGCGCACTTGATAATGAAAGTGAAAAACGTATACAAAAGGCGATAGAAAGCTACACCAAAGACAAGATAACCTTTACTATTGCACACAGACTAAGTACCATAGAACACGCTGATCTTATCTTAGTCTTTCAAAAAGGAAAGATAGTTTCAAGAGGAACACATAATGAACTTATTAAGAGTTCAGCTCATTATCAAAGCTTGGCAGGAAGCTTACAATAAGAGTTTCTTGTCTATATTTTAAGCTCAAGTTTACTATACTTTTATAAATTAAAATCATTACAAAAGGTCATAATTGTTTTTTATTATTACCATTTCAAATCGCTTATCAAAACTCATAGGAAATATAACAAAAATTTTATCTTATCCTTTTCATCTGTTTTTTCCACATAAGCGTTTTATTATCCCTGAACACAGTAATCCCTATTTTCCTTCAAAAAGAATAGACAAGATTCCAAAAATCATTTGGCAAACAAATTATACTAATAAAGTCAGTCTGCCCATGTATCTTAACTATCTTTTCAACAGATTATTATCCCTCAGTTATGAGTATCGCTATGTGAGCACCGAGACAAGGCAATCCTATATAGAAGAAAATATGTCAGATGAGATTGTTTCTGCTTTTAATATGCTAACAGATGGAGCTGCACAAGCTGACCTATGGAGACTACTTGTTTTATATCACGAGGGAGGAACTTATATAGATATTGATGCACATCTTGTTTGGCCCTTGTCAAAAATAATTCAAACAAATGATAATGAAATTTTCTTACTAAACAAACAACATTATACAAACTACTTTATTTCAAGTGCACCAAAAAATTCTATTTTAGAAGAAGCCGTAAATAAAATTATTAAAAATATTGAAAGCAGAAATATCGAAGGTGGCGTATATAACTTAACAGGTCCAAATGCCTTAAATACAGCCCTAGAGGGGAAGATATTTAATGAAAGATATTACCGATACACCTGTGTTCAGGGAAGTTTTACAAATGAATATTTTCAATATATCGATAAACCAAGAGGGAAATGGATTCATAAACAAAATTCTGAACTTCTAAAAAAACAAAACACCAAGGATAAACAATCATGAATAAAAGAATATTAGTTACAGGGGGAGCCGGTTTTGTAGGCTCTCATCTTTGCGAAAGATTAGCACAAAATAATCACAATGATGTATATTCTCTAGACAACTACTTTACCGGTAGCCAGGCCAATCATGTTGACAAGGTCACCTATATAAAAGGAAGCACCAAAGATATTTCAAAACTGATAGACTTTAACCCCGATATGGTGTATCACTTAGGTGAGTATTCAAGAGTAGAGCAAAGCTTTGATGACATAGAAAAGGTTTGGGAGTTTAACAAAGATGGGATTTTTGCTGT
>NZ_JAEMVE010000005.1 GCF_029216045.1 Sulfurimonas sp. MAG313 | reverse complement strand
GCTTTAGCTCAAAGTGACACTAAATATTCTGTCCTCATTGAAAACATGCAAATAGATAAGTCTGCCATTAAGCTCAGTCATGCCCATATTCAAGACCTCCTGTCTATGATAGGTGAAAAGGCCTATGCAAAGGGAAATATCAACCTTCATATGCAACTCTTAGAACTTAAAGAAAACGCACTTAAAGGAAGTGTTTCCTTAGATATAAAAGAAGCTGCCCTTAATGCTAAAACCTTAAAGAAAGAATTAGGATTGAGTCTTAAAACAAGCTCTTTAAATGGCAAGTTTAGAGCAACGCTAGAAGGTTCATCTATAGATTATTTGCTTAAACTAAACTCTGAACTTGCAAATATTAATTCAAAAGGAAATATTCAGACCCCTAATAAAGCTCTTAAAAGTACGTATTCCATTGATATTAAAGAACTTGCCTTATTTAAAAGTCTTACCAACAGTCCTTTAAGAGGTCCTTTTTTTACTAAGGGAAGCATACAAGGAGATGAAGTAAGTTACACTATTTCAGGAGAAAGCAGCCTCGCCACTTCAAAAACACATTATGTCTTATCTCTTAAAGATTCAAAGCCTCAAAAGCTCATTTTAAATATTAAAAATGCTTCTTTATCTAAACTTTTGTATATGTTAGGAGAAGAACCTTATGCTAAGGCCCTTGTAAATGTAGATATTAAACTCACTAATTTAGACCCAAAATCCCTTAAGGGAGAAGCGCGTTTAAATCTTACTAAGGGATACATAAATCAAAAAATTATGAAAAAATCTTTTCAAGTTTCTTTACCAAAAACACATTTCTCTTTAAATTCAAAGATAGACTTAAAGCCCGATAATATCAACTACACCCTTCTTCTTAATTCTAATCTAGCCAAAGTCTCGTCCAAAGGAAACATTAACCCTAGGAGCATTAAAACAAAGGCCTCTTACCTTATAGATATCAAAGAATTAGCTCTTTTAAAACCTATTACTAAGGCCCCTTTTAGAGGTGCTTTTAAGACACAAGGAAGTATCACCGGAGATAAAAAAGAATTGCTTCTTAAGGGAAGTTCTAACCTAGCAAGCTCTACTACAAAGTATTCACTTCTAGTAAAAGATTTCAAGCCTTCACAAGCCACACTTAACATTCAAAATGCCCAACTTGAAAAACTTTTATATCTTGTTGGAGAGCCTAATTATGCACAAGGAAAACTTAGCCTTAAGGCGGATATTTCTTCTATACAAGACTTAGAACTTCAAGCTAAGCTTAGTATTTCAAAAGGTCTTATGCACAAACAACTTGTCAAAAAGCACTTTGACATCAAGCTCCCCTACACTAAGTTTGAAGTGACTAACAGCACCAAGATAAAAGACAATTATCTCAAGGCCCAAACAAAAATTTCTTCAAATTTAGCCAACATAACTATGAATGAAACCACTTATAATCTAAAAAAGGCCTCTTTAAAGACAGACTATAAGGTTTTTATTCCCTTCTTGCAAAGACTTGAACCATTACTTGAAAGAAAGATGTATGGAGAGGTGACCCTCACCGGTAAGGTTGAGCAAAACAAGCAACTTATTATGACCGCACATTCTAATATTTTTGATGGAAGTTTTGATGCTACGATAGTAGATGAAAAAATAAATGTTATCTTTAAAAATTTACGGGCACTTGCCATGCTAAAAATGCTGGGATATCCTGAGGTGATGGACGCGCCATTAAATGGAACTCTTGTTTATAATACCAAGACCTCTAAGGGACGATTTGATTCACGTTTTGACACCGCACAACTTACCCGTTCTAAAATGACAGACCTTGTTAAAAACTTCACCCGTACCGACCTCACAGAAGATCGTTTTAATAAGGGAAGTTTACTTAGTATCATCAACAAAGACATCATCGATTCTAAACTTCTTATGACAAGCAAGAGCATGAGCATTAAAAGCAAAACTTTTATCATTAATTCAAAACAACAAATTATTGATGCCCGCTTTGCCCTAAAGGTTAAAAAGTACCCAGGCGATGTTATTATCAAAGGTAAGCTAAATTCTCCCTCTGTTAAATTAGATGCTAAGTCTATGATAACACCCGAGATTGAAGAAAAAGTGGGAAAAGAAATAAATCGGTTTTTGAAAAAGCTTTTTTAAATACGC
>NZ_JAEMVE010000222.1 GCF_029216045.1 Sulfurimonas sp. MAG313 | reverse complement strand
GATAATAGCTTGAAGGTCTTCACTCTTACCTGAACCAGTAATGCCTGCGTAAGCTACAAGGTAAATAAACTTTTGCGCCTCACTTACGACTGTTTTAATACGTTCAGCAGTGTCTGTTGGTGCTACAAAGGCTATATTTGCCACATTGTTTGTATTAAATAAATCTTTGTATTTTACAGCTTCTTCATGAGGTAAATCAGGAATAATCATTCCAGATACACCTAGTTCTTTTGCCTTAGGAAGTAATTTATCCATATTATATTGATAAAAAAGATTAAAATAACCCATCCATAAGATATCTACTTCTTTTGCTACTTGCGCCGAAACATCTAGTAAATCTTGAAACTTAAAACCAAGTTCAAGGGCCTTATGATTTGCTTTTTCAATCACAGGACCATCGGCTACAGGGTCTGAAAAGGGAACACCAAGTTCTATAGAATCTACCCCATTTTGAGAAAGGGACAGAGCTAAGTCTGCTGTAAAGTTTTTATCGGGGTAACCGGTGGTAATATAACCTACTAATTGTTTCAAATAGTCTCCATATCGGGTAATTTTAAAAGAGAGAAACTTATCTTACTCATGGCACTGTCCATTTTTAGGTCTTCTTGCCATTGAATAAACATATCATTAACCGCTACTAGCCAAGTAATAACCTCATCATTAGCAGGACCATCAAGATAACGCATCTTTTCAAGGGAATCTTCTACAAAAGTGGATAACCGCACCATCGTTTCAATTTTTAGAAAGCTTGAAGCAGACTTAATGTTATGAAAGATTCTAAAAAGTTCATCAAGAGCGCGAGCATAACGTTCTTCCACCGATAAATCAATAATCAGGGGTTCCATAATTTCAACCATCATCGCGTAATGGTCTAAAAATTCATCTACGATTTCAAAGTCATAATTTTCTTCTAAGTCACGACGAACGCCCATTTATTCTCCTATCTAAGGTATTAGACTTCTTATACAAGCCTTTATAATCTATTAATTCTCTCTTATTTCTTAGGTATATTATAGCAATAAAGAGTAAATATTTCTATACTCCTGCCATTAAAAAAATAAATTGACTTGTTATTTAGTATAATACGTTAACATTCGCGTAAACAATACGCACTAAGGTACGACTTATGAAGAAAAAACTTTCTATCAATGCTATAAAAAAATCAAAAAATGAACATCAGTTAACGATGATTACGGCGTATGATGCTCTTTTTGCAAGTCTTTTTGAAGAGAGTGCCGATATGATTTTAGTAGGAGACAGTTTAAATATGAGTTTTGGTGGTAAAGCCGACACATTATCTGCCACACTAGATCAAATGATTTATCATACTAATGCAGTGTGTAATGGAGCTAAAAATACTTTTGTCATATGCGATATGCCTTTTGGAAGCTATAACAGTTCACGACAAGCTTTAAAAAACGCCGTGCGTGTGTATCAAGAGTGCCCTGCTGATGCTATTAAGATTGAAGGGGGTAAAGACAAAGCACCCTTAGTTAAGATTTTAACAGATAACGGTATAGCGGTATGTGGTCATATAGGTTTATTACCTCAATCTGTTCGTGGTGAGGGTGGATACATCGTGCGTGGTAAAGATGTACAAGATATGGAGCAGCTTATTGAAGACGCAGAGGCTATTGAAGCAGCTGGAGCCTTTGCTATTGTGGTTGAAGGGGTTAAAGCACAAGCAGCAAAGGCTATTGCGCTTGCAGTAAACATTCCTATAATTGGGATAGGCGCGGGGTGTGATGTAGATGGTCAAGTCCTTGTATTTTCAGATATGTTAGGTCTTTTTGAAGCCTTTACTCCTAAGTTTGTTAAAAAATATATGGATGGAGCTGGTTTAGTTAAAGAAGCTGTTGCATCGTATAAAACAGAGGTTCAAAGCAAGTCATTTCCATCAAGTGAGCATACCTACTAAATGGATAACATGGTTGAAATAGAAAAGTTTAACTCTGAAAGTGAAATAGAGCAAACCTTACGACCTGACTCTTGGAATGATTATATTGGACAAGAGCAATTAAAAAAGAATTTGGGTGTTTTTATACAAGCAGCTAAAAAAAGAGAAGAGTCCTTAGACCATGTTTTATTTTTTGGTCCTCCGGGTCTTGGTAAAACAACCTTAGCTTTGATTATTGCCTCTGAAATGAATACAAACATTAAAGTAACTGCCGCTCCTATGATAGAAAAATCTGGTGACTTAGCGGCCATACTTACTAATCTGGATGAAGGTGATATACTTTTTATAGATGAAATACATAGGCTTTCTCCCGCCGTTGAAGAGATTTTATACCCCGCTATGGAAGATTTTAGGCTTGATATTATCATTGGCTCAGGCCCTGCTGCTCAAACCGTTAAGATAGATCTTCCTAGGTTTACCTTAATAGGAGCAACTACTCGTGCAGGAATGCTTTCAAACCCCCTTCGTGATCGTTTTGGAATGAACTTTAGACTTCAATTTTATACCTCACAAGAACTTGCAACCATTATTCAAAAAGCTTCTGATAAATTAGAAAAGCCTATAGACAGACCTGCCGCATTAGAAATTTCTCGTAGAAGTAGAGGAACACCTAGAATTGCACTAAGACTTTTAAGAAGAGTACGCGATTTTGCTGAAGTAGCCGATGAACTTTCTATCTTAATGGAAAGAACTCAATACGCCTTAAATGAGCTAGGTATCAATGATAATGGTTTTGATGAGATGGACTTACGCTTGTTAAAACTTTTGGTAGATGCTAAGGGTAAGGCTATGGGTTTAAGTACCCTTGCCGCTGCTTTAAGTGAAGATGAGGGGACCATTGAAGATGTGTTTGAACCTTATCTTTTAGCTAATGGCTACCTAGAAAGAACAGCTCGTGGTAGAATTGCCACCAAAAAAACCTATGAGGTTTTGAAGTTTCCAAGCCCTATAAATGACACCTTGTTCGAATAATATATTTTATAAAGATACCAAACATTAGGATTAACCAATGAAACCACAACATTTTATTATGATACTTTTTGCCTTTGCCTTGTATTGGATGTACCAACTTTATAATGCCTATTGGATGCCTATTTTTATAGGTTCGCTTCTCGCCATTTCAACAGCAAATATTCATAAGAAGATGTTAGATGTTTTTAAAAATGATTTTGCAGCGGCCTTTGGATCAAGTCTCTTATTAGCCATCTTGCTTTTTGCTCCCTTAGGGTACTTTTTAACCACCTTAACCATTAAGCTTCATGGAGTAAATATTGACACCTTTACCCTAGTCTATGAAAAAGTAGAATCTCTTATAGCAGAACTGCCCGACTCACTTGCCTTTGTACAATCACAACTTGCAATGGTAATGGATTATAATAATCTTAGCTCCATGGCAGGGAACTCTTTAGGCTTTGCCGCGACTCTAGGAAAATATTCAGCTTCCTTCTTAAAAGATGCTTTTTTGATTATTATATTTTATTTTTTTGCCCAGTATTATGGGAAAACAATTGTTCGATATCTCATTCGAATCATTCGCCTTCCTCAGCAAGATACAACACTTTTAAGTCTAGAGTTATCTAATGTTATGTCGGTTGTTTTTTACTCCATCATTGCCACTGCAACTTTAGAAGGCGCACTATTTGGGATCATGATAAGTTTTATAGGCTATAACGGTTTATTATTTGGGATTATGTATGGAATTGCTTCTCTTATTCCTATTGTAGGTGGGGCTTTGATGTGGACGCCCTTTATGATTTATGAGCTTTCTCTTGGACATTCTGGTAATGCCTTATTTATCACCTTATATTCCATCATAATTATTTCTATTATTGCAGACACCTTCATTAAGCCCGTCATCATAAAATATATTGATTTAAATTTCATTAAGTCTAGTACTAAAATAAATGAGTTGTTAATCTTTTTTTCTATCTTAGCAGGGCTAACGGCCTTTGGTTTTTGGGGAATGGTTTTAGGGCCTGCTATTACTGCATTTTTTATGGCCTTATTAAAGTTGTATGACTCTCATGATGAAAGCTACTTCACAGGAAAAAGCTAGATTTTTTTAGCTTGATTTTTATCCATAAGGTATAAGATATATAACCAGACTATGGCCATAATTGCCATAGCAAGAGACATTGCTTGTCCTTGAGTAAGCCATGATGTTCCTAATATATAACCAATATGAGCATCTGGTGCGCGCCAAAATTCGGCTGTAAAACGACCCAAACCATATAAGGCCCCGTAACCTAAGGCAATAGAACCCGTAAAGGTTAATTTTTTTCTTAAAGTATATAGAATAATAAAAATAAAAATACCTTCTAAAAATGCCTCATAAATCTGGGAAGGATGACGAAGTATTCCATCTACATAAATACCCCAAGGAGCATCACTTAAGGTAGTTTCACGTCCAATAAGCTCTTGATTTAAAAAGTTACCAATACGTCCAAAAAAGTATCCAATAGGAACAGCAATCCCAACTCTATCCATTAAGAACCAAAACCTCACGCCCACTTTTTTAGCATAAAAGAAAGCCCCTATCATAAAACCCATGAGCGCTCCATGATATGACATACCACGTATACCTACAAATTCTCCATTTACAAAAGGGTTGAAGATATTCCACGGGTGAGTCAGATAATCCAAAGTATTAGGGTCATAAAATAAAATATATCCTAAACGAGCACCTAAAATAACTCCTACTTCTACCCAAATAAAAAAATCATCTAAGTTTGCCTTACCTAGATGAATCTTGTCTTTCTTAACAAGCCATTTTGCTACAAAAAGAGCAAATAAAAGGGCTAAAATATACATCATTCCATACCAATGTACCTTCAGACCAAACACAGAAAATGCTACCGGGTCGAAGTTAGCATAAATATTATTCCAAAATTCCATTACATTTCATCCTGTCTATGTGGCTTTACTTGAAACATTTTTTCGCGACTGCCACGACTTGTTTCAAAATTCCATTATCATTTTTCAGAAGTATACCTAAAAGTAAGTGGGAGAAATATTACAAAAGAGAAAGAGAAAGACTAAAGTCAATGAAGAATATCTCGATAACTATTTATATTCTCCTCATTATGACTATTTATTAGCTAAAGAGTCTGCAATAAGTTCTATAGGATTTTTAAAAACAGTATCTACCTTTCCTTCAAACATTGCATTCGTTAACTGCATTCTACACGCGGAACATTCTGAAGAAACATATTTGGCCTGAGTTGCTTTGATCATGGCAGCTTTAGGCTTTCCGGCCGCCTCAGCAAAATGAAATTTCTCTGTTTGCATAGTAACCCCACCAAAACCACAACATTGATTAGAGTCACTCATCTCAACTAGATTATAATTATCTTTTATTAGATTACGGGGTTCTTGGAAAATACCCTGCATTTTTTTAGCATGACAAGGGTCATGATAGGTTACAACAATGTCATTTTTTCCACGTGTTTGTAAAACTTCATGAAGATTTGTTTCTTTTTCTAACCACTCAGTTGCCATATAAATTTTAGACTTTAACTTCAGCGCACGATCTTTCCATTCAGGCTGATCATGGAAATAATGTTCGTAATCAATTTTTATCATCGCACTACAAGTGGCTTCTGGAATAATTATAGCTTCAACATCGTCAATAAAGCCTTCAAAATATTCAATGTTTTCTTTTGCAAGGGCGTCAACAGTGTTAAAATCACCTGTAAAATACGCAGGAGCAGAACAACATTTTTGGCCCTTCGCTAAGAAGGCATCAATTTCTAGTTCTTTAAGAATCTTCAATAAAGAATCACCAATATTTGTATAATTATAATTTGCCAAACAACCTATAAAGATAGCAACCTTACGTTTTCCACCATTATCTATGTTTTCAGGATATTTGTTTAAAAAAGAAGTTTTACCCATAGCCGGTAAAAGTCTGTCTTTTTTAATGAGAGGTAAATTAAAGCGTGGTTTAATAGAGGTTTGTTCTGACTTAATCTTAAATCCACAGGTTTGGAAGACATATCCAAGTTTAAAGGCCACATCCATAATAAATCTGTGACGTAATAAATAAAAGAACACTCTTTTAAAAAGTGCAATTCCAAACTTATCTGCTATATCTGCTCGCACTTGTTCAATCACCATATCTGTAGGTAAGTCCTTAGGACACACTTCCACGCAGGCGGTACATAAGAAACAGCTTTCGAAAATATCTTTAGCATTTTTATCGAGTTCAAGATTTCCTTTTTGGTAGGCTCCTAAAAGATCTAAAAATCCACGAGGACTTGTTACTTCATCTGCATTGACTTGATGAATGGTACATACAGGCACACACTTTGCACACTTGATACAAGGGTCTGTTGTTTCTGCAAAATTAAATATTTCTCCAGTTCTTGTTGCCATTACTTTTCCTAAACGGTTTTTGAAAATGTCTTTGCATTTCCAGTGTGAGATTTCATATATGCATCAAAAGGCATAACAATGTTTCTTATTAACATGGTTCCTGTTGCAGACACTTCAATCTTTTCTTCATTCATTGTTAATAAATCTGCTTCTATAAACTCTTGTAAAGCAATAACTTCTTCAGCAAAATATTCTTTAAATGTGATGGCGTATAATGACTCAAAACGTTTTATATCTAGCTTGAAATTACTCATTAGTTCCATAATTAAAAACTGTCTAATTTGGTCATCATTATTTAAGACAATGCCTCGTTCAAAAGGAAGGTTCCCCACATCAATAGCTTCTTCATAAGGAGTCATTTCTTTATGGTTTTGAGCATAATAATCTACACCCTCACCTATAGAAGTTATGCCAATACCAATTAAATCAGCACCACCTTTTGTAGTATATCCTTGGAAATTTCTATGAAGTTCACCCTTATCAATGGCTAAAAATAGTTCATCATCAGGTTTAGCAAAGTGATCCATTCCTATCATCTTATATCCATTGTTTTCAAAAAAGTCTATGGTGTATTGCAAGATACTTAACTTTACATCAGGAGTAGGAAGGGTTGTTTCATCAATTTTTCGCATGGTCTTTTTAAGCCAAGGAACATGAGCATAATTAAACACTGCTAGTCTATCTGGGTTTAAAGTAAGCGTCATATCTAAGGTTTTTTTAAAGGTTTCAAAGGTTTGAAAAGGAAGTCCATAAATAAGATCCACATTAATACTTTTAATGCCATACTTTCTAGCTAGGTCTACAGCGCCTTTGGTAATATCATAAGGCTGAATTCTATGCACCGCGGTTTGAACTTTTTCATCAAAGTCTTGTTGACCAAAGCTAACACGATTAAAACCATTATCAACCATCAACTTCATCTGATCTTCATTTAAAAAAACGAGGGTCAATTTCACACGAAACCTCAGCATCTTTTTGAAAATTAGGAAAGGTGTCTTTTATTTTAGCAATGATACGAGAAAGTTGTTCTGCCGAAAAGAAGGTAGGAGTTCCTCCTCCAAAATGTAACTGCATCACTTCTCTAGAGGGATCTAAGTGCTTCTTCAAGATATCCATCTCTTTAAATAAATAGTCAATATAACGTTCTTTTTTATCTTCTTTAGAAGTAAATACAACATTACAACCACAAAAATAACACGCAGATCTACAAAAAGGTAGGTGGAAGTACAAAGACAAGGGACGTGAAGCGTCTTGGTTCTGCAACTTGTTGATGTAGCTATCATAATCATATGTATCGGAAAATTCTAAGGCAGTTGGATAAGAGGTATAACGGGGACCGGGCTTAGAATATTTTATGTATTTTTCAAAATCTAGCATTTTAATTACCTAATTATGGGCATCTCAAAAAACTTATACTTTCTAAATGATATAGTATTTTGAGGTACTCTTATATTTATAATAAGTAATTATGCCCAAGCTCGTCTAAAAGATAGGTAAATCTAAACCTTTTCATAATCCAAAATAATAGTAAAGCGAGTTCCCACTTCTATATTTTCTACTATGAGATGACCATTACAATGTTCTTCTATAATCATTTTTGACATATACAGACCTAAGCCGGTTCCATTTTTTTCATCTTTTGTTGTAAAATAGGGTTCAAAGATTTTATCCATAATATCAGGAACAATACCCCCACCATTATCTTCAAAGATAAGTACAGACTTATCATCATATTGACTTCCCCTAATTGAAATATATGATTTTGCGTTATCTTGTTCAAGAAGTGCGTCCATAGAATTTTTCATCAGGTTTAAAAACACTTGTATCAGTTCACTTGAGTAAAGTTTCATTGGCCTTTCAAGGCTATCAAAATCACAAATCAAATCAATATTTTCTCGGATTAACGACTGTTTTATAATGCCTATAGCGCTATTAATTAGATGCGTTATTTGAACCGTATCTTTTGATTTTTTTGGATTAAAAAAGTGTCTAAAATCATCAATAGTATCGGATAAAAACTGTATGTGATTCGTTACTTTGTCCATGTCTTGATATAATGGAGTATCTTCTTCGTCTTTCAAGCTTAAGTCTAACTGCATAGACGTTATAATAGCTGAGATAGTAGATAAAGGTTGTCTCCATTGATGCGCAATCATAGAAATCATCTCCCCCATTTGAGCCAGTCTCATTTGCTTACTCATCAACTCATCTTTGGAATGATTTTTCAAAACCTCTTGCGCAATACGCTCTTCTAATAAACAATTAAAAGAAATGAGTTCATCTTCTGCTTTTTTACGTTGAGTAATATTGGTAACCATCACAAATGAGCCAATATGTTCATCATTTTCATCGCTTAAAACAGCCGTACTTACTAAACAAGGTACTCGATTTTTTTCTTTATGAATAAATTCAACCTCATATTGGCTTCCATCTCGCCCCACTTGAAACTTCTTTATATTTTTTTCATCCATAAATTCATAAATAGAGCTTCCTAACAACTCACCTTCACTAAATCCTAAAATATCCACTAAGGCATTATTTGCCATGATAGTTTCTTTCTCATTGTCTAGGACCCAGATACCTTCTTTAGCTGTTTCAAAAATATTTTGAAAAAACTTGGTTGACTTTTCAAGTTCTTTCACCTTGTCTTCAACCCTTTGTTCCAAATTTTTATTAAGTTGTTTTAAATCATAAGAAGTGACATTAACAAGGTGAGCTAAGGATTCTAATGTTTCTGCATATTCAGGACCTTCATTAAGCTCTTGTACTTTTTTTGACACATCCTTAGTATCTAAAAGCTTTTTACTTTCAGACAGCATTAAAATCGTCATAGACTGATTGAGCAGCTTTTTATTTTCACCTGAACTAAAGAATTCTCCATAAGTAAAGAATCCACTCACAGGAATGGTATCAGGGTAAAGGTCTAAATCACTTTCTATGTTATCTTGTAGAAAACGGCGCCTAGCCATACACGAATAAATGAACACCGATTCTACTGGAAAGTTTTTTATAGTTTGTGTATTTTCATGTCCATGACTTAGAATCAACTCTGGATTACCTACTCCAAATCTCACCTGAGAACCTTGTTTAATGTTCCCTGCAAAACTGAGTGAGCCATCCTCATGTTTTTGCATAATAGCGCGCGCAATATTAAGACCATTATCTTGAATAATAAGTGGAAATTCCACTCCAATACGAGGCAGTTTTTCTGCAGCATTCGTGCCTAAATATTTTTTATAAATATTACAAGCAGATATTCCATTTATTTCATACACTCTATTTTCTTCAGACTTAGTAACTTCCATCTCCCTTCCAATAGGAACCCAGTCAAAGTTATAATGTGTATTAACTTCTAGGTCTTCTCCTTCTAAGGCTACCCCAACAAGTCCTCTTTCATAAACATTATCACCATGCATGACATAGGTCTTATCAAACCTACCATTATCTCCTGCCAAGCCACCTGCAACTATCATCTTTTGATTTATGTCATTAAAGGCATTTAATATGGTCTCTCCATTGGAGTTTATACCATCGCAAAAAGCAATAATTAAACGAGTTTTATCACTTCCTATTTTTAAATAAAGAGTTTTCGCATCTTCACAACTGTTATTTGTATCTACATATGAAGAACGTAATGTAACCTTTTCAAAACATGAAAATGAAATCACTGTACCTAAGAGTGTCACACTTTTATTTTGAATTTCACCATCTGTTGTTGCGCCAATTATATGTGCGTTAGGAAGAAGGCTTCGCAGTTGTACAAGAAGTTCTTTTAAAAACTTAGGATTGGTTTGACCAGAAAAAACTTGAACTAAGCAGTTTTCTTCTATCTTAAACTTATGTAATAAAATGAAATTAGAAAGTTTTTTAGCACTTTCATATTTTAAAGAAAAGCTTTTCATATGTATCGCTTATAACATTATTTTTAACAGATTGTATCATATAATATTAATATTAATACTAATACTAAAGACAAAATCAAGCTTTATAGGTATTTTTTGCTATACTTCCAAACTTATTTTTATTAGGAATCTTATGATAGATATTAAACTTTTACACAAAGATTTTGACGCAGTCGCGTCAATGTTACAGCGACGCAAAATTGATCCAAGCTTATTAGAAGAGCTTAAAAGTGTTCACCAAACGTATAAGAGCGTACGTCAAGAACTTGAAGCAGCACAAGCCACGCAGAATGAAAAGTCCAAACTTTTTGGTCAATATATGCGTGAGAAAAAAGATATATCTGAATTAAAAAAAGAAGTTGATGCAAATAAGATTCTTATAAGTGAAAAACAAGAACTTACTAATGCACAAGAAGAAAAATTAAATATTATTTTAAGAGCTATCCCTAATATCCCAGATGATGATGTACCCGTAGGTGTAGATGAAGACGAGAACATAGAAATTAAAAAAGTTTTGGAACCTAAAACTTTTTCTTTTACGCCAAAAGAGCACTGGGACTTAGCTGAAAATGGCTGGATAGACTTTGAAAAAGGTGTTAAAGTCGCTAAAAGTCGTTTTTCTGTCATTGCTGGTATGGGGGCAAAAATAGAACGTGCTCTGGTAAACTTCATGCTTGACTTTAACGCTGAACGTGGGTTTACAGAAGTTTCTGTTCCTGTAATAACTAATAAACCTTGTTTAATGGGAACAGGACAATTACCAAAATTTGAAGATGACTTATATAAAATTGAGGGCGAAGACTTATACCTCATCCCAACAGGTGAAGTCCCTGTCACCAATCTTTTTCAAGATGAAATTATCCCTATGAGCGAACTTCCAGTCAAGATGACAGCATTTACTCAATGTTTTAGAAAAGAAGCCGGAGCAGCAGGAAGAGATACACGTGGTATCATCCGCCAACACCAATTTCCAAAAGTTGAATTGGTTGCAATTTCTAGCCAAGAAGATAGTGACAAGGTCTTTGAAGAAATGGTAGCGTGTGCTTCTGATTTACTTGAGGCCTTAGGTCTTCCTTATAAACAGATGCAATTATGTACAGGGGATATGGGCTTTTCAGCAGCAAGAACCATTGATTTAGAAGTATGGTTACCAGGTCAAAACTGTTATAGAGAAATATCTTCTATTTCAAACACAAGAGACTTCCAAGCAAGACGCGCAAAAATCCGTTATAAAGACGGAAAGAAAAACATCTTAGCCCATACACTAAACGGTTCTTCTTTAGCCGTTGGCCGTACTATGGTGGCCATCATGGAAAATTATCAAAATGAAGATGGAAGTATAGATATTCCTGAAGTATTAAAACCTTATATTCGGTAGTTTTTATACCTCAAGAAACGAGTGAGGAAATAAAGTGAATGAAGCCCTAAGACTATCTTTATCTAATAAGTTTAGAAATACTCAGATGGGCTTAATAAGAATAAAGAAAAATCTTAATATTACTCATTTATCAAACGATGAGTTGATAATTCATTTAAAAAAAATCATTCTGTCAACTTCTCTTCAAAATATAGAAACAAAAGGTAAAAATCATTACCTCAAGTGCCTTGAATATAATGCAATCCTGACTATCAATTCTCATACATTTACAGTTATAACAGCAAAAGAAATCAAGAACTGACTTTAAGTCAGAGCCTTATTATTCAGGGCGTCCAAGACTAATTTTGTTTCCTTTAAACTCAAGAATAACAACTTCTATCTCTTCGTTTTCACTCAGTACATCAGACACTTTAGATACACGTTCTTTAGACACCTTAGATATATGTAAAAGACCATCAATTCCACCAGGAAGTTCCACAAAGGCGCCAAAGTCTACGATGCGTTTCACCTTACCTATACAGATATCACCTACCTGATAATCAGGAGCTTTTTCTTTGGGTGTGGATAAAAGACTTTCAATATGAGCGCGGGCACCAATTACGCCTTTTTTACTGCCACCACTGACACGAACATTACCCTCTTTTTTGTCAATATCTATTGCTACTTCAAACTTCTCAATAATCTCGCGAATCACCTTACCTGCTTGACCAATAACATCACCAACACGAGAAGGATCAATAGAAAAAAGGTCTGTACTTGGAAGCTTATCCTCATTAATCACAATAGCTTCCTCCGCTTCTTTCATAATATCAAGAATATGAGCACGCCCTTCTTTGGCTTGAGTTAATGCTTCGGCTAAAAGCTCAGTAGAAATTCCACCCAACTTAATATCCATTTGCATAGCCGTAATACCCTCATATGAACCAGCCACTTTAAAGTCCATATCTCCATCATGATCTTCAAGTCCCATAATATCTGTTAATACGGCGTGTTTATCACCCTCAGTAACAAGACCCATAGCAATACCCGCAATAGGATCACTCATAGAAATTTCGGCTGCTCTAAGTGCTAAATATCCACCACACACCGTTGCCATAGAAGACGAACCATTTGATTCTAGTATCTCAGATACCAAACGTATTGTTCTTCCTTGTGAACCTAGGGCTGGTTCAAGAGCGCGTTTTCCTAGATTTCCATGTCCAAGTTCTCTACGTTTTGGAGCACCAATAGGAGAAGCTTCTCCTACACTAAAACCTGGAAAATTATAATGCAACATAAAGGTCTCATTTTGTGTTCCCTCAGTGGTTAGATTTTCAAACATTTGAGAGTCTTTATTTCCACCTACGGTTAAGACCACAAGAGCCTGAGTTTGACCACGAGTAAATAAACATGAAGCATGTGCATTAGGAAGAACATTAGTTTCTATACTAATAGGACGTACTTCAGTTAATGAACGTCCGTCTGCGCGTTTTCCTTCATTAATAATCTGATCTCTTACGCATTTTCTTTTAAAAGAAACCACTGCGTGTTTAATCTGATCATAAGGCCATTCATTTTTATCTGCTAATTCACTGGCTTCAATTTCTTTTGCAATATGTTTTAAAGAAGAGTTTCTTTCACTCTTAGCCATCTGAGAAATAGCGTCTTTAATTTTGGATGCATAATTATTTTGCACATGGGTATAAATTTCTTCGTTTGAAATTTCTTGGATATAAACAACATCTTCACTTTGCGTGGCAAGAGGTATTATCGCTTCTTCAAACTGATTATTTGCCACTTCCAAAGCTTCAGCTGCAATTCCTATAATATCAAGAAGCTCTTCTTCTCCCATAGCATTAGAAATACGTGTACTGATCGTTTCACTTCCTAAAGACGGGTCTATCATAGGATCTATCATTGCAGCAGGTATCACTTCTACCTCTATCGAGCCAAGTGTGCGCATTTCTATCATTAATAAATCGTCTTTTGAACCAGCAATAAATAAATCTAAGCTGGAATCTTGCATTTGAGAGTTGGTTGGATTAATTTCAATTTTGCCATCAATCTTAGCTAAACGAACTCCTGTAACAGAATTTTTAAAAGGAAGGTCTGAATGCAACATTGCAGCAGAAGCTGCATTTAAAGCAAGTCTTTGAAGATCAGCTTCTTTATCTACAGAAAGAACCATAATACTGATTTGAGCAGGATGAGCAAATCCCTTAGGAAAGACAGGACGTAAAGATCTGTCAATAAGTCGTGATGTTAGTGTTTCAAAATCACTAGGTTTAGACTCTCTTTTAAAAAAACCACCTGGTATTTTACCTGCGGCATAAGTTTTTTCAAGGTACTGAACCGTTAATGGTAAGAAATCGCCTTCTATAACTGTTTCTCTATCAATAGTCACTGTTGCTAACATAACCGTATTTCCAACCTTTAGCCAAGCCGCACCGTTTGCTTGACGAGCTACCTTATCAAACTCATATTCTTCTATATGATTGTTAATTTCAAATATACACTTACTCATGGTTCTTCCTTTTAATTGTTAATTTGTTTTTCTAAAATTTCTTCTATATCTTTATCACTTACCATTGCAAACTCTTTATAATAGCAATAGGTTTTTACATAATCATTTACCTCATGCACAATATACGATTCATCCACAATCTGATTTAAGGCTTGTGCCACTGAACGTGGAGCAACAGGAATAGCTACAAACACTGCTTTTGCGTCCATATTCATAGCTGTTTTTATACCTGTCATAAGCTTCATCCCAGATTCACATCCCTCATCTATCAGTAACACATGTTCATCTTTTAACTGAGGGAACTGAACCCCTTTTCTAAACTGATAAATAGAAGCCAAAATCTTTTCTTCATGTTTTCGGTGCGCTTCTCCATAAATATAATCGTATTGTATATCAAAGGCTTCTATCAGTTCTTCATGCACAACAATTTCTTCTGTCTCACTCACTCTTCCTAATTCACATTCAGCATTTGAAGGAGCGTATATTGCTTGTGAAAAAAGTATATCTACATCGGTGTTCGTTCTAGCTGCTATTATAGAAGCAATTTTCAAACCCCCTGCAGAAACAGCAATAATCTTCCATTTTTCAGCGCGAATGCGTTCAATAGGTAAGGCATCCATAAGCTGAGCAGCAGCGTCTTCTCTATCTTTATAATACTGATTCATATTTTACCTTATTTATTTTGTGCCTTTTGGTAACGTACATTCACGCCCCCTATAGGAAGTAAGTTAATAACGAGATAAAGAACCTTGTCTTTAATTCCTGCCGCGTTTCCAGAAGCATCAAGGCTTGGACGGATATTTTCAACATATTTTAAATCAAGACCCCAACATTTTTTGTTTAAAGTAAGGCCAAGATGTCTATTTTTTGTTTCAGAAGACTCTATATCATAAGCATAACCCGCGTAATAGTGCCATTTTTTTGAGTAATTATAACGTGCATCTGTGGTTATGTAACTTGTCCTTGTTCGAATACGTGTATTATCATCTAATATTTCTTCTTGGTCTTCATATAAATGCGAAAAATTTACGATAAATTCAGAGCTTAGATACGCCAATGAATTTTGCGTTTTTGATATTACATTTCTGTCATAATTGTAAAATGTATTATTATAATAGCTTAATTCAGGTGTAAAGTAGTATCGCAATTCATTTTCTAGGTCCCCATATTGCTTGCTATCATTATAATTAACAGACTGAACAATACGGTGATACAGTTTTTCACCTTGTGTATCTGAGAATATAAATTGCGTAAACTCCAAACTAGCTTGTTCATTCACTCCCGCAATATTATTATATTCACATGGTCCTCCTATACAGGGGGTATTGTTTTCTTTATCTTTATCAAACTGAGCCTTATACTCTTCATAAAAGCCATTTCTAAACTCTGCTCCAGGGCGAGTATACGCTAATGTCATACTTACACTATGAGAAAAATCATCAAAAGATTTAACTAAGTTAGTATTGAGTTCTATGCTCTGAGAATCTTGTACATAAAG
>NZ_JAEMVE010000221.1 GCF_029216045.1 Sulfurimonas sp. MAG313 | reverse complement strand
TTTAACATTCTTACAATTCTTTTTGACGTAGTACCTCTTACAATAGAATCATCAACAACAATAAGCTTTTTACCCTTAATCAATGAGTTAAGAGGTGAAAGTTTCATTTTCACCTTTAAGTCTCTCATCTCTTGAGTTGGCTCAATAAAAGTTCTACCTATATAATGATTACGCATAATTCCCATTTCAAAAGGGATACCACTTGCTTGTGCATAACCTAAGGCCGCAGGAATACCACCATCAGGAACAGGTACAACCATATCCGCTTCAATAGGGTCAATTCTGGAAAGTTCAACCCCCATATTTTTACGCATTTGATAAACATTTTGTCCAAATACATCTGAGTCTGGTCGTGCAAAATATACATATTCAAAGATACAATGTTTAGGGGTTGGTTCAAACACTTGAATAGACTGTAAAGCCTTTCCTTTTTCAAAGATAATAAGCTCACCAGGTTTTACATCTCTTACATAAGTCGCTCCAACAAGGTCAAAGGCACAGGTCTCAGAGGCAACAATATAACCATCTCCAACCTTACCAATACTTAGAGGTCTAAGACCATGAGGATCACGCATAGCAAACATCTTAGTACGAGATAAGAACACTAGAGAATACGCGCCTTCAATCTTTTTAACCGCGTCTATAATTCTATCAAGGAGCTTATCTTCTTCAGATTTTGCAATTAAATGAATAAGATTTTCTGTATCCATAAAGGTTTGAAAAATCGCACCCTTTTTAATCAATTTATTTCTTACTTCTTGAGCATTTGTTAAGTTTCCATTATGAACAATGGCCATTTCTCCAAGGTCATATCGTGCAAATACGGGTTGAGCATCTAAGATAGAGTCATCACCCGCGGTTGAATAACGGTTATGTCCTATGGCTGATGTTCCACGAAGCGTATTTAGTTTTTCATCATTAAAGACATGAGAGACTAAGCCTCTATCTTTAATCGTATGAACTTTTTTTCCATCTGCTGAAGAAATGCCACAGGCTTCTTGTCCACGATGTTGTAAAGAGTGAAGCGAGAAGAAAGCTAACTTAGAAGCTTCAGGGTGATTAAAAATCCCTACTACAGCACATTTTTCGTTTAATTGTCTTTCCATTATAAGGTACCTTGCCCCACCTAGATTGAAGGTCTCTGAAAAACTAGAAGATATGCAGTACAAGGCAGACTTTTGCAGGCGTGCAAATGCACGTCAATAAATTCTAACGAAGTAATGTATCTCTTCTAGTTTTTCCCTTCGGGTGGTTTAAAAAATACACATTTGACGCATTATTATGACTCGAAGCAGTGAACTGCTCCTTCGACATAAAAATACACCAACTGCACATTTTTTAAATCACAGAGGCTTTCAATCTAGGTGGGGCTAGGTACCCAATCCTAAACAGTCTGATATATTATATAAGCCAGCATCTTGTGACACTAACCATTTTGAAGCTCTTAAAGCACCTTTTGAGAAGGTATGTCGTGAGGTTGCTGTGTGGTTCATCTCAATAAACTCACCATCATTATAAAAGCCAACCGTATGACGACCAACAATGTCACCCCCACGAAGGGCCATAACCGCAATCTCATCTTTTGTGCGTTCACCAATATTCCCATTACGTCCACTTATTCGTACCTTATCAAGGTCTAAGTTTCGTCCCTTAGCTGCTGATTCCGCAAGAGTAAGCGCTGTACCTGAGGGGGCATCTTTTTTGTGTTTATGGTGCATTTCAACCACTTCAATATCAAAACCTTCAAGCACTTTAGATGCTTGTTCTACAAGCTTAGATAAAACCGCTACGCCTAAAGACATATTTGTGGCATACAAAATAGGCATCTTTTCACTCGCGTCTTTTAATAAGTTGGCTTGATGAAGTTCTAATCCAGTTGTAGCAATAACGAGTGGCTTAGGATGCTGCATCGCCATTTCTAAAAGTGCTTGAGTCGCGTCAGGAAGAGAAAAATCAATTACTACGTCACAGGCCTTTAAAAAGACCTTCAAATCATTTGTCACCAAGGCAGAAGGGTCAATCGCAAAGTCTAAAGAGTTTCGAACATATACTGCTGAAAGTTCTAAGGTTTCTTCTGTTTTTAAATCTTGTAAAAGAAGTTTTCCAACTCTACCCGTTCCACCATATACACCAACTTTAATCATTAAGGTTCTCTCTTCCATTTATTTCTATATTTAATTGTTTAATTTTTCATCTATATATGTGATAACGTTCACTCCTGCAACTGCGCCATCACCAGCGGCAGAAACCACTTGTTTTGGTGCATCAATTCGTAAATCACCCGCAGCAAAAAGACCAGGGATATTTGTTCTCATTTTTAAATCCACTATCACATTACCTGACTCATTTAAGGCACAAACGGCTTTGCCTTCTTCATCCATTAAAATACCATTATTTACATTCATGCCTACAAAGGTAAAAATACCAGGAACAGCTAAGTCTCGCTCGCCAAGAGGTGTCATCACCTTAAGGCCATTAACACCCATAGCGTCGCCATATGCTTCTATAATCGTTGTATTTAAAACAAGCTCAATATTTTTAGTTTCTTTTAAACGCTTTACTGTGTTAGGCGCAGCTCTAAAGGTGTCTCGTCTATGTACTAAATACACCTTAGAACAAATATTAGCGAGATAGAAAGCTTCTTCAAGAGCTGTATCTCCCCCGCCAATTACTGCGACCTCTTTGTTCTTGTAAAAAAATCCATCACAAGTTGCACAGGTAGATACACCCTTTCCAAAAAGCTCATCTTCACCTTTAAAGCCAGCGCGTTTAGGAGTAGAACCCGTACACACAATAACACTCATTGCATCTTCAGTCGTTCCATCACCCTTGTAAATAGTGAAATTGCCATCAACTTTTACTTCCACTCTTTTTACTTCAACCATAGCATGCTTAAGACCAAAACGTTGACATTGCTCAGGCCAAGGCATCATTAAATCCATACCCGTAATCTCACCCGTGACACCAGGATAATTTTCTATTTCAGAACTTCCTGTGATTTGACCACCAGGCATTCCCATTTCAAACATTGTTACATTTTCTAATCCACCACGAGTTGCATATAAACCTGCAGTTAAGCCAGCAGGTCCACCACCAATAATTGCTAAATCTAACATGTTAAAACCTTATTATAATTTTATAATGTATCTGGAATTTCATTTATAGTATCTAATTCT
The DNA here is from genome assembly GCF_029216045.1 of Sulfurimonas sp. MAG313. GTDB lineage: Bacteria > Campylobacterota > Campylobacteria > Campylobacterales > Sulfurimonadaceae. The sequence continues at coordinate 1,913 of NZ_JAEMVE010000221.1, read as the reverse complement.
GCAATCATACTATCTTGTTTATAAAGACCCTCTTTAACTTTTTTAATAATAAACACAGAAGGGGTTTTATAAATGTTAAATCGCTGTATAATTTTCAAGATGGTATCCGTGCCAGAGCGCACATGCACTACATTTTTAGTAGAAGCAAAGTCTTTTTGATAATAGTCTATTGCAAGAATTTTATATTTGGGTCGTAACTTATTTAAATTCTCTACTACACCTGCTTTTTTAGAGCTGTAAAACACCACTAGGTATTTTTCTTCATCAGGAGTAAAAACATCTGCTTTTTTATACACAAGCCATTTGTTAAAGTCAATAAATTTGTATTCTTGGAATTTGTAGTTGAAGTAAGCGAAGGCAATCGCAATCATGCCTGCACCAAAAAAAGAGGCTAAAAGGGTGCCGACTGAAAAGAGTCCGCTACCGCGTCTTGCCATAAAATTATGCTAATAAAGCGTTAAGTTTTTCTTCGAAAGCTTGTTTAGAAGCTGCGCCAACCATTTGTTCAACAACTTCACCGTCTTTGAAAAGAATGATAGTTGGAATAGAACGGATACCATATTTAATTGCAATATCTTGCTCTTCATCTGTGTTTACCTTACAGATTTTTGCTTTTCCGTCAAAATCTTCTGCTAGTTCTTCAATAACTGGCGCGATCATACGACATGGCCCACACCATGGTGCCCAAAAGTCTACTAGGGCTACGCCCTCTTTAATTGTTTCTTCAAGATTTGCTGATGTAACTTCGATGTACTTTGCCATACGTAGTTCCTTTATTTTAAGTTTAAGTGCAAGTATTATAGCAATGATATTCTTTAAAAATTCTTAGAGGTTTTCCTAAATAGGAGTAAATCTATCCTATTTAAGAAAATCCCCTAGATACTGATATTCTCTATCAATTTGCAGACATCACCTTGTACGGAAATAGCGTCAATTTGGAAGTATAAGTCTAAGTTCTTTCTTTGCATAAATCTATGCGCCGTATTAATAACATGTCGAAGTTTTTTTGGGGTGATGTTATAAAGAGGATCATACGAAGAGCCTGACTTTACTTCTATGAAATGAAGCACCTCATCTTTAATAGCTATAATATCTATCTCTCCACCTCTAAGCGTGAAGTTACGTTCTATAATTTGAAAGCCTAGATTTTGTATAAAGATACAGGCTTTATCTTCTGCTATATTTCCTAAAGCCCGACTCATCTAGAATCTTGTTCTGCTGTAAAAGACAGGATGAAATAAAAATCTAAGCATTTGTATAGAGTAATAATAAACATCTACTTTTCCTTTTGATTTTCCAATTCTCGCTAATATTTAGACTAAAGAAGAACGAACTCTACTGAGCATCAAATCATTAACATCAGAAATAAAGCCTACCATTCTATACGCTTTACCATCTTCATCAAATAAGGCCTTACCCTTGTCGTATAACCAAATATATCTTCCGTTTTTATGTTTCATTCGTACAAGAAATTCTATCCCGCTGTCACGTTTTCTAAAATGCTCATACACGACATCCATAAGAGATTGAAAATCATCTGGATGGGTCACAGTTTTAAAACTTTCAAAACTACTCTCTAGCTCATCATCCTCATATCCTAAAATAGCCTTCCACTTTGGAGAAAGGTACAGCTTATTTGCTGTAACATCCCAATCCCATAGTCCATCATTTGAACCGGTAATAGCGAGTTCATTTCTTTCTCTTAATTTTTCTAATTCTTTTGCTTCTTGAAGTTTTTTGGTAATATCTCGTAAATGTACATGTAAGAAAATGTCTTCATTGTCTTCTATCTTAGTTAAAGTAACTTCTGCATCAAAATTTTCACCTTGTAGGTTTACATATACCCACTCATATCGATGAAACCCCTTTTCATAAGCTAATGCTATCATGGCATCTGCTTTTAACTTAGAAGA
>NZ_JAEMVE010000220.1 GCF_029216045.1 Sulfurimonas sp. MAG313 | reverse complement strand
CACCTACATGACATCAACGAAGACATGAATGGTAATTTTATGGGTGTTGGGTATTCTCAAAATGAGGCACAAGGAAACTTAGATGCCTTGGTTCGTTATTATGACCATAAGGGGAATATTATCTTGATTATTTTTGTTTTCAAAACTTGCAGAAATTAAATAATTTCCTCTGGTTGTTTTAATGATTTTAAAGGCTTTTTGACGTCCAGTTTTTGCATACTTTTTTGTCCAAACAATATCCCCCGTATCGTTTATTTTAGTACATGATAAATGAAATTCATGGGCTTCTTGAGATATCCCTAAGAGTATAAATCCACCATCTCCTGTTGTTACTCCATCAATACCAATATCTTTATTGGGTGAACCATATTTTTTTTTCCATCGGACTTGACCATTCCTGGTATATTTAACAAGATAAACATCAGCTCTTCCTAGTCCTTGAACAAACATATCGTCACTAGGATTACGAGATGTTTGAGAGGTTCCAATGGCAATACTTCCTCCATCAGGATACGATATGAGGGAATATAATTTATCAAAGTTAGCCGTTCCAAATTGTTTAAGGTGCTGGGGATTGGCTTGTACATCTAAGCTACTAATAATCATTTGCCCAGTATGTGTGTATCCCCCAATGAGATAACCATTTTGTACTGTTTTAAGTATGTTTGTTCCGCGATTATAGTCTTTTAAGGTAAATCTTTTATCATTAATTATATGGCCACTTGTATTGAGTTTAATAACTCGAAGTTGTTCACCGTTATTTTTTTTAATACTATTAAGATAAGAAAAGGCGTCAGTAAAACTGTCGTTGCTTTGTGAAGAAGTTTGAAAGTCTTGAGAATAACCAATGACAGAGATATTATAATCATAATCTTCAATGATATCAAAGGCTTCATCATTGAAATTATCACCAATTAAGATTTGATAATCGTCTTTTTTAAATTCACTAATAGCACAATGTAATGAAGAAGAGAGAAGAAGTACTATAAAAATTAACTTCATTGAGTTCCATTTTCACATAATAAAGCAAATTTTATACCATTAGTAAATCGGTTAAGCATTTACTCTTTTGGATAAACTGCACCATAATCTTTTAAGATGGGTATTAAAGCAGCTCTTTCATTGTCTATAGCTACCTTAAGAGCGCTAAGCCCCTTTTTAGTACTTATATTTACATCTGCACCGGAGGATAAAAGAGTTTTTACAACATCTTTTTGATTATAATATATTGCGAGCATTAACGCGGTCCATCCGAACTTGTCAAAACAATTTTGTTCGGCCTTAGCCTTTATTAAACACTCTAGAGCGTCCATTCTTCCTAAGGATGAAGCTATCATTAAGGCTGTACGCGAATTTTTATCTTTTTGATTGATTTTAGCACCAAGTTTTAAAAGAAGTTTTAATTGCTTCATGCTTTGTTCGTCTTGATAATGACTCGCCGTAAGCATCAAGGGACTCCATAAAAGGTTTTCATCACTACTATTTACATGTGCTCCTTTAGAAAGTAAGAGTGTTTCTAAAGTCCGAAGTTCTTTTATAAGATCGTGATGTGAGGTTTGAGCTAAAGCTTTATGCGTTAAGGTTAAAGGGGTGTCTATACTATCTCTAATATTTATATTAGCACCTTTATTAACGAGTATAATGGCTGCTTTGATATTAAATCTTTTGATTGCCATGCTTAAAGCCGAGGTATGTCTATGGTTTCTTTGATCTAAGGTTGCATTTCTGTGGATTAATATCTCAAGCATTTTTATACGTGAGGTGTCCATAGAAGCTAAGATTAGTGCAGAGGTACCACTTTTATCAGCCAAATCAATGTTTAAGCCTTTGTTTAATAAATACACTAAGAGCTTAGGATTATTTCCATCTATGCATAAATGAAGTAAAGAAGTGTAATTGGCTTTTCTTTCATGTATATTAGCCCCATTTTTGTGGAAGTAGGTGAGGGCGTGCAGATTACCCGTAAGTGCTGCTTCATAAATGTCTTCTAATGAAAAATCTTTTTCCATTATTGGATAAGTGTTTTGAGTATCAACTGCCCCGTATCTGAGAAGCAATTCAATTATTTTTTCATTTTTATTAGTAATAGCATAGTCTAATGCTTTTTTAGAAAAGCAATCCTCAAAATTAACATCCGAACCATAAGAAAGTAAGGTTTGTACACTGTCTTCTTTAGAATGTTTAACAGCATAAGAAAGAGCCTTTAAATGCTTATCTCCACAACTAAAATCCAACTGTTAAGTACAAAAAATTATTATTTATTAATCTATATATTGTTACTCTACTAGTAATACGGTACAAAATTATAGTTTTAGACTAAGGAATTTTTTCATGTCATTTATGCAACATCTACAAAGCAGTCTTATCTTAGGTACAAAAATGACCCATCCTGATGAGGAACATTTTTTACATCAGCAGGCTAAAGAACTTTTTTCTTATATTAATTCCAATAACACACTCCTACTGCAAAGATTAATTGAAGATGGTGTAGACCCTGATAAGTGTGAAGATAAGCATTTAAAGGCTCTTTCTTATGCTGTTAAACATTCTAAAGAAGACAGTGTACAAACCTTACTTTCTTATGGTTCGGATGTTAATTTTGAGGATTGCTTTTCTAAAAAAGCATTAGACTATGCTT
>NZ_JAEMVE010000219.1 GCF_029216045.1 Sulfurimonas sp. MAG313 | reverse complement strand
CTAGATAAAATGGTACTAGATCATGCTCACAAAAGAAATGCTGAAGTATATTCGCCTACTAAAGGTGTTGTGAGAGAAGCGTTGGATAAGAGAGCTAATGCGATTTTAGGTAAGTTAGAAAATGCATTAAAGAGAACAGGTTTAGGATATGAAGAAGACTTTGATTTACCTGCATTTTTAAGAAATGCCGCTGATTACTTTGAAAGAGGTTCTTATGTGGATGAGCAGGGAAATATGTATGTTCATCCTAGTGAAGTTCCAAAAGAGCCAAAGGTCAGCAAAAGCAATTATAATAAATTAAAGAAGCTCTATGATAAAGAGGTGTTTGTTCCTGTTCGAAAGGGACAAGTAAAAAAAACTATGTTAAAGTATCCCGCAAGTAAGAAGCTAACAAAGGACCTTAAAGAGCTGTTTGAAAAGTATGATATATCACCGTATAATTAAACATTTTCCAGTTGGCAACTGGGTAGTTTAGTTAAAGGGGGAGACAGCTTTACTTTTTATCGTCCCACGATAAAAACTCAAGCAATGTCCCCGTGCATAAGCTCATTACCATCCTACATTAGTACTTTACTTTACGTTCTGCTCTCTTTTTTCTTTTGGTATTAGGTTATACTACACAAAAATTTTAAGGGAGCTTATTGTGCTTGATACAAACACGGCTAATGATGTAATTTTTGAGGCCTTGAGTTTAGGTGCGTCCTTTTGTGATATTTTTATAGAAAAAAATGAAACACAAAGCTTTTCAATGAATTCTTCTAAGATAAAAGACATCAAATCAGGTCTTGATTTTGGAATTGGAATACGATTAATTTTTAATGATAAATCTTTATATGGTTATACAAATTCTGTAAATAAAGAAGAATTGATTAAACTCACACGAATCTTAGCAGATCAATATAAGAAAAAAACAATTATAGAAAACACCATTGCCTTTAAAACAAAAAAGATTCAAAGTGTTTCTCTTTTACCGGACAAAGATGTAGATTTAGCGCAAAAGGTTTTGCGTTTTCATGAACTAGACAAGATGGTAAGAGCTAAATCTGAAAAAATTCATCAGGTAAACATTTCTTTAATGCAAAGAAAACAAAATATTGAAATATTTGATAGTGAAGGGCTTCATGTTACTGACTTTAGACCTTATTGTCGTATGAGCTCTACGGCTATCGCCAAAGATGGTAATAATCAAGCTACAGGGACTTGGGGCCCAGGTGCCAGAGGAGGATATTCTTTTGCCGAAAGTTTAGATCTTGAAATTATTTCTGAGAGGATTTCAAGTTCTGCTTTAAATTCTCTTAAAGCCAAGCCCTGTCCTGCGGGAGTTATGCCCGTTGTTATTGATAATGGTTTTGGAGGCGTAATTTTTCATGAAGCCTGTGGCCATTCCTTAGAAACAACATCGGTGGAGAAAAAGTCATCTGTATTTTGGGATAAAAAAGGTGAAATGATAGCGAATGAGGCTCTTTCAGCCGTGGATGATGGCACGATAGATGGATTGTGGGGAAGTCTTAATTGTGATGATGAAGGTATGGATACTCAAAGAACACAACTCATTAAAGATGGAAAACTAACAAACTTTTTATCAGACCGTATGGGTGAAATTAAAACAGGACATAAACGTACAGGTTCAGCTAGACGTGAATCTTACAAGTATGCTCCTGCGTCAAGAATGAGAAATACCTTTATCGAACCGGGGAGATATTCCTTAGAAGAACTGCTTGAGTCTATGGGAGATGGACTTTATGCCAAGTCTATGGGTGGAGGTTCTGTGAATCCTGGAACGGGAGAATTTAACTTTTCTGTGCAAGAAGGTTATTTGGTTAAAAATGGGAAATTGACAGATTGTGTAAAAGGCGCGACCTTAATTGGACGCGGTGAAGAGATTATGCAACATATCTCAATGGTTGGAACAGATATTGATTACTCAGCGGGGACTTGTGGTTCGGTTTCAGGGGGTATTCCTGTGACGGTAGGACAACCCCCTATTAAGGTTGATAAAATTTTAGTTGGAGGAAAAGCTTAATGAACTCTGAATTAAAAAATAAAATGGAACTAATGATAGACCTTAGTAAAAAGTATGGAGCGGATACTTCTGATGTTATTTTATCAAAGGGTGAAAGCTTTTCTCTTTCAGCGCAAAATGGAGAAATTGATACCTATAAGGTTTCAGGTTCTCAGGTGATTGGAATCCGCGCGATTAAAGATAATAAAATTGGTATTTCTTATACTGAAAGCTTAGATGATGAGTCTTTAGAAACGGCTGTTAAGGCTGCTATTGAAAATGCAAAAAACTCAGAAATCAATGAATATGAAAATATTTGCATAGAGTCAAATGATAATATTAATCCTAGTGAATTTACTAAGGATAATACGTCTACAACAGACAAGATTGATTTTACTCTTAAGTTAGAAAGTGAAGTGAAAAAGAGAGATTCTAGGGTTCAGTCCGTTCCTTATAATGGACTTTCTGAGGTTGATTCGCAGTCGTATTATATGAACTCATTAGGAACTTTTTGTTTTAAGTCTGAGTATTACCAATCATGTTATACATCAGCACTCTTACATGAGGGCGATAACAATGCTATGCACTACCACTCAAGCCTTGCACGTAACATGAAAGATCTGGATATGGAGTTTTGCATAAGTGAGTCTTTGCTGCATGCGAGTGAGTGGATAAATGGTGTGCCTCTAACTACTGGATTTTATGATTTAATTTTTACTACTGACGCGATGAGCGAGTTATTTGGTTGTTTTACTAATATTTATTCTGCCAAAGGTGCAATGGAAAGAACAAACCCATTTGCAGATCTCTTAGGAAAACAAGTGGCGGGAAGTGGTCTTACTATAAAAGATATTCCTAAATATAAGGACGCCTTTTCAAAATATTATACTGATTCAGAAGGAGTAATGCAAAAAGATCTGACCTTGATTGAAAATGGAAGGTTAAATTCTTTTTATCATAATACGGCTACGGCTAATTTCTTTAAGACGACAACAACGGGGCATGGTTCTCGTGGTGCCAAAGGCGCATTAGGAGTGAGTGGGACAACAAAGGTCATCTCAAGGGGTAAGACTTCTGACTCGGATATTACTTCGGGCGAGTACTTTGAGGTTCACGCCTTAGATGGTCTGCATTCAGGAGCGAACGCGATTTCTGGAGAGTTTTCTTTTGCTGCAAGGGGCTACCTTTGTCAAGATGGAAAAAGGGTCCAACCCGTCAAGGGCGTTACCGTTTCTGGAAACTTTCATACATTACTTTTAGATATCAATATTATTGGTGATACGATGCATAGTACTAATAGTAAATCATTCTTTTCGCCCATCTTAAGATTTGAGGCTATATCTGTAGCGGGAAAATAATCCAAACACTGGCTAAAGATTAGTTGTTTTTTAGAAAGGTTATCTTATAATTCCATCATGGTACGGCAACGACAGCTTTATTCATTTGAATAAAGAGGAAAGTCCGGGCTGCAGTGAGACAGGGTTCCATCTAACTGATGGCCATGGTAACATGAGGGAAAGTGCAACAGAAAATGTACCGCCGTTACATCATTTGAACGGCATTTGAGCGAAAGCCCAAATATTTACGCTACTAAAGCTACGTCTAACGATGAGATACTATAGGTATCAGACTTAATGAGCTTGTGTTCAAGTGTTGTTCGAGTTGTAACGGTAAGGGTGAAAAGGTGGGGTAAGAGCCCACCAGTGCTTTCAGTAATGCTAGCAGCTTGAAAACCCAACCCGCAGCAAGAAGCAAATGGTTACAGTCTCACAATGTAATGCTTCGCTAGAGGTTTATAGTAATATAAACAGTAGATGAATTGTCGTTTAAATACAGAACTCGGCTTATAGCTGTGCCATACTCTCCTATAAGCTTAATCAAACTTCTTATTATTATTTGACGAAAAGTTATTCTTCAACTTCCCAAGTTTCTCCAGAATTAAGGAGTTTGTTAAAGTCTCCTTCCCCTTTCACTTTTTTAATCTCAGCAATTTGGTCGGCTACTTGATCGTTATAGGTGACATCTTTAACGGCATATATAACACCGTATAACTTAGGCATACTAAGGTTAGCATCCATGGCAACGAGAAGGGATGCTAACACTTCGTTTGTTTTATCATGAACAAGACAATCTTCTTCATTATAGCTACTTCCAAGTTTAACCACTTTTAACGTAAGGTTATCAAGGATAAGTCCCTTTTTAATCTCATTACCAAAGGTCATAGGCTTACCTTGCTCTAGGATGATAGAATGGTCTTCTCTAGTCTTCTTATTTGCGTATTCTGAGTGACAATCATCATTGAAAATTACGCAGTTTTGATAGACTTCAATAAAGGATGTTCCTCTATGCTCTTGTGCCTCGAGTATTATTGCTTCTATCTGCTTTGCGTTTGTATCGGTGGTACGAGCAATAAAGGTGGCACTAGCCCCAAAAGCAAGTTTTGCAGGGCTAAAAGGTCTATCAAGAGAACCGTATGGGGTTGATTTTGTAATCTGACCTTGTACCGATGTTGGAGAATATTGCCCCTTAGTTAACCCATACACTTGGTTATTGAAAAGAATAATATTCATATCAATATTTCTTCTTAGTGTATGAATAAGATGATTACCTCCAATAGATAAACTATCACCATCGCCTGTAATGACCCAAACACTCAAGTTAGGGTTTGCTGTCTTAATTCCAGATGCAACAGCGGTTGCTCTACCATGAATAGTATGATAACCATAGGTATTCATATAATAAGGAAATCTAGAAGAACAGCCAATTCCTGATACAAAGACAATATCCTCACGTTTTCTACCAATCTTTGTCATGGCAGTTTGTATGGCTGAAAGTATCGCGTAGTCTCCACATCCGGGGCACCATTTCACTTCTTGATCACTGACAAAGTCTTTTTTTGTATAGTTAGTGTCATTATCTTTAGGCATTATGAACCTCCTTTAATACATTTGCAAATGCCTTTTGTAGTTCGGAAATTTTAAAAGGTAGTCCCTCGACTTTATTATAAGGTATGGCGTTACAGGCAAATTTTGCATTAATTATATGAACCATTTGTCCCATGTTAAGTTCAGGTACGATTACTTTTTTAAAGTTTTTAATGAGGGACCCAATGTTTTTAGGCATGGGATTAATGTATTTTAAATGCAATAAAGATATTTTTTGACCTTCTTTTTGAAGTGCTCTGATTGCCATTTCTACTGCGCCATAGGTCCCACCCCATGAGATAACAAGAAGGTCGCCGTTTTCATCTCCTTCAACTTCTTGTAAGGGAATGTTATGTGCTGCTTTATCTACCTTTTTTTGCCGGGTCTCACACATTTTTTGATGATTAGCGGGGTCATAAGAAATATTTCCTGTATCAAAGTCTTTTTCAAGGCCTCCTATTCTGTGCTCTAAACCTTGCATTCCTGGAATGGCCCAGTCTCTTACTAAGGTTTTTGAATCTCTTTTGATCCAGCTCCAGTTTTCTTTATTAACATCTTTTGGATTAAGCATCTTGTGTTTAATTTCTGCATAATTGGTGTCAACATCAGGAATTTTCCAAGGTTCTGTACCATTAGCAATATAGCCATCTGTTAAGAGCATCACTGGTGTCATATGCTCTAATGCCAGTCTGCTTGCTTCGTAAGCCATGTCAAAACAGTCATTGGGTCTTGAGGCCGCTACAATGATTAAGGGTGAGTCGCCATTCCTTCCATAAAGTGCTTGGTATAAGTCAGATTGTTCTGTTTTGGTGGGAAGTCCAGTGGATGGTCCTCCACGTTGAACATTGACAATAACAAGGGGTATTTCATAGCTTATAGCTAATCCAATGGCCTCGCTTTTAAGAGAAATACCAGGTCCAGAAGACGTTGTGATAGCTAATGAACCTGTGAGACCCGCTCCAATAGCCGTACAAATAGCGGCGATTTCATCTTCGGCTTGAAAGGTTTTTACTCCAAATTCTTTGTATTTTGATAGTTCATGTAAAATATCTGAAGCGGGAGTGATGGGATAACTCCCTAAAAACAAGGGTAGATTGGCAGCTTGCGCCGCCCTAATAAATCCCCAAGCCGTTGCTAGATTTCCATGAATTTGTCTGTATTTTCCTGGTTTTATTTTTGCTTTTGAAACCTTATAAGTTGAGACTATTGTTTCTAAGGTTTCAGCAAAATGTGCTCCCGCTTTCATAGCACTTTGGTTGGCCTTTAAGAGATCAGTATTATCACCGAACTTTTGCTTCATCCAGTTTAAGGTTGTTTGCATTTCTCTATGATAAAAAAAGTAAGTCATACCTAAGGCGTAAAAATTTTTGCAACGTTTTTTACTTTTGGTATCAAGGTTAATTTCGTTTAAGGCACCTGCGGTTTGGGAATCAATGGGAACTTTAATAAGTTGGTATCCATCAAGTTCACCTGTTTCAAGAGGATTACTCTCATAACCAGCCTTCGCAATCTTTTTATCTGTAAATGCATCAAGGTTCAAGAGAATAGTACCCCCTTTTTTTAAATCTTTTAAATTCACCTTGAGTGCTGCTGGATTAAAGGCTACAAGCATATCTGCTTCATCACCAGGTGTAAATATTTCTGTAGACCCAAAATGAATCTGAAATCCTGATATTCCAGCAACAGTACCTTGAGGTGCACGTATTTCTGCTGGATAGTCTGGAAAAGTAGCAATATCATTTCCCATAATAGCTGAGGTATTTGAAAACTGCGTACCTGTCAGTTGCATACCATCACCAGAATCCCCAGAAAACCTTATAACAACACTTTCAACTTCTTTTATAGTGGTCATTAATTCACCTTATAAATTATATGTTACTATTACACTACCAACTATACATAAAAAGATTTAATTTAACTATAAAGAAATAAAAGTCAATTCCTAAGTTCTATAGAGCTCAGTTTTTGAGATAGGAGATTATTTATATAATCTATTTATATATAACAGCTGAGTTTATTAAAGACGAAAAAAGTTAGCTGCTGATATATAATGTGGAATAGTTTAAGTAAAAGCTAGATAATATTAAGTGATGCAGAGAATACATTAGGCCACCAACCAAATAGCAATAAATATAATTAGTAGGTGGCGTAAGATTTTAAGATTTAGGATTATAAAAGATATGCAAATGATAGAAGAAGCCATTAATCTTGCACAAAATATAGACACGTATATAAAAAATGAAAATATATTAAACAAGCTACTTTATATTTCTCCTGAAGAAACAGGACGGTTGAATTTAAAAGAAGATTATAGAAGTCAATTTTATACTATTGGCATTATGATTTTTAAACTTTATGCTGGTAAATTCCCTTTTGATGATGGGGATGATATGCAACTTATTTATGCGCATTCTACAAGTAAAGCACAACTTCTTATTACTATTGATACAACTATACCCGTAATGCTCTCCCTTCTTGTGGATAAGTTGCTCTCTAAAGATCCTATAGATAGATACAACTCTCTTGATGCAATTGTCTATGATTTAGAACGTATACAAGAAGATGTTAACAAAGTTTTTATACTTGCCTTAAAAGATGAAAAAACTTGTCTTGAAATCTCAAAAAAAGTTTATGGGCGTGATGAACAGAGTGCGAAAATTATAGATGCACTTCAGTGTAAAACTAAAGAATTGATTATTATTGGTGGATATTCTGGTATTGGTAAATCAACACTTATACAAAAAGTAAAAAACGAGATATCGGATAAAAATATTTATTTTTTTCAAGAGAAGTTTGAACAACAACAATCTACACAGGTCTTTAACCCTTTAAGCAACAGTATTGAAAAGTTTATTAAAAGTATCATGGTTGAAGATTTGTATAAAATAAAATCTTTAGAGAAAACACTTAAAGAAGAACTTGGCGAAAATATTCAATTAATGCTTGACTTTATTCCTAATTTAGCTCTTATCGTTAGGAAAAGTCATTCACTAAGTCGACTTAATCCAAGTGAAATGCAAAGTCGTTTTAATATTACTTTTTTAAAATTTATTAGAATTTTGAGTTCTTATTCTAAAAAAATAGTATGTATTATAGACGATATGCAATGGTGTGATTCCTCCACCTTAAAATTACTAGAACTTATTTTAAATGATGAAAGTATTACAAATATTTCACTTATTTTAGCTTATAGAAGTAACGAAGTGAAAAGTACTCATCCCTTTTTTATAATGCTTTCTCAATTTAAAGCTCAAAAAAACTTTGTTAAGATTGAACTTGAACCTCTTAAAGAAAAAGAAATTGTTACAATGTTAGAAGATACTTTTAAGACTAATCCCTCTTTTATAAATGACTTAGCAGGTGTTTTGAAAGAGAAAACAGATGGTAATCCATTTTTTATAAAAATACTTCTTAGTAATCTTTATGAAGATGAATTTATTCGTTATTGTACACAAAATTCTATGTGGCAGTGTGACATAAAAGCTATAAAAAAGATAAAGATTAGTGCAAATATTGTCTACAGTGTGACTAAAAAGATAGATAAATTACAGCTACATATTAAAAATATTATTGCCTATGCTTCTTTAATGGGAAATAGTTTCGATATTGGCATACTAAGTAATATACTTGATGAAGAGATTAAAGATATTGAACAGATATTTATGAAGTATGAAGACTTTATAATTAAAGAAAGTGAACTAGAATATAAGTTTGTGCATGATAAGGTTCAAGAAGCCTTTAGTTTTTGCTTAAGCAAAAAAGAAAAAGAGTCTTTTCATCATAAAATAGGCCATTATTTATTAGAACAAGCTAGTCACATTTATAAAGATATATTTGTTATTGCCAGCCATCTAAACAATGCAAAAAATTTAGTCATCACACCTAAAGATAAATATGAACTGTTGGAGTTAAATAAACAGTGTGCGACAAAACTTATTAACCTAAATAATTATGCCAATGCTATTGTATATCTTAATAATGCTATTGAACTACAAGGTGACAATAGATGGGATGTTGAGTATAGTAGAAGTATTGAACTGTACTCAGAACTTACGCAAGCCTATTATCTAAATCTAGAGTTTGAGAAATCAAACAAGTGTTTTAGTAAAACGCTTAAGCATGCTAAAAATCTTAATGATAAAATAAAAATTACACAAATAGAGATATTTTCTCTTATTGCGCAAAATCGTTCTACTGAGGCTTTGGATTTAGGATTGAGTATATTGAAGGAGTATGGGGTCGAACTTCCCTTAGAAGATGATTTGAATGCCTACTATCCAAAGCTTTTTAAACTGTACGATAAAAATAGTATAAATGCGTTAAAAACATTACCAGAAATGATGAATATAGAAATGATAAATATAATAGATATTTTAAATTCTATTATGGCACCGGCATATCAAACAGCGCCAGCACAATACCCTAAAATTTGTTATGTAGCAATTGATATGTGCATCCGACATGGGAATTCAGCAGCTGCAACAAATGTATATGCTGTTCATGGACTTCTTTTAAGTGCATTTTTTAGTGCTTTTAAAGAATCTAGCGCCTTTAGTCTATTGTCTCAAGAGCTGATTCCAATATATGATGCTAAGGCCTATATAGCTAAGGTGAACATGATAGCAAATGCGTGTGTTAATCATTGGAACGGAAGTCTTAGGTCTACTTTACCCGAATTAAAAAGCACTATTATCAAAGGTGTTGAAGTTGGGGATTTTGAGTATGCTTGTTATAATGAACTCTACTATACTATGAACTCTTTATTCGCAGGAGTAGAGATACAAACACTTAAGCAAGAGTTTAAAGAACAAGTTCAACTAATGCGTGGATTACGCCAAAAATATCAGCTTATGTACAGTTGTGTATGGGAAGAACTCTTAGTTAATCTTAGTGAGTATAAAGATGACCCTTTATCCTTAGATGGGGACTTCTTTAATGATGAAAAGCATACTGCCTTAATTGAAACTAACAGTATATCTATACTTTATAATTACAATTTTTCAAAGGCTTTTTTAGGAATATTATATGAAGACTTTGAAGCAGGATATAAGGCAATAAATGAGGCTAAAAAGTATCATATTGGTGTTGCTAGTTTATATCAGTATGGAGAATTTCTATTTTTTGAAACAATCTTAGCCTATCGTGTTTTTAAACAAGACCAAAACATAGAAAAAGACAAGCTTGTACTTCTACTTGAAGACGCTATTAGCTATTATGATTTTTTATCTAAGACTGCACAAGAAAACAACGCACATAAAAAAGATTTACTTAGGGCCTTGCATTTAGAACTGCAAGGCGATAGCATGTGTTGGAAATATTTTGATAAAGCAGCTAAACATGCAAATCAATATGGTTTTAGGCACTTAGAAGGTATTATTTATCAATACGCTATGTATTATTGGAAAGAACAAGATATGAAAGACTTTAGAGATATGTATCTTGTAAAGACTTATGAAACCTATCATGAATGGGGCGCTTATGGAGTGTGTACAGACCTTTTTAAAAAGCATCCTAGCTTGTTGAATACACAAGTAAAAACCTATGATAGTGTGGACCAGTTTGATTTGAAGTCTGTGCTTAAAACATCTCAGGCCTTATCAAAAGAATTAGAAGTAAGTGAACTTTTAAAGAATGTTATGCAAATAATTATAGAGAACTCTTCTTCTCAACGAGGGTATCTTTTCTTAGAAACTAAGGGTGATTTAGTATTAGAAACATCTTTTTATAATGGCTCTTTTATAACCAATACAAACGAGGTGTATTTACCTATAAAATTGGTGAAATATGTACGTAAATCAAAAGTAGATATTGTACTTGATGAGAATAATAAAAATGACCTGATACAAATTGATAATTACTTCTTGGACAATACACCAAAGTCATTATATTGTATGAATATCTTATATAAAGGAAACTTTAAAGGTGTCTTATATATAGATAATGAAGATATTGCTAATATTTACACTAAGGAAAAAATAGAAATTTTACAATTATTGATGTCTCAAGCCTCTACTGCTATTGAAAATGCACATCTTTTTGATGAGGTGACAAAACTCAATATAAGCTTGGAAAACAAGGTAGAACAAAGAACAAACGAGTTAGAAAAAGTGATAACTGACTTAGAATTATCCCAAGAAGAACTGAAATTACTTGCTTCAACGGACCCAATGACTAAACTTTATAATCGAAGATATTTTACTAAGGTTTCAGGCCATATATTCGAATTAGCTAAACGTGATAAAAAAGACTTGAGTCTAATTATGTTTGACATCGATTCATTTAAAAAGATTAACGATACCTATGGGCATAAACTTGGAGATGATGTGATTATAAGTTTTGCAATGATTATGAAAAAACTAGCACGTAATAGTGATGTGATTTGTAGGTTTGGAGGAGAGGAATTTGTGATATTATTACCAAATACAGATACTCATGGTGCTTTAAAACTAGCTCAAGAAATACGAGCACAAACTGAAAAAATAGTAGTTGAACATGAAGATGAAACAAAAATTTCATATACAGTAAGTGCAGGAGTCTCAGCCGTAGATACACATAATTATACAAGTATAGAGGCATCTCTTATTAGGGTGGATAAGGCTCTTTATAAGGCAAAAGAAGAGGGTAGAAATACAGTGGTTGTATTTGAAAATAGTAAGGGGTAGATATTACGCCACGGCTACTAGCAGACTTAGTTACTTGTCATCATATAATAAATAGAGGTGTAAACCGCTGTAATATTTTTATAAATCATCAATAAAAGTGTACTATTCATTTTTTTATAATCTTGAATATTATTGATGTTTAAAAGAATCTATGTTATACCATACTTAATTTTAGGATATATTATGCGAAACTTTTTTTTATCCTTCTTTTTATCGCAAGCACTTTTTGCTAGTTCTGTTGTTTATGCTTTTCAATCGATTTCTTTAAAAAACTGGAAACAATCGGGAACATGGCTTATTGATGAGGGTAAACTTTCCATTACAAAGCGCTCATCTATGGGATATAATCTTTGTTTTACTAAAAAAGTAGATTTTTTAAATGGTTCCATTAGTGTACGTTTTCGTGCAAACTCTGGTCAAATTGATCAAGGTGGCGGTTTAATGTGGAGGGTTCAAGATGCACAAAACTATTATGTCGCGCGTTTTAACCCTTTAGAAGATAATTTTCGCTTTTATAGGGTGCAAAATGGATATAGAAGTGAAATAGCATCGCTTAGTGTGAGTCTTAGTGAAGGTTGGCACACCATGAAAATCATTCAAGATGCAAGTGAATTTAGAGGCTATTTAGATGGGGATAATGAACTAAAAGCACAGGATGATAATCTTAATAAAAGTGGTGGTGTTGGGGTGTGGAGTAAGGCCGATGCTTTAAGTAGTTTTGATGATTTACATATATCGAGTCAACCTTAAGGGTGTGTTTATGATTGAGTGAACACATAAAATATTTTGTTAGATTTATTCTTGGTACGTTATGTATAGGGTTTTTAGAGGTAGCCTAAACATATTCTTATGTACTTATGCTAAAATAGGTATAGGGCACCTATAATCTTTAGAGCAGGGGGATGGTAGTGAATAAAGACAAGTTGATAGAATTAGATGTTGAATCAGAACTTATAAAACTTAGTTACTCTAATTTACCCTTTGCCCTTATAGCTTCTCTTGTGGTTGCCCTTATCTTTACCTTAGTACTGTTTTCCCAATGTTCTTCTCTTTGGATGGGGATTTGGTTTGGCTCTTTTATACTATTAAGTGTCTTTCGTTATGCTGATGCAAGACAGTATAAAGCTGATATTTATCGTTATTCTCCTAAACAATGGAAACAGCGTTTTTATATAGGCTTACTTGCTATGACTGCTTTGTGGGGAATCTTTACGATACTATTTTTCCCTGCGCATGATATTTTATTACAAGCGTTTATTATTATTTTGATGGCGGGACTTTCTGCTGGTGCAACGAATTCCTTAGCCAGTTATAAACTGTTTTTTATCAGTTTTATAACTCTTTTTTTGCTACCTCTTGTTGGAGTGCTTTTAGTACATGGGGGGATGTTATATCTTTTATTAGCACTTTCTATTGTCCTATATATATTAATGATGAGTGCTATTTCTTTGAGTATTCATAAAAATATTTTGCATCTTATTGAAAATAACAAGCGGTATAAGAAAATCCAAAATGACTTACAACGTTCTGAAGATCGTGTCGTTAATATTTTTCAACACGTGCCCATTGGCATTTTTTCTTTTGATACAAATAAACGCATTATTGAATGTAATCAAGGGCTTAGTGATATTGTTCAAGCCCCTATTAAATCTTTAAAAGGTTTAGATCTCAATCTTTTAAAAGATAAAAAAATATTTTCTGTAGTGAAAGATGTATTACTTGGAGAGGAAGTGTCTTATGAAGGCCCTTATACGACACTTCTTAGTGAACTGTCTCTTTGGATAAGTGTTCGCATTACACCTTTATATGATGACGCAGGAAAAGTGGAAGGGGGTTTAGCTGTATTAACAGACATGACAGAAAAAAAGAAACAAGAAGAAGAAATAGAATTTTTGGCCTTTCATGATACTTTGACGCATCTTCCAAATCGAGCTGTTTTACATAATAGACTAGAACACTTTTTATTAAAAAGAAAATATGATCATCAGCACGGGGCTCTTTTATTTATTGATATGGACCATTTTAAAACGATAAATGATTCTTTGGGACATCATATTGGGGATGAAGTGCTTCGAGAATTTTCTGTTCGTGTGGGAGAATTTATACGAAAAGAGGACACGTTTTCTCGTTTAGGTGGAGACGAATTTATTTTATTGCTTTTTGATTTGAGTGTAGACACTTTAGAAGCTATTTCTCAGATACATCACATTACAGATAAAATTCATGCGAGCACTAAAAAAGATTTTATGATACAAGAGCATACTTTGCATATTAGCGTGAGTATAGGGGTTACTCTTATCACAGAAAAAGAAAACAATAGAAATGATTTACTTAAACATGCTGATTTAGCGATGTACAAGGCCAAGCAAGAAGGTCGCAATCGTACCTGCTTTTATGAAGAAGAGATGGATGAAGAGGTTAAAAAACGTTTATCACTTGAAAATGATTTACATAAGGCCATAAGCAACAATGAATTAGAAGTATATTATCAGCCTATTGTTGAGATGCAAACGCATAAGGTAGTTTGTGCAGAAGCCTTATTACGTTTTTGTAAACAAGATGGAAATATTATTTATCCAGATGATTTTATTCCTGTAGCCGAAGAAAATGGAATGATTGTTCCTATAGGCTACTGGGTGATTGAAGAAGTGTGCCGTCATTATAATTCTTGGCGTGAAAAAGGGATTTTAAAAGATTTAAAGAACATTGCCATTAATATCAGTCCTAAACAATTTATGCAAGAAGATTTTATTCAAAGAATTGTGAGTATTATTCAATTGTATGGTATTGCGTATGATGTGTTTGAGTTGGAAATAACCGAATCCGTCGTTATATGTGATGTTGAGAAAGCCATTGAAAAAATGAAAAAATTAAAAGACCTTGGTTTTATTCTTTCTATGGATGATTTTGGTACGGGTTATTCATCCTTGTCCTATCTTAAAAATCTTCCTTTTGATATTATTAAAATTGATAAAAGTTTTATTCAAAACATCTTAACCAATGAAGATGATAAAACTTTGGTGGATACAATTTTATCAATTTGTGATACCTATAAATTAGAAGTCATAGCGGAGGGGATTGAAGAAGAAGAGCAGATAAAGTATTTGAGTCAAACAAGTTGTACGTATTATCAAGGTTATATTTTATCTCGACCTATCCCTTCAAAGGAATTTGAAAAATTCTTAGGCTAAAACCCCTCAAGTAAAATATGCCAAATACGTTCTATCTCTTTATCTTCTAAAAAGAGGCTTGAACCAGTGTCAAACAATTCTTTAACCGCGTCTATATTTAAAGGAATAGCAAAAATACACTGGGCATGAGCTGGTAAAAAAGCGCGAATAAGTGTTAAGTCTTGGTGAATGTCTTCTTCGCAAAAAAAACAATTCATAGAAGTATGCAATCTACCTTCAAATTTTAAAAGTTTAACATAGGCTTCTATAGCAATACGCTTGGGACTTTGAGTTTTCCAAATATTAGAAGCATCTTCAAGAAGTTGAAAATAAAAAGAATCAAGTTCTTCAGTATCTTGAAGATGTTTGTAAAAGAGTCCTGTAAACTGTTGCCAAACAAAGAGCCTACTTCTATCTAGTAGACAAGGCATACTTAGGTGCATGACCTTTCGAAGTCGTGACATGGATACCTTGGCAGATGATTCTACTTCAAAGTCTATTTTAAAACCGAGGTTAATTTGAGAATGTCTCGCTCCATAAAAACGGTAAAGTGTATATAAGTTATTTTGTGCTAAAATAGTTACTATAACATCTTCATCTCGGGCTTTAGAGACCTTAATTATATAACCTTGCAAGCAGAGCCTTTTTTAAGCTATTTTGAGTGAATTCTACACTTTATTTTTAGAAAATATCCTTAATCCCTTATCATTTAAATAAGTTTTAACCTCAAATTTAGTATAATGTACTACTCATTTTCTTAAATAATGCAATTTTGTTTAAAACTTGCTTAAATTATAAAAGAAATATATAATTTTACAAATAAAGGTCTTGATTTGCTTAAAAGATTAACTTCATTTAAAGATAACTGTGGATTTGGTTTAGTTGCTAGTATTAACAACATCCCCTCACATGACTACTTAGAAAACGCGATTACCGCACTGTCTCGTATGATGCACCGTGGAGCGGTTGCAGCGGATGGTAAAACAGGAGATGGTTCAGGACTTCTTATGTCTATGCCCACTAAGTTTATGGCTAAAAAAGCAGCAGAAGAGGGGATAGAACTTCCTGAACAATATGCAGTGGCTATGGTCTTTACTAAAGATATGAAACACTTAGATGTCTTAGAAGGACTATGTGAAAAAAATGATTTAAAAGTTATTTGGAAACGTCCTGTACCTATTGATACGGACGCACTTGGGGAACAAGCTCTTGCATCTCTTCCTTTTATGACTCAGGTTTTTGTTAAGGCAAATTCTTTAATTTCTACAAAACGATTTGATGCATTGTTGTATTTATCTAGAAAAGAAACAGAACATGCACTGATCTCAGATGAGGACTTTTATATCCCTTCTATGTCAGCACGAGTTATCTCGTACAAGGGCCTTGTTATGCCTACGACGATTAAGCAGTTTTATGTAGATTTACAAGACAGTGATTTTGAAATTTCTTTTTCACTTTTTCACCAAAGATTCTCAACCAATACTCTTCCTCAGTGGAAACTTGCTCAGCCTTTTAGAGCAGTTGCACATAATGGTGAGATTAACTCTGTAGAAGCAAACCGTTTTAATGTAGAAGTAAAGTCAGAGTCTATTAAATCAGATGTGTTTTCAGATGATGAGATTAAAAGAATTTTACCAATACTACAAGAAGGTTCATCAGACTCAGCTAGTGCCGATAACTTTTTTGAATTTTTATTAGCCAATGGAACAGACTTTTTCAAGGCAGCACGTTCTATTATTCCCGCGCCTTGGCAAAATGCTCCCCATATGGACGCAGAACTTCGCGCCTTTTATGAATATAACTCAACCGTTTTTGAAGCCTGGGATGGCCCTGCCGCTTTTTCTTTAACTGATGGTAGATATATTGGTTGTGTTCTTGATAGAAATGGTCTTAGACCGTCAAAATATATTATTACGAAGGATGGGATGCTTTTAATTTCTTCTGAATATGGTGTTTTAGACATAGATGAAGATAATATCTTAGAACGTCACCGTCTTCAATCAGGTGAAATGATTGGGCTTGATCTTAAGTATGGAAAAGTGCTTAAAGATAAAGATATAAATGACTATCTTAAGGGTTCAAATCCTTATATGAAGTGGTTAAATGAGAATATGGTGTATTTACAAGAATATGTTGATGAACAATATGTAAAAGCCTGTGATTATGAAAAAGAAGAGTTGATAAGACGTCAAAGATTTTTTAATATCACCCATGAAATCATTGAACAAGTCATTGAACCTATGATTAAAGATGGAAAAGAAGCGGTTGGCTCTATGGGTGATGATACACCTATGGCAGCCTTTTCAAACAAGCAAAGAACCTTTTCTGACTTCTTTAAACAAAAGTTTGCTCAAGTAACGAATCCTCCTATTGATTCTATTCGTGAAAAAGTGGTTATGTCTTTAAATACAGGTTTTGGTGAAGTTCATAATATCTTAGATGATGCGCCTTCTCATGCTCACCGTTTAAAGGCTATTTCTCCTATTATTACGAAAGAAAAGTTAAGTGTACTTCTTTCTTTTGGAGATGTTTCTAATGCTCGTTTTCAAGCCTGTTATAAAAACAAGACCTTTTCAACAGCCTTTAAAGGAAATATGCAAGATGCACTTGATACCTTAGTCGAAACTATTTCAACAGCAGTGATTGAAGAAGGTGTTCGAATTGTTGTTTTATCTGACGCTGATTTTTGTGAAGAGTTGGCAGCAATTCCAATGCTTATGGCTATTGGACGTTTAAATCAAACACTTTTAAATAAGGGTAAAAGACACTTAGTGTCTATCATCGCGCAAACAGGTGAGGTTTCAGACTCTCACTCAGCAGCCGCAATGATTGCTTTTGGCGCGAGTGCAATTTTTCCTTATTTACTTTTTGCAACGGCGCTTGCAAGACTAGAACAGTCAAAGGCCTTAGAAATGTCGTGTCATGAGGCTATGAAGTCTGTGCATGTTGCCCTTAACAGTGGTCTTTTAAAGATTATGTCTAAGATGGGTATTGCAACGATTGCTTCGTATAGAAACTCAAGCCTTTTTGATATCTTAGGTCTTTCTACACAAATTTGTAATGAATGTTTTAGCGATGGTCAGTCTTTAATTCCTGGTTTAGGTTATGCTGATATCCAAGAAAGAGTAGAAATAGCCCATAAAAAAGCCTTTGAAGATAATGGGTTTAAATCTATCTTCCCTTTAACGATTGGTGGTTTCTATAAGTATTATAGTGGTGAAGAATATCATGATTTTGGTCCTGCTGTTATTCATTCTATTCATAAGGTAGTTGAAACAGGTAAAACAGAAGATTTTGAAGCATTAAAAGGTCTTATTAATAACCGTGGTCAAAAATTCATCCGTGACTTCTTAGATATTAAGTCTGATAAAAAAGCTATAGATATTAAAGATGTTGAACCAAAAGAAGAGATTTTTAAACGTCTTGCCTCTGCTGCAATGAGTCTTGGCTCTATCTCTCCAGAAGCGCATGAATGTATAGCAGAAGCCATGAACACTATGGGCGGCATGTCAAATTCAGGTGAGGGTGGAGAAGATTCAGCGCGTTTTGGAACAATCAAAAATTCTAAAATTAAACAAGTTGCTTCAGGTCGATTTGGTGTAACTCCAGCGTATTTACGTTCCGCTGAAGAAATTCAGATTAAGGTGGCTCAGGGCGCAAAACCTGGTGAAGGTGGACAACTTCCCGGACATAAGGTAACCGCGCTTATTGCTAAGTTACGTCATACCGTGGCAGGTGTTACATTAATTTCACCTCCTCCACATCATGATATTTATTCTATTGAAGATTTAGCTCAGCTTATTTACGATTTAAAGCAGGTAAACCCTAACGCGACTGTAACCGTTAAACTTGTTTCTACTGCGGGTGTTGGTACGATTGCCGCGGGTGTTGCTAAGGCCTACGCGGATAAGATTATTATTTCAGGCGGAGATGGTGGAACAGGTGCAGCGCCTCTAACCTCTCTTAAGTTTGCGGGAAATCCTTTTGAACTTGGTCTGTCTGAAGCACATAACGCCCTTAAGGTAAATGGTCTTCGTGGTCAGGTACATGTTCAAACCGATGGTGGTTTGAAAACAGGTCTGGATGTTGTAAAAGCAGCACTTCTTGGAGCAGAATCTTACGCTTTTGGTACGAGTGTTCTTACTATTGTTGGTTGTAAGATGCTTCGTATCTGTCATGTGAACAAATGTTCGGTGGGTATTGCAACGCAAAATGAAAAATTACGATCTGATCACTATAAAGGTCAAGTGAAACACATCATTAATTACTTCACGCTTTTAGCTGAAGATATTCGTGCTATCTTAGCTGGCATGGGTTATAAGAGCATGGAAGAAATTATTGGACGCTCTGACTTAATGAAAACTATTGATGATGCCTTTGCTTCTAAGTTTGACTTTTCTGAAGTGCTTTACCATTGTGAAGGTACGGATACTCGTCAAGTACAATCAAATGATCCTTATGATGCTAATGAGTTTGAAAAAGGTGTGCTTAAAGAAATTATGAACACCATCAAGCATCCTGAACAACGCGTTACTATTACACGTGAGATTATGAATACAAACAGAAGTTTTGGTGCACGAATATCAGGTGAGATTGCTCAGTATTATGGTGACGCTGGTTTAGCTTCTGATACGATTAAAATTAAACTTAATGGCTCAGCTGGACAGTCTTTAGGGGCCTTTTTAATTAATGGTGTGTCACTATATGTAAATGGTGTTGCTAATGATTATATTGGTAAGGGAATGATAGGTGGTAAGATTATTATTATGCCATCTAAGCAAGGACCAGGTTACGCAGCAGCGGGTAATACTTGTTTATACGGAGCAACAGGTGGTAAACTTTTTGCGCGTGGAGCAGCGGGTGAAAGGTTTGCGGTACGTAACTCAGGAGCATTAGCTATTGTTGAAGGCACGGGTGATAATGCATGTGAATATATGACCGGTGGTATTGTGGTTATTCTTGGTAAAACAGGAATTAACTTTGGTGCAGGAATGACCGGTGGTATCGCCTTTGTATATGATGAAACCCATCAATTTTCTGAAAATATCAATCGTGAATTAATTGAAATTGAACGTATAGATACTGATGAGGGTGATGAAGCCCGTCATTTTTTGAAGAAACTCATTAAGCAATACGCCGATGAAACTGACTCTACTAGAGCTAAAGAGATCTTAGAAAATTTTAGAACGGATATTAGAGACTTCTGGTTAGTTCGTCCTAAGAACATGACAGTACTTCCATTAAACTTAGAAAAAGGAGATTAAGATGAGAGAATTTCTTGATACTCAAAGAATTGAGCCTGCAAAACGCCTGGTAGTTGAGCGTGTAAAAGATTTTAATGAAATTTATGAATTCTTTGAAAGCAAAGAAGCGGCCTCACAAAGTGATAGATGCATCCAATGTGGTGATCCTTTTTGTTTAGATAAGTGCCCCTTACATAATTACATCCCTCAATGGTTAAAGTCAATTGCTGAAAAAGATTTAGAATTTGCCTTTAATCTTTCAAATGAACCTTCTCCTTTTCCTGAAGTTATGGGACGTATTTGCCCTCATGATAGACTTTGTGAAGGAGACTGTACCCTTAATGATGGGCATGGCGCTATTACTATTGGCTCTATTGAGACTTTCATTAATGAAGAAGGTTTTAAGGCTGGTTTAAAGCCTCACTTTCCAGGAGTAAGTTCAGATAAAACAGTGGCTGTAATTGGTTCAGGTCCTGCAGGACTTTCTGTGGCTACGTATCTTTTACGAGCTGGTATTGGCGTTGATATGTATGAAAAGTCCGATAGAGCAGGGGGACTTCTTACTTATGGAATCCCAGGCTTTAAGCTGGATAAAAAAATAGTAGAGCGCCGAGTGAATGGTTTAATTGAAGCGGGTTTAAACCTGATTTTAAATTGTGAAATTGGAAAAGATATATCTTTTGAAGAACTTACTGAAAAAAGTTCAGCTATCTTCATTGGAATTGGTGCGACTAAGGCAAAAGTAGCAGGCTTAGAAAATGAAAATGCTAAGGGTGTTTACCGAGCTATGGATTATTTGACGGCCATTCAGTCTAAGAACTTTGGTGAAAAGTATAATAAGGCTATGGATTTTAAAGATAAAAATGTTGTTGTTGTTGGTGGTGGTGACACGGCTATGGACTGTGTACGAACAGCTAAACGTGAGGGCGCTAAGTCGGTGACATGTTTATACCGTCGTGATGCACATAATATGCCAGGAAGCCAAAAAGAGTATAAAAATGCTTGTGAAGAGGGTGTAGACTTTACTTTTCATGCTTCTCCTAAACAAGTGCTTGTTAATGATAAGGGCGAGGTTGTTGGAATCGAAATGAACAAAACAGCTCTTGGTAGTAAAGATGAAAGTGGTAGAGCACGTATGGAAGAGGTCAAAAATTCTGAATTCAAGGTTGACGCGGATATCGTGATTATGTCTTTAGGCTTTGACCCAGTTAATCCATCCTACCTCGCTTCAAATGGAGTGGAAACAAATTCTTGGGGTGGTATTACCTTAGATGATAACTTTGAAACATCTACTTCAGGTGTTTTTGCTGGTGGTGACTGTTTTCGTGGAGCTGATCTTGTTGTAAGAGCTGCTTATGATGGTAGAGAAGC
Source organism: Sulfurimonas sp. MAG313 (assembly GCF_029216045.1). GTDB lineage: Bacteria > Campylobacterota > Campylobacteria > Campylobacterales > Sulfurimonadaceae. The sequence continues at coordinate 5,809 of NZ_JAEMVE010000219.1, read as the reverse complement.
TGCTAGAGCTATTATAAAATCATTTAAATAATGAAACACTTTATACGCGAAACTATTAAAGCCTGTCAAGAGGTGGTTGTTATGCTTGAAAATCATAAAGATGATAAAGCGGCTTATGAACCTCAAGACATAGGTGCTGGTGGAGATAGATCGGTTGGGCTAGATTTGATGGCTGAGCAGATATTTATGGATAGACTCGATTATTTTGGTCAAATAAATTCTGAAGAGTCCGGTTTAGTAGGGGAAGATAATGATGTGCAAATTGTACTTGACCCTATAGATGGCTCAGATAATATGCTTACACTTTTCCCTTATTTTGGAGCGTCTATCGCGTACATGAAGAATGGAAAATGTCTTGTTGGTATAGTGTGTAACTTTGCCAATGGAGATATTTACATCAAAGATGCTAAACAGTTCCTTCAAGGAAAGCTTCATTCTGCGCATTTTAAACCTGTTGTGAAACACCATACGTCTAAAATAGGTATTTTTGAAAAAGCAGCACTGTATCCTGAATTAACCACGCAGTTAATAGAAAATAATTTGAAATATAGAGCGCCTGGCGCTGTTGCCTTATCCCTTGCGTACGCTCATAATAGTAATTATATGATTTTTTTAGGTAAAATGCGTACTTATGATTTAGAAGCCGGTTTATATATATATGTGTGAAGATTTACATATGTATAAAGATGAAACGCATATTATAATATCCAAAGATAAAGATGTCTTTGAGAAGATTAAAACAATAATTTTAAAACAAAGCTGAGTACACCTCACCTTTATTTGAACAAAATAGCATAAAGTAGGAATAGCCCATGAGTTTATTTGATTTTTTTAGTTCTAAGCCAAGCAAACCACAACCAAGTAAGTCTGAAGCCCCTTCTCACTGGATTAAGTGTCAGTCGTGTCAGGCTCTTATGTATTATAAAGAGATTGAAAAACAGCATTATGTTTGTCCTAAATGTGGATATCACCTTCGAATAGGCGTAAAAGAACGTATAGATTTGATGTGTGATGAAGGTTCTTTTGTTGAGATGGACTCTAGTTTACGTCCTGTAGACCCTCTTAAATTTGTAGATAAAAAATCGTATAAAAAACGTATAGAAGAAGCGGAAGTGAAAACAGGAAGAACCTCCTCTGTTGTGAGTGGTGAGTGTGAGATTAATGGTGTGATCACACAACTTGTCATTTTCGATTTTTCTTTTATGGGCGGCTCTTTAGGCTCAGTTGAAGGTGAAAAAATTGTTCGTGCTATTAACCGCGCCATAGATAAACAACACGGTCTTATTATTGTGTCTGCCTCAGGTGGAGCACGAATGCAAGAATCCTCATTTGCCTTGATGCAAATGTCTAAAACATCGGCAGCCTTAGCTAAGTTAGCTAAGGCTAAGCTTCCTTATATCTCAGTCTTAACAGATCCTACTATGGGTGGGGTTTCAGCCTCATTTGCAATGCTAGGTGATATTATTATTGCAGAACCCGGTGCTCTTATTGGTTTTGCGGGTCAAAGAGTTATCAAGCAAACTATTGGCTCTGATTTACCAGATGGTTTCCAGCGAGCTGAATTTTTATTAGAAAAAGGTGCTGTGGACATGGTAGTGAGTCGTAATGAGATGAAAAAGACTCTTTCAGACCTTTTGATTATGTTTTTAAATAAAGAAATACAAGCCGTTTAGCACGGCTTATCCTCCCTTAAAAGATCTTCTATGAAATTGTACGCTCTTTGTGACCAAGATACTCTAAACTCTCGTAAACTTAGCCTTCAAGATTTTGTTAAATATGCCAAAAAGCATAAGGCTGAAATCATTCAATACAGAAATAAAAATGCTTCCTTAGAAGAAATAAAAGAAAATATTATTGAACTTCGTCAATTATGGGATGGATTTTTAATAGTAAATGATAAATATGAACTAGTGAATTTATGCGATGGTGTGCATATGGGACAAGAAGATTTAGAAGAAATAGATGAAGATATTCTTCTTGCTGTAGCTAAAATTCGAGAAGAAATTGGCCAAGATAAACTTCTTGGAATCTCCACACATAATGAAAAAGAGATAAAAAATGCAAATTATATGGATTTAAACTACATAGGGTTGGGTGCTTTTAAACAAACTTCAACAAAAGATGTTACGAATATACTCGGTGATACCTTAGACACTTTAGCCTCGTTTTCAAAGCATAAGGTAGCGGCTATTGGTGGTGTAAAACTGAGTGATAACTTTGTAAATGTAGAATATTTAGTAGTAGGCTCAGGTCTGTATGAAGGTTAATATCTTATCTATTGCAAAGCCTGAAAAATCTCTGTATAGCCCCTTGTATAAGGAGCTTGAGAAGATGACATCAAAGTTTTCTCGTATTGAAGATATTGAGATTTTTAATAAAAAAATTCATCAAGCACAGGTGGAAGGGGAGAGAACAGCTCAAGCGGCTTATACTCAAGCTTTCGAACCTTATTTAAGTAAATCTTATAACATAGCCCTTCATCCAAATGGAAAATTAGTCGACAGTTTTAAGTTTTCCAAGCTTTTGAGTGATAAAATATCGGTAAATTTTTACATAGGCGGTGCTTATGGTTTTGAAGATAAGTTTTTAAAGCAGTGCGATCAAGTTATTTCTTTAGGGGAACTAACCATGAGTCATAAAATTGCAAAGGCTGTTTTACTTGAGCAAGTTTTTAGGGGATTTGCTATCTTGAATAACCATCCGTACCACAAGTGAAATTTATTAATTTGATTTAAGGGAATAGAAATATGCGAGAAATGCACGACAAAGAAATTGAATATTTTCAAGATACTCTGGATTCACGTAAGATACAAATAGAAAAAAATATCGCGGGTGTTGAAAAAGAGATGAACGAGCTCCGAGAGTTAGAGTTAAATGATGAAGGTGATTATGCTTCAGTAAGTAACGATAATATGGTAGAAAATGCTATTGGCAATCAACAAGAGTTAGAATTATTTGAAATTGATATTGCATTGGCTAAAATAAAAGATGGTTCTTTTGGTATATGCGAAATGTGTGAAGAATGCGTTGGCGTACACCGTTTAAAAGTAAAACCACATGCCAAGTACTGTATTGACTGTAGAGAAATCGCAGAAAAGAGTGCTGTTTAATAATCAAGGATATATATGTATTTAAAACGATATACGTTAGGGACCTTAGCTTTAATGCTGTTTGTGGGTTGGTATATAAGTCAGTATCTAGGATACTCACAAACTGAGGCAATCTCATTTTTTGGTATTCATTTACCTTCTTTACCGGTATCCGTACTTATTTTACTTCCTGTATTCGTTTTATATTTACTGAGTGTTTCTCATATGTTTTATTATTCTGTGAAGAATTTTTTTAGTCTTCGTAATTTTAAAAAAGATTATGAGTCTTTAATTGATGTTATTGTGGACGAACTTTTATTAGTTCAAAAAATTCATACTTTTAAAACAGATAGATATAAGCTTTTAGGTTCGGTCTTAGGTTCTACAGCTATGGTGCCTAAGGGTGATTTGATTTTAACGGATAACAATAAGGTGAATGAAGCTTTAAAGCTTATTCATGACATTAATGATGGAAAGGTAGTTGATCTTAAAAAGTTCAACCTTCCAGAAGATAATGAACTGGTACTTAAAAATCAAAACAATCGTATGCAAACACTTGATTTAAGCCCCGAAGAAATTCTCAACAAAAGTGATAAATATAACAAAGATGTTTTGGAAAAAGCGTATTTAAGTTATTGTACTTCTGCGCCTATGTTCGCTATTGAAAAATATAAAGAATATATAACAAAAGAAGCTCTCTTTATCATCCTATCACGAATAAATTCAGAAGAAAATACTCTTGAAGTGTCTAATGAATCTCTTTTAGAACTTATTTCTAGCCTAGTATTATCTAAGTCGGACTATCTTTCTATTAGTAAAGAACTTAGTATTCATATGATTCCAGAACAAAGAACTAAGCTGTTTGAGACTTTATCGGATGAGTATGAAGAAGCACAAGAAGCATATTTGTATACTTTGTTTGACTTAGAAATGATAGATACAGCAAAAGAGTTTTTAGAGACACAAAGAGCAGAAGACGCGATGAAATTTAGAGCGTATTTAGCCTTAAAAGAAGCCGGTCATAATTTTAATATCAGTCTGTTTTTATAAAAAGTTTAGTTTATAACTAAGGCATAATCTTGATTGATAAGGTGGAAGGTAGAACTTTCGCCAATATCTAGTTTATTGATCTTCCCCAATTGTAAAATATCATTTTTCTTCACGTCAATTCCATGTTCTTTAAAAAATCGTTTGATATTAACGAACTTTACATCTTCAACATACTTATACTCAAAATGATTATATAACTTCATAGAACTTGAATTAAAGGTATGTTCGTGCACATGTAAACAATCTGATGCATAACGAATAGGAAGATAGCCTGTAAGGTCTGTGAGGATTTCTTGTGCATGTTCATATTTTATAGGTAAGGTATTTTTTTGAAGAAAAACATATTTATTATTAAGTTTCATATTAGGCGTGTACTTCCATGACTTATATAAACCATTAGAAATACCTAACTTAGAGGTCATCTCTTTCCAAAGCCAATAGGAATTTAGGGTGTTGGGTAAACTTGACATAAAACCTCATTTTCTTTTCTACTGTTTACTATAGACCCTTTCTCTTAAAAAGTTTCTTAGTTATTAACAATAGTCTAAAATTTAAGCTGTCCTCAGAGAAGTTATATATAACTTGGGTTAAAATATCTTAAAAACTATAGGATTTTTAATGGGATTAGAGCAAGATTTACAAGTACGTAGTGGTAATAGATGTGAATTATGTACTTCAACAGATAGCTTAAGCGTTTTAGAAGTGTCTCCATCAGATGGAAGTATTGACCAAAGTATTTATATATGTAGTGCATGTAAAGAACAGGTTGAAGATAAAGATAAGATGGATGAGAACCATTGGCATTGTTTAAATGAAAGTATGTGGAGTGAAGAAAACGCAGTTAAAGTTGTTGTTTATAGAATGTTGTCTCGTTTGAAAAATCAAGAGTTATTAGACATGTTATATCTAGAAGACGATATCAAAGCTTGGGCAGAAATGGGCTTAAGTGCTGAAAATAAAGAACCAACACGTGATGCAAATGGCACTATTTTACAAGCAGGGGATAGTGTATCTGTTATTAAAGACTTAGTAGTAAAGGGCGCTGGATTTACAGCTAAGCAAGGTACTACCGTTAAAAATATTCATCTAGTGTTAGGTAACTGTGAACAGATAGAAGGACGTGTAAATGGTACTAAAATAGTTTTACTTTCTTGTTATTTGAAGAAGCTTTAGACTTTTAAAATCCAATGTCTAAGACAATCATTGGATAGCCTCTTTCACCGGAATTAAAACATGTACCAAAATATTCTTGGTTCCATTCTAGTCCAATAGCAGCGACCTCTGATGAAAATAATATGCCAACTTTAAAGCCTTCAGACAGTCCTGCATCTATGAACCCTAGATTTTTTGTAATAAAGCACTTAAAATTGTTGTTATATCTAAATATTACGCCACTAACTAAACAGTCAAAGAACTAATGGTTTTATTTTTGAATATATCAAGGCAGATTATTGAAGGAGCTACTAGTAGCTTCAAGGTAATCTAACGTAGAGATATTCAAAAAGAAAGCCACCCGCAGGGAAGCGATTAGAGGCACGAGAGAGCGTAAAAAAATCTGTGTCAGCTACCATTCGTAACACCTAATTACAGCTTAATATATTCATCAATCCTACCTTTAAAAAATATGCCTAACTGTGAAATAGTTAGGCTCCAATTATGAACAGGGTTTG